>NZ_JAQQPR010000030.1:0-91292 GCF_036688705.1 Duganella sp. S19_KUP01_CR8 | reverse complement strand
GCCGTTGGTGGCGTTGCCGCCCAAGCCGCCAGCCGCACCATTGCCGCCGGTGCTGTTTCCGCCCAGGCCGCCGGTGCCGGCGGCCGCGCCGCCCGTGGCCCCGCCGCCGGTGCCGGCGCCGCCTGCGCCGCCGGTAGTCGAGCCGTGGTTGTCAGCAATGTTGCCGATGTTTTGCACGGTATTATTGTTGACGTTGCCAGTCAGGCTACTGGTGGCGGTAGCCGACGAGGTGTTGTACGAATTGGCAAGCGAAGAGGAGGCCGTGCCGCCGTTGTTGGCCGCCACGGCGCCGATCTGGCTGGCGCTCGCGCCGCCGGTGCTGTTGTTATTGTTGTTCTTGTTGCTGCTGTCCTGGACCGCAGAGGCGTTGTCGTTCGCGTGGGCGCCGGCGCCGGATTGCGTCGTTGCCGTCGTCGGTGGCGTAGTGGTTTGTGCAAACGCTGCACTTGCGCCAAACGCCAGCGCGATGGCCGCGCTGATCAATGTTTTCTTCATAGCTGCTCCCTACCTAACAAGTTGTACGGTTGATTGAATGGTTGCCAGGGGACCGATCTCCCGGCCCTCCCCTCTTTCGCAAACTTGATGCCAGCATCGGCGCCGCGCACGCAAACCGTTGAAAACACGGGACAATTCGACACCGCCGGGTATCCATCGCCGATGCTGGCGCGCACTGCCTGGCGCTGGGCGTCACACCGATGTGACAGCGCGGCAGCAACGCCGCGCCGACCGCCCCAGCGCCAGCCCCTATTTCGCCGGCGGCGCGGCGGTGTAACAATCACGCGACGGCGCCGCGATGCCGTGCTTGGCCAGCAGGCGATAGAGCGTCATGCGCGAGACACCGAGGTCGCGCGCCGCCAGCGTGATGTTGCGGCCGGCCCGTTGCAGGCTGGCGTCGATGGCGTCGCGTTCGGCGCGGATGCGGGCGTCGTCCAGCGGCGCGGCGATGCGCGGCGCCGGCTCCGCGCTCAGGCCCAGGTCGTGCGGCAGGATCAGCCGTCCCTCGGCCATCACCATCGCCCGCCGCACGCGGTTGAGCAGCTCGCGCACATTGCCGGGCCAGTCATAGTCGCGGATCGCCTGCGCCGCCCGCCCGCTGAAGCCCCTGACGCGCGGCGCCCGCTCGCTGGAATACGTGTGGAAGAATTGTTCGGCCAGCGGCAGCAGATCCTCGCGCCGCTCGCGCAACGGCGGCACATCCAGCGCCAGCACATTGAGCCGGTAGTACAGGTCCTCGCGGAAGGCGCCACGCGCCACCGCCTGCGCCAGGTTGACGTGCGAGGCCGCGATCACCCGCACATCGACCGCGATGCTGCGGGTGGAACCGAGCCGGTAGATGGTCTTCTCCTGCAGGAAGCGCAGCAGGTTGGCTTGCAGCTCCATCGGCAGGTCGCCGATCTCGTCGAGAAAAATGGAGCCGCCCTGCGCCGTCTCGATCAGCCCGCGCTTCTCGCGCGCGGCGCCGGTAAAGGCGCCGCGCTCGTAGCCGAACAGTTCGGACTGGATCAGCGAGGCCGGGATCGCGCCGCAATTGATGGGCACGAACGGGCCGGCGCGGCGCGGCGAGTGCGCGTGCACGGCCTGCGCCGCCAGCTCCTTGCCGCTGCCGCTTTCGCCGCCGATCAGCACCGGCGCGCTGGCGCCCGCCACCTTGACGATCTGCCGCCGCAGCCTGGTGATGGCGGCCGATTGTCCGGTCAGCGCAGGCTCTTGCTGCGACGGGCTGCGCCCCGTATTCGGACGGCGCAGCGCGGCCAGGCCGTGCGCGTGGCCCAGCGTATGGCGCAGCCGCTGGGCATCCAGCGGCCAGGTGTGAAAGTCGCCGCAGTGGTCGTGCACCAGCTGGCGCCAGGCCGGCGATTCCAGCGCCCGCGCATCCAGCACCACCACCCAATGCACATCCCAATGCTCGTGCAGGAAGCCATCCATCGCGGCGCACGACTGTTCGTCATGCGCCTCCACCAGCAGCACGCCCACCAGCATAGGACGCGCCTTCAACTGGCGGCGCGCCTCGACCAGCGTCACCGCGCTGTATACTTCCCATCCCTCTACTGCGGCGTTGAGCGTGTCCGGTAAGGCGGGACTCCCGAGTGCCAGGCAGAGTATGGTTTTTTTCGTCATTACCGTTGGACGGCAATCAATGTAAAAAGTTCAATCTTTCAATTTCAGCAAACACAAGTAGCTTGCCGCGCCCCCGGCGTCCAGATAGAATGCCTGCGCAGTTTTTTTGACGAGGGATATGCCAGCCTGTCAATAGTGAAAATAAGTTAAAAATAACGACGGGATCAACTACATGAGCGATTTTCAACTGAAGCCGGCGGACCTGCCGGGCTGGGGCCAGCGCACGGCCTTGCGCATCCTGGGCCTGTTCGGCTGGCGCATGCTGTTTCGCACACTGCCCGGCCCGCGCGGCATCTGCGTGATCTATCCCCATACGTCCAACTGGGATTTCATGATCGGGCTGTTCGGCAAGTGGGCGCTGAACCTGCCGTTCCGCTGGCTGGCCAAGGATTCGCTGTTCAAATTACCGGTGCTGGGCAAATGGTTCCGCGCGATGGGTGGCGAGCCGGTCGAGCGCGGCACGCCGAGCGGCACCATCAAGCTGCAGGCGCAGCGCATGAACGCGGCCGATTGGTACTGGGTCGGCATCACGCCGGAAGGCACGCGCGGCTATCGCCCTAACTGGAAGAGCGGCTTCTATCATCTGGCGCTGGAGGCCAAGGTGCCGCTGGTGCTGGTGTATATCGACTATCCGAATAAGACGCTGGGCCTGGTCGACCATGTGGTCCTGACCGGCGACCAGGAAACCGACCTGGCCGCCATCCGCGCCGGCTTCGACGGCCACCAGGGCCTGTATCCGGCCAACGCGGCGCCCATCGTGCTGCAGGAACGCCGCACCGAAACGCGCGACTGACCGTCATTCCCGCGCAGGCGGGAATCCATACTTTGCGTCCCGCCAGGCGTTCCATGGGTCCCCGCGTACGCGAGGACGACGACTCTCAGGCCACTGCCAGCATCACGCCGGTGGCGGCGATCGCGGCGCCGGAGATCTTCAGCGCCAGCGCCGGGCTCACGCGGCCCAGCATCCTTCCCCCGTAGACCAGCAGCGCGCTGGCAGCCAGCAAGCCCATGGCGCTGGCGGCCTCCGGCAGTTCGTGGCCGTGCGCGTTGCCGTGCAAGAGCGCGAACGCGCCGACCATCAGCGCGCCCATCGCCGCCGGCAAGCGCGCCGCCACCGCGATCATCACGCCCATCAAGGCCACCGTCAGCGCGATGCCGGTTTCCAGTCCGGGGATCGCCAGGCCCGCCACGCCGGTCAGCACGCCGACCAGCATCATGCCGAGGAAGGTCGCCGGCAGCCACTGCGCGCTGGACTGGCGCGCGCTCCAGATCCCCACCGCCAGCATCGCCAGCAAATGATCGAGACCGGTGAACGGATGAACGAAACCGTCGAAGAAACCGTGCGTGTGCGCGCCGCCCGTTTGCGGGTGGGCCGATGCGGCGGCGCAGGCCAGTACCAGTACGGCTGCCGCCGCGATGCGTTGCTTCTTCATTGGATTTCCTTTGCAAAGTGTGGAGTTTGTCCGAGCAGGCCTTGCTCGCGGATGAAATCGATGACGGCTTTCACACCGTCGCCGCTGCGCAGATTGGTGAACACGAAGGGCCGCGCGCCGCGCTGCTGCTTGGCGTCGCGCGCCATCACATCGAGGTCGGCGCCGACATGCGGCGCCAGGTCGGTCTTGTTGATGATCAGCAGATCGGAACGGGTGATGCCGGGACCGCCCTTACGCGGGATCTTCTCGCCGCCGGCCACGTCGATCACGTAGATCGTCAGGTCCGACAGCTCCGGGCTGAAGGTGGCGGCCAGGTTGTCGCCGCCCGATTCCACCAGGATCAGGTCGAGATTGGGAAAGTCGGCCTGCATGCGGGCGATTGCTTCAAGGTTGATCGACGCGTCCTCGCGGATCGCCGTGTGCGGACAACCGCCGGTCTCCACGCCCATCAGGCGCTCGGCCGGCAGCGCGTCGGCGCGCAGCAGGATCTCCATGTCTTCCTTGGTGTAGATGTCGTTGGTGATGACGGCCATGTCGAAATGATCGCGCATGCCTTTGCACAGCATCTCGCACAAGGCGGTCTTGCCGGAACCGACCGGGCCGCCGATGCCGACGCGCAGGGGATTGGAAGTTGGTGTCATGATGTGTCTCTCTCTAAGATCTGTATAAACGGCTGTACTGCACTTCATGCTGCATCGACAGCAGCGACAGGCCGGGCGCCCAGTTGCTCATGTCGTCGTCGGCGACGGTTTGCGCATGGAGGGCGGCGGCTTCGATGTCTGCCCGCAGCGACAGCAAAATGCGCTGGCCCGCCACCTGCCCCAGCGGCACGGATTTGACGCAGACCAGCACCTGGTTCTCGGCCCACGCGAACAGCATCGCCAGCAAGGCGGCGTCGTGCGGGATGTCCAGCGCGGCGACGGCGCAGGCAAAGGCGGTCGGCAATGCGACTTCCGTTTGGCCCTGCAGCTGCGCCAGCATTTCGGCGTCGACGAAGCCCAGTTCCGCCACCAGCTTGGTCAGCGAGTAGCCCATCTGGATGGTCTCGGCGCGGAACTCGGCGCTGTCGCGCGAGGCGACGAAGCGCTCGCTCCATTCGGAGACGGCCTGCCAGTCGCGGCGCGACCAGGCATGCATCAGGCGCCAGCACACCGGCGCCTCCCACTGCGCGACCACTTCGTGCAGATGGCGCAGTATCCAGGCGCGCGCGGTGTCGGCGTTGTGGACGATGCCGGTTTCCAGCGCCGCCTCCAGCCCCTGCGAATAGCTGTACGCGCCGATCGGCAGGGCCGGACTGGCGAATTGCAGCAGGTGGAGCAGAGCGGCGGCTTGCATCACGCCGTCATTCCCGCGCAGGCGGGAATCCATAGAACGCGTGTCGGCATGCTCAGCATGGATTCCCGCCTGCGCGGCGGTCCGCCGATGCGGAATGACGTGGTCAGGGTAGTCATTCGGTGTCGCCGGGCCGATGGATTTTTTGGCGCAGCGGGATAGGCGCCAGCGGGCCTTCGTGGTGGTGCCCATGCCCGCCGCCATACGCGCCGGACTCCGGCTCGAACGCGGCCTTCTCCTCCACCACCGTCGCACCCAGCCCGGCCAGCATCTCCTTCAGCACCGCGTCCGCGCGGATGCGCAGGTAGCCGTCGCCGACCTGCGCCTGCGTGTGGCGGTTACCGAGATGAAAAGCGCAGCGCAGCAAGGTGTGCGCGTCGGCACAGGTGATCTTGTAGGTCGGCTCCGGCGCGGCCACCACCTTGACCACGCGCTTGTCTTCGCCGGTCAGCAGGTCGCCATCGCGCAGCACGGTGCCGCGCACGGTGAAGACGGCGACGTCCTCGCCGGTATCGAGCGTGGCCCGCAGGCGGCATTTCTCGCGCAGCTCGTAAGGCAGCACCAGTTGGGCCGCGATGTTGTCGGCGCTTGGGATTTTAGTGTGTAGTGTCAGCATGGTCAGAAGAGGAAATAGCGCTGCGCCATCGGCAGCGTGGCTGCGGCTTCGCAGACCAGCAACTCGCCATCGGCGCGCACTTCATAGGTTTCGGGATCGACACTCATCTTCGGCGTGGCGCCGTTATGGATCATGTCGGACTTGCGCAGCGCGCGCATGTTCTTGGCGACGATCAGCGTCTTGTTCAACTTGAGCTGGTCGCCGATGCCGGCGTCAAACGCCGCCTGCGAGACAAAGGTGAACGACTTCTTCAAGCCGCCACCAAAGGCGCCGAACATCATCCGGTAGTGCACCGGCTGCGGCGTTGGGATCGAGGCATTCGGATCGCCCATCTGCGCGGCGGCGATCATGCCTCCCTTTAAAATCGTCTGCGGCTTGACGCCGAAGAAGGCCGGCTTCCACAGCACCAGGTCGGCGATCTTGCCCACTTCCAGCGAACCCACCGCGTGCGCAATGCCGTGCGTGATGGCCGGGTTGATCGTGTACTTGGCGATGTAGCGCTTGACGCGGAAGTTATCGTTGCGCGAGGAATCCGGCGCCAGCGGACCGCGCTGCACCTTCATCTTGTGCGCGGTCTGCCAGGTGCGCATCACCACTTCGCCGACCCGGCCCATGGCCTGCGAATCGGACGACATCATCGAGATCGCGCCGATGTCGTGCAGGATGTCCTCGGCCGCGATGGTCTCGCGGCGGATGCGCGACTCGGCGAAGGCCACGTCCTCGGCGATCGCCGCATCGAGGTGGTGGCATACCATCAGCATGTCCAGGTGCTCGTCCAGCGTGTTGACGGTGAACGGGCGGGTCGGATTGGTCGACGACGGCAGTACGTTCGATTCGCCCACCGCCGCGATGATGTCCGGCGCATGGCCGCCGCCCGCGCCTTCGGTGTGGAAGGTGTGGATGGTGCGGTCCTTGAACGCGGCCAGCGTATCGGCCAGGTAGCCGCCTTCGTTGAGCGTATCGCTGTGGATGGCGACCTGCACGTCCATGCGGTCCGCCACGGACAGGCAGTTGTCGATGGCGGCCGGGGTGCTGCCCCAGTCCTCGTGCAGCTTCAGGCCGATGGCGCCGGCACGCACCTGTTCTTCCAGCGGCTCCGGCAGCGAGACATTGCCCTTGCCGAGGAAGCCCAGGTTCATCGGGAAGGCGTCGGCCGCGCCCAGCATCGAATGCAGGTGCCACGGTCCCGGCGTGCAGGTGGTGGCCGAGGTGCCGGCCGACGGACCGGTGCCGCCGCCTATCATGGTGGTGACGCCGCTCATCAGCGCTTCCTCGATCTGCTGCGGGCAGATGAAGTGGATGTGCGTGTCGACCCCGCCGGCGGTGACGATCATGCCTTCGCCGGCGATGATCTCGGTGGCGCCGCCGATGGCCATCGTCACATTCGGCTGGATGTCCGGATTTCCGGCCTTGCCGATGGCGGCGATCATGCCGCTTTTCAGGCCGATGTCGGCCTTGACGATGCCCCAGTGGTCGACGATCACCGCGTTGGTGATCACCGTGTCCATCACGTCGGCGGCCACGCGCTGCGACTGGCCCATGCCGTCGCGGATCACTTTGCCGCCGCCGAATTTGACTTCCTCGCCGTAGGTGGCGTAATCGTGTTCGATTTCGATAAACAGTTCGGTGTCGGCCAGGCGGATGCGATCGCCCTTGGTGGGGCCGAACATTTCCGAGTAGGCGCGGCGCGAGATTGTAGCCATGTCAGCCCTTCGATGGATTGGGATCGAGCTTGCCCATGACTTTGCCATTGAAGCCGTAGACTTTTTGATCGCCGCCCAGCTTCACCAGTTCCACCGTGCGCTGCTGGCCCGGTTCGAAACGCACAGCGGTGCCGGCGGCGATATTCAGGCGCATGCCGTAGGCCTTCCAGCGCTCGAACTTGAGCTCCGTGTTGACCTCAAAAAAATGGAAATGCGAGCCAACCTGCACCGGCCGGTCGCCCTGGTTGGTCACCACGACGGTCGCGGTGGCGCGGCCTTCATTGAGGCCGATCTCGCCCTCTTCGAGTATGTATTCGCCTGGGATCATGATGATCTCCTTTAGGGGATGGGGTTATGGACGGTCACCAGCTTGCTGCCGTCGGGGAACGTGGCTTCGACCTGGATGTCGGGGATCATTTCGGGTATGCCTTCCATGACGTCGGCGCGGGTGAGGATGCGGGTGCCTTCGGACATCAGCTGCGCCACGGTCTTGCCGTCGCGCGCACCTTCCATGATGGCGCAGGTGATCAGCGCCACCGCTTCCGGATAGTTCAGCTTCAGGCCGCGCGCGAGGCGGCGTTCCGCCACGATGCCGGCGGTGAAAATCAGCAGCTTGTCTTTTTCTCTTGGTGTCAGGTCCATGGTGTCTCTCAGGTTTGCCAGATGCGCGGCGTGACGGCCGCGCGCTCCAGCAGGTACGGGCGCAAACGGCGCCATACGGTCAGCATCAGGCGGCGCGCGGTTTCGCTGTCGTCGCCCAGGTGGCGCGCGACCAACACGCCCTTGGTTTGCGTGACGCCGAAAACGTGTTCGCCGTCGGCTTGAATATCGGCGCGGATCTCGGCCAGCACGGCGGCGCTGAGCGGCTTGCCGGCGGCGATCAGCGTGGCGCAGACGGTCTTGCCGTTCAGCGCCAGCGGGCTGTCGAGGCGAGCGGCCAGCATCGCGCCCTGCTCCCACCAGATCAACCGACCGTCGCGGCGTATGCTGCTGCGCTGGGTCACGGTGCCGGTGTTGAAGGTTTCGCCGGAGCCGCGCCGGCCCATGCAGAGGATCTCGCAGCCGATGTAGGTGGCGCCGGCGGCCAGTTCGACGTGCTGCTCCAGCACCACGTTAGCGGTATCAAAAAAGATGGTTTCTTGCGGCAGCCATTCGAGTGCGGCGCCAGCGCCCACGCTCAGGCGCACGCTCTGGCGCGACACCTTGCCGTTGGCCTTGTACCACTTGGCGGCGCCGGGGGTGGTGAGGAAGGCATGCGCCTGCGCGCCAACGCCGACCGTGATCGCCAGCTGGTCGCCGCCCACCACGCCGCCCGGCGGATGGACCACGATGGCGTGGCACACCTTGGCGTCCTCCGGGTATAGCGCCTTCTGCACGCGCAGCGGGCCGTAGTGGCGATTGTCGAACAACCGGGTGGTGCCGGCGTCGTCGGCAAAACCGAGGGCGAGGCTGGCCTGCCATGCACTGTGGCTGGCGGCGAGTTCTCTGGATGCGGTGGTATCGGGCATGCCTGACGTAATGCAAGCGTCATGCCAGCTGAATTACGGGCTACACCGGCCGTAAAGACATTTTTCGCACCAAAGAGAGCCCCACGCACCACAACGGTGCACGGCATGTCGGCGTCGCGTTTTACCTATGTCAAATTTGCATGTAAAATAAGCACCGTTTTTCATATCCTTCAAGGACAGCAATGCGATTCACTACTTTTGCAGCCGCCGTGGCGGTTGCCCTGGCGCTGGCGCCAGCCGCGCAAGCGAGCACCTTCGGTTCCAACCTGATCGCCAACGGCAATGCCGAAACCGGCAACACCGCCGGCTGGGCCACCACGCCGGGTTTTGAAGTCGTCAATTACGGCGCTGCCGGCGGCTTCCCATCGCTTGCCGATCCAGGCCCTGCGGCTCGCGGCACCTACTTCTTCGGCGGCGGCTACTCGGCCAAGACCAGCGCCAGCCAGACCATCGACCTGTCCGCACTGAGCGCGGCGATCAACACCGGCGCCTCGCGCTTCGACCTGTCGGCCTGGCTGGGCGGCTACGACTCGCAGAACGACAACGCCGAACTGACCGCGACCTTCTTCGGCAGCGGCGGCGCGACACTGTCCCAAGCCAGCATTGGCCCGGTCTCCAACACCGACCGCGGCAACCAAATCGGCCTGCTGCTGCGCGACACGCAAGGCTACATCCCGGTCGGCACGCTCAACGTCGGCATCACGCTGACCATGATCCGCAACGCCGGCTCCTACAACGACGGCTACGCCGACAACCTGTCCTTCGCCGTGGCCGCCGCGCCGGTGCCGGAAGCGGACGCCTACGCCATGCTGCTGGCCGGCCTGGCCGTGCTGGGCGTGGTCGCCAAGCGCAAGCAACGCAAAGGGCAAGCTTGATACTTCAAGCCTGATCCTTGCCCGACAATCAAGAGTACTTTGCGCCGCGCGGGCTGTTTGCGCGCGGCGTTCATGCCCATACTGTTTGCTTCTCGATTTGATTAGTGAGCACAGCATGAAAGTATTCGTCACTGGCGCAGCAGGCTTCATCGGCGGTTCGATCGCAGCGGGACTGGTAAGCGCAGGCCATCAGGTAACAGGCCTGGTGCGCAAGCCGGAACAACTGGATGAACTGGCCAGGATCGGCGTGACCGGCGTAGTCGGCACCTTGAACGACCGCGATCTGCTGATCGCCCAGGCGCAGGCGGCGGACGCCGTCATCAACGCCGCCAGCAGCGACAACCGCGCCGCCGTCGAAGCCTTCGTCGACGCGCTGGCCGGCTCCGGCAAAGTATTCCTGCACACCAGCGGTTCCAGCATCGTCGGCGACGCCTCCGGCGGCGAAGGCACGGACCGCATCTACTTCGAAGACCAACTCCCCGCCCCCACCGCCGACAAGGCCGCGCGCGTCGCCATCGACGACCTGGTGCTGGCCGCCGCCGGCAAGGGCGTGCGTTCGGCGGTGCTGTGCAATACGCTGATCTACGGCCACGGCGCGCTGCCGCGCGACAGCGTACAGCTGCCACGCCTGCTCAAGCAGGCCCGCAAGAGCGGTATCGTGCGCCACGTGGGACGCGGTTTGAACATCTGGTCCAACGTCCACATCGACGACGTGGTCGACCTGTATCTGCTGGCGCTGGAGAAGACCGAAGCGGGCGCGTTCTACTTCGTCGAAAGCGGCGAGGCTTCGTTCCGCGACATGACCACCGCCATCGCCCACGCGCTGAACCTGGGCGAGCCGCAGGACTGGCCGCTGGATCAGGCCAAGGAAGAATGGGGCTATGAAATGGCCTCGTACGGCCTGGGCTCCAACAGCCGCGTGCGCGGACAAAGGGCGCGCACGCAGCTGGGCTGGAAGCCGCATCGCCCGCCAGTGCTGGACTGGATCGCGGGCGACATGCTGCGCGGCTGAGGCTTACTGCTTGGCCGGGGCTGGAGCAGAAACCGGCGCTGGAACAGCAGCAGGCGCCGCCTTCGCATTGTGATAGACCTGCACCAGGTCGCCGTTCGGCATGCCGGGAATCGGAATGATCTTGCCGTTGAAGGTGACCTTGCCGTTCCTGATGTCGATCGTCGAACGCAGTTCGCCTTTCTCCATCACGGCGAAGCCCTCGTTCACCAGTTTGCCGATCACCAGGCCGGCGATGTTCTTGGCCGCCAGGTCGAGCTGCTCGGCGCTGTTGGGCGCCGAGGCATCCACCTGTTTGCTCGCGATCAGGCGCGAGACATCGTTCACCATCGCCACCGGCAGACGCACGTCGAAGCGCGCGATGATCTTCTTGCCCAGTTCAATCGGCGTGTCAAAATCGGCTTCCACCACCTTGTCGAAATCGACGCGGCCCTTGATCGACGCAGTGTTCCCGTGATACGCGGCGCTGATATCGTCGATCACCAGGCTGGCGCCGCTCGTCGCGATGCTCTTGCCGAACGACTTCATGGACTTCATCATCACCTCGGCCTGGGCGTCAGCCGGCAGGCCGCTGCCCTGTACTTCTTTCATTTCACGGTCGAGGTCCGCCAACGCCTGCGCCGGCAGGTTCAGCACGCGCACGCCGAAATTGGCGCGGTCGACGCGGTCGCCGCCGAACACGATAGCCTTGATCGAGAAGGCATAGCTGGCGTCGGCCTTCTTGCCGTGGAGCGCAAGCCCGCCGGAGATGGCGATATCCTCCAGCCGGGCGGTTTCCTTGAATTCGGAGCTACCTGGCGTGGTCCCGCGCATCGCCACTGCGCCCACCTTCATCCCGACGGTGCCGTACCAAAGGCCGTCCTTCGCGCGCGCCTGCTTCAGGTCCATGCTCATTTTCTCTACCGTCCCGCTGGCCGAGGCGCCGACAATGGACAAGGATGGCCAAGTCACTTTGGCATCGAGCGTGGTGCCGGCTTTATTAACGACGGACCTGGAATTGAGTTCGGCCCACGAAAACGCCACCGCACTTTCGTCCAGATAGGTGTGCGGTACCATCTTCGTCGTGTAAATGACCTGTCCCTTGGGGCCGGTGGTACGCAGCACCGGAATTCCACGCTCACTGCCGAATACATCCTTCAGCTTCGGTCGCAGTTCGGGCGAAAACTCAAGTTTCGAAAAAATCTCCAGCCGCTTCACGATGTCGGTCTCGCCGCCCATCGCCGCATTGATTTCTTTGGCGGCGGCAGTGAAGGCTTCGAAGAAGGCGGACTTGACCGGCTTGGCCGGCGTCGGCGACTGCGCCTGTGAGGGCGGCGCCTGCTCAATGGCCTGGATGGACGTATGCGCCAGCAAGGCGCCGGCGATGGCTACTGCGAGTATCGATTTTTTCAACGTGCTGCCCGAAGAAGATGGTGATTGTAGGGGCGCGATTCTACACACCCGGCGTCGTGCAGAAATACACGCATTGTCACGTTCGAATTACCGATCGGTTAGCTTGCATCCACTGTTGATTTTTAATTAAAATTCCGCTACCGTGTGGGCGGGGCGGATCCTTCAAGCCGGCCTGTCTTTGCCGCGTGCAGGGACAGCCTCTACGGGGCTACCCCGTGGGATATTGAATGCTCAGCACTTCGCCGCATGAGCCGCGTTGCGTTACCACGCAAGACAGCTCACGCATCACGAGACTCGTTGAAGGCTCTCCGCTCCTTTTCACTACGCATGAATATCGAAAAACTTACCGTGTTGGCGTTGGCCGACGCGATGCTGGCATCGGACGGCAGCATGCCAGGTCTGACCGCAGCGTGCGGCCGCGTTTTCGGTATGTCGCCGTTATGGACGCCCAGGATCTGCGCGGCGCTCATCGAACGGACCGGCGAAAATTTCTATCACTTCAGCCGGCACGAAATCGCCGGCATCCTTTTGCAGCTGCTCGGTCGCGGAGACGGCGACGTCGATGACGACGAGGATGACGTCGAAGATGACGACGACATCGCGGAGCAGGAACGGCTGGAACTGCCGGAAGTACGGCGCTATTGCATCGATCCGCCGATTCGCCCACCGACGGCCGCATGGGTGGCCGCGCTCGCGCTGCCGGAACTGCCCACGGCCGGCGCCCTGGCTGCCTGGCTGGATGAACCGGTAGGCGCGCTCGATTGGTTCGCCGACCAATGGCGCCTTGCCGGCGACAAGGAATCGCGCCTGCAGCACTACCACTACCGCTGGGTGCCAAAACGCAGCGGCGGCCTGCGCCTGATCGAAATTCCCAAAGCGCGGCTACGCCGTCTGCAGCAAAAGATACTCCGTCAGATACTGGATTTACTGCCGCCGCATCCAGCCGCCCACGGCTTCCGACGTGGGCATTCCTGCGTCTCGCACGCCGCGCTGCACGCGGGCCGGCACGCCGTCATCCGCATGGACCTGAAGGATTTTTTCCCGAGCATACAACTCTCGCGCATCCATGCGCTGTTTGAGAAACTGGACTACCCATCCAAAGTCGCCGGAACGCTTGCACGCATTTGCGTGAACCGCGCACCGCAGGGAGTTTTTCGGAACCAGCAAGAAGGCGGTTCAATCGCGTGGGCCGAGCGCCAAGCCTTGAAGTCACCCCACCTGCCGCAAGGCTCCCCATGCTCGCCCGCGCTGGCCAATCTGTGCGCCTACCGTCTCGACCTGCGCCTGGAAGCGCTGGCGCATTCGCTCGGTGCGACCTACAGCCGCTACGCCGACGACCTGGCATTTTCCGGCGATCTTGATTTTGCGCGCGCCGCGGAACGCTTTCATATCCAGGTCGCAGCCATCGCACTCGAAGAGGGCTTCCGCATCAATACCCGCAAGACGCGGCTGATGCGCGAAGGAACGCGCCAGCAGCTGACGGGCGTTGTGGTCAACACCCATCCCAACATTGCGCGCGACGAGTACGACAAGCTAAAGGCCACGCTGACGAACTGTATGCGCCACGGCCCTGCGTCCCAGAACCACAACAATCACCCGGACTTCCGCGCCTACCTGGCGGGCAGGATCTCTTTTGTGAAAATGGTCAATGCACACCGGGCAGTCAAACTGCAACGGCTGCTGGAAGCCGTTGAGTGGACAGCCTGAGCAAAGCGTGGACCTGCCCTTGTCAGTAGATCACCCGACTCCCGCCATATCCACAATGACATTGCGGATCTGTTCATTTAACGCTGGAAGATCGGCTTGAATAGTTTTCCAGACAATTTCATAGTCGACATTGAAATAACCATGAACAACTGCATTGCGCATCTGGTAGGCGAATGCCAGCGGTAATTCCGGATGTTGCATTACAAATTCCGGATGGTACTTCTGAATGTTGTTGCTTGCCTCACCAAGTATCTCCAGATTACGGATCACGGCATCTTGTACAAGTTCATTCTGCAAAAAAACGAGCTCATCCAAATGCTCGGTGTAGCGCGATACGTTCGACCGCTTGGAGCATGTGCTCCAAATAGTCGATAAGGCGCTGCTTATCCTTACTCATATCGGAACTGCTTCCGCCAACACGGCTGCCCTGAATTTTTCCGGCAAAGCTTTCGGAGTCATTACATCGACCGGCACGCCCAATAATGCGAGGAGTTCATGACGGATGGCGCCTATATCGAACAACGTGGTATCAGACGTCGGATCGATCAACAGATCCAGGTCACTGTCTTCCGTATCGCAACCTTGAAGTACCGAACCGAACACGCGGGGATTGCTGGCGCGATGGCCCTCCACAATCCTACGGATCGCTTCGCGGTGAGTTTCAAATGCAATAGATGGCTTCATGGCGCTAACGTGCAGAATGAATGCAGTTGAGAGAAATTGTACCATCGTGGTACAACATCCCTCCCAGCCTAGTCCAGGTTCGGATACGGGCTCTTGCCGCCTTCCGCGATGAACAGGTCGATGCGCGCCTCCAGCACCGGCAGCGGCACGGAGCCCAGTTGCAGCACCGTGTCGTGGAAGGCGCGGATGTCGAACTTGGTCCCCAGCGCCGCCTCGGCCTTCTTGCGCGCGTTGATGATGCTCATCTCGCCCAGGTAGTAGGACAGCGCCTGGCCCGGCCACGAAATGTAGCGGTCCACTTCCGTCTCGATCTCGTGGTCGGACAGCGCGGTGTTGTCGTGCAGGTAGTCCTGCGCCTGCTTGCGGGTCCAGCCCTTGCTGTGGATGCCCGTGTCGACCACCAGCCGCGATGCGCGCCAGGCCTGGTAGCTCAACATGCCGAACACCTCATACGGCGTTTCGTACATGCCCATCTCCACGCCCAAGCGCTCCGAGTACAGCGCCCAGCCCTCGCCATAGGCCGAGATGTAGGCGTTGCGGAACGGCGGACGGCCCTTCTGCTCCATCGCCACCGGCATCTGGAACGCGTGGCCCGGCGCCGATTCGTGCAGCGTCAGCGCCGGCATCGAATACAGCGCGCGCGCCGGCAGGTTGTAGGTGTTGACCAGGTAGACGCCCGGACCGCCGCGGCCCGAGGTGTAGAACGGCGCCTGGTCGTCCGGCACCGGGATCACGGCGAAGCGGCGGCGCGGCAGGTAGCCGAAGTACTGGCCGACCTTGGCGTCGAACTTCTTGGCCACCCAGGCGGAGCGCATCAACAGCTCTTCCGGCGTCTTGGCGTAGAAGCGCGAATCGGTGCGCAGGAATTGCAGGAAGGCCGGCAGGTCGCCCTCGAAGCCGGTCTGCTTGATCACCTCGTGCATCTCGGCGCGGATCTTGGCCATTTCGCTCAGGCCGATCTTGTGGATCTGGTCCGCGCTCATCGCGGTGGTGGTGAACTCGACGATCTTCGACTGGTAGTAGGCTTTACCGTCCGGCAGGCTCTCGGCCGCCAGCGCCTCGCGCGCCTTCGGCACATACTCCTCGCGCATGAACTTGAGCAGCTTGGCATACGACGGCAGCACGTAAGCCTGGATCGCCTTCACGCCTTCCGCGCGCAGCGCTTCCTGCCGCGCCGCCGGCATGGTGGCCGGCATGGACTTGAACGGCAGGTAGAACACGGTGTCCTGCGGCGTCTTGGCGTCGGTGACGGAGGTGATCGACGAGTCGCGGCCGATCAGCGTGACCTTGGGCGGCGTGAAGCCGCGCGCCAGGCCGGCGCGCATATTGTCCATCTCCTCGCCGAAGTAGCGCGGCGTCTCCGCCAGCTGCTTGAGATAGTCCTGGTACTGCTTTTCATTGGTCAGCGGCTTGCGCGCGCCGGACGCCATATTCGACCAGAAGGCCGAATCGGCGTTCAACGGTTTCTCGTATTCGCGGAACACCTGGCCGGCGATCAGCGCGGCGATCTGCGCCTTGTAGACCTGGTAGTTGATGCGCTCCGGCGCCGACAGCTTGTCCTGCGAGATGCCGTCCAGCTTCTTCATCACGCCCTGCCAGTACGCCAGCCGCTTGGCCTGGGTGGCGGCGTCGATGCGTGGCAGCGACGCGGAGACGCCGTTGTCGTCGTCTTCATCCTCTTCCTGTTTCTGGCTGATGCGCCACTTCCACTCCTGGGTGTAGATGGCTTTGAACTGCGCGTCGGCGGGGCCGGGTTTGATGGCCGGCGCCGGATCGGCATGGGCGGCGATGGTGACTGCGGCTAACAGCATGCATGCGCCTGCGATGGCGGCGCTGAACTTCTTTTCCATAACACTCCAGGGGAAGGGTTGATTACATGTCCAACAAGTTACGGTGTTCGCGCAGCAGCGCGGTGAAGGCTTCGGCGCTGACGGGACGGCTGAAGAAGTAGCCCTGCATCTCGTCGCAACCGCGTTCGGTCAGGAACTGCACCTGCTCGCGGGTCTCGACGCCTT
This sequence comes from Duganella sp. S19_KUP01_CR8, assembly GCF_036688705.1. NCBI lineage: Bacteria > Pseudomonadati > Pseudomonadota > Betaproteobacteria > Burkholderiales > Oxalobacteraceae > Duganella > Duganella sp. S19_KUP01_CR8. The sequence goes on along the minus strand of NZ_JAQQPR010000030.1, from coordinate 74,900 downwards.
CGGCGATCACACGCATGTTCAGGTTGTGCGCCAGCGAGATCACCGACAGCGCGATGGCGGCGTCGTTGGCATTGGTGGTCACATCGTCGACGAAGGATTTATCGATCTTCAGCACGTCGATCGGGAAGCGCTTCAGGTAGCTCAAGCTGGAATAGCCGGTGCCGAAGTCGTCCAGCGAGACGCTGACGCCGATGGCCTTCAGGCGGCGCAGCGCCGCCACCGCCTTGTCAGGGTCGCCCATCACCGTGCCTTCGGTGATTTCCAGGCCCAGGTACTCGGGTGCGACGCCGAATTTGCGCAGCGTGCTCTCCACATACGGCACCGTGGCGTCGTTGGCGAACTGGCCGGCCGCCAGGTTGACCGACACCTTGATGTCGCCCAGCCCCTGGTCGTGCCACACCTTGATCTGCGCGCACACGCTCTCCAGCACCCATTCGCCGATCGAGTTCACCAACCCGTATTCCTCGGCCAGCGGGATGAAGCGGTTCGGCGGCACCTTGCCCAGCACGACGTTATCCCAGCGCAGCAGCGCTTCCGCGCCCAGCATGGCGCCGGTCTTCAGGCACATTTGCGGCTGGTAGTGCACCTCGAATTCGTCGCGCGCGATGGCGCCGCGCAACTGGCCCTGGATCGCCAGCTTGTCGCGGATTTCCGCGTCCATGCGCTCGGTGAAGAAGGCGTAGTTGTCGCGGCCGATCTCCTTGGCGCGGAACAGCGCCGTGTCGCCGTTGCGCACCAGCTCATCGAAGCTGTCGCCGTCGGTCAGGCTGACGGCGATGCCGATGCTGGAGGTGACGGTGATCTGCTGGCCGTCGATCATCAGTTCCTTGCGCAGGCCGCCCAGGATCTTCTGCGCCAGCGCCATCGTCGCGCCCAGCTGGGCGTCGTCCGGCACGATGATCTGGAATTCGTCGCCGCCCTGACGGGTCACGATGTCGCCTTCGCGCACGGTCTCGGACAGGAACTTCGACACCACCTGCAGCGCCTTGTCGCCGACGTCGTGGCCGTAGGAATCGTTGATGCTCTTGAAGCGGTCCAGGTCCAGGCACATGACGGCCACGCAGCGGTGCTCGCGCTTGGCCGTGGCCAGCGTCTGCTCGAAGCGCTGGCGCGCCAGCAGGCGGTTCGGCAGGCCGGTCAGGGCGTCGTGGTTGGACAGGAAATCGATCAGGTGCTGCTCTGCCTTGCGCTCGGTGAGGTCCATGAACACCGCCACGTGGTTGATCACGTGGCCCTGCTCGTCCCTGACCACCGAGGCGCTCAGCAGGCCGGGATAGGTGTCGCCGTTCTTGCGGCGCGCCAGGATCTCGCCCGACCAGTGGCCGGTCTTGACGATGGACTGCGCCATCAGCTCGAAGGACTTGGCGTCCGGCTCGCCGGCGTGCAGCAGCGCCACGCTCTGCCCCACCACCTCTTCCGCGCTGTAGCCGGAGATCTGGGTGAAGGCGGGATTGGTGGCGACGATGCGCGCATCGCGGTCGGTGACGACGATGGCGTCCTGGGTCGCCTCGAACACCTGGCTGGAAAGACGCATGAATTCTTCGTTGGCGCGGCGCTGCTCGATTTCCTTTTCCAGCGACGCCGCCAGCGCGGCCAGCTCGGTGGTGCGCTCGATCACGCGCTCCTCCAGCAAGGCCCGTTCGGCCGCCAGCGCCTGCTGGGCGCGGCCCAGCCGCACGTGGGCGTCGGTGCGGGCCAGGATTTCCTCGGCCTGGAACGGCTTGGCGATAAAGTCGACCGCGCCCAGCGCGAAGCCGCGCACCTTGTCGTCGGTGTCATGCTGGGCCGACAGGAAGATCACCGGCACCTGGCTCAGCTCCGGCGACGCCTTCAGGCGGCGGCATACCTCGAAACCGTCGATGCCGGGCATGCGGACGTCCAGCAGTATCAGTTCCGGCGGACGTGACTGCGCGGTCCACAGGGCCAGCTCGCCGTTGGGCGCTTGGCGCACGTAGTAGCCTGCCTCCGTCAGCAGGTCGCTCAGCAGTTTGAGCGAGGCCGGCGTGTCTTCCACGATCAGCACTTCGCCCTTGGTGTGTTGTTCCGACAAATCCCGATGCATGTAACGCTCTTTCGCCTGGTTTGCTGCCACTATGATATACCCGTCAGGCTTGTGCTTCCAGCTCATTCCCCGCCTCGTCCAGCAAACCGCACAGCTGCGGATACTGGTGCAGCCGTATCATGTGCTCGATGCGTTCGACCACTTCTCCCAACTCCACCGGCAAGGGCGCCAATAACAGCGCCACCCGCGCCAGGTTCAGCTCCTGCAAGGCGGTTTTCAGCTGCTGGCGCAGGGCCGGCGCCAGCAAGCCCAGGTCGTCGCGCGACAGCGGCGGCGGCAGGGGCAGGCGCGCGCTGTGATGGCGGCGCTGGAACTGCACGCCCAGCTGCTGCTCCAGCACCGCGTACAACTGGTCCTGTTCGACCGGCTTGCGCATGAATTCATCGGCGCCCGCGCCCAGCGCCTCTTCCCGTTCCTCGGCAAAAGCGGACGCGGTCAGCACCACCACCTTCGGCTGCGGGCCGGCGGCGTTGGCGCGGATCTGGCGCGTCGCGCTCAGGCCATCCAGCGCCGGCATGCGCCAATCCATGAACACCAGGTCCGGCCGCCAGACGTCGACCATCGCCAGCGCCTGCGCGCCATCGCCCACCACCGCCACTTCGAAGCCCAGCGGCTGCAGCAGGCTTTCCAGCAACGCGCAGCCGTCGGCGTTGTCGTCGGCCACCAGGATGCGGCGGCCGCGCTGCGGCGGCGCCAGCGCCGTCACTTCATCGTCCTCGCCGTCGAACGGCACGCCGTCGGCCACCTGCACCGCGATGGCGAAACGGAAGGTGGCGCCGGCGCCAGGCGCCGATTGCACCGTCAGCTCGCCGCCCATCAGCTGCACGAATTCGCGCGAAATGGTCAGGCCCAGGCCCGTGCCTTCATGCGCGCCCGGCCCCTCGGCCTGGATGAAGGGTTCGAAAATCCGCGCCTGGTCGGCCGGCGAGATGCCTGGACCGGTGTCGATGACGGCGAATTCCAGCTCGCAGCGGCCGCCCTTGAGCCCATTGCGCATGGCGCCGCGCACCCGCAGCGTGACCTTGCCCTGCCCGGTGAACTTGACCGCGTTGGACATCAGGTTGAGCAGCACCTGGCGCAGCTTGGTGCCGTCCACGCGGGCGCCGGCGGGCAGGCCGGCGGCGTCCAGTTCCAGCTCGACGCCGGTCTGGCCGGCGCGCATGCTGACCATGTCCATCACTTCCTGCAGCATGTCGTCCAGGCCCACCACCTCGGTTTGCAGGACGGCGCGGCCGGCTTCGATCTTGGACAGTTCCAGGATGTCGTTGATCAGCGTGAGCAGGTGCTGGCCGGAGCGGTGGATGATGGCCAGGTTGCGCTTCTCTTCCGGCAGCATGTTCTTGGAGTCCGCCATCAGGCGCGAGAAGCCGATCACGGAATTGAGCGGGGTGCGCAGCTCGTGGCTCATATTGGCCAGGAAGATGCTCTTGGCCTGGTTGGCGGCCTGCGCCTGCAGCACCGCGACCGACAGCGCGTTGGTGCGCTCGGCCACCAGGTCTTCCAGGTGGATGCGGTGGCGGCGCAGCTCCTGCTCGGCCACGCGGCTGGCGGTGACGTCGTAGTTGACGCCGACCATGCGCGCCGGCTGGCCGTCGGCGTCGCGGAAGATCATGGCGTCGCCCTTGATGTGGTGCACCGAACCGTCGGCCCAGACCACGCGGAATTCGACGTCGAACTCCGCCCGGCCTTCCAGCGCCTGGCGCAGCAGCGCCTCGGTCGGGATGGCGTCGTCCGGATGCATCATGCTGCGCCACAGCTCGAACGGCCGTTCCACCTTGCGGCCTTCGACGCCGTGCAGGCGGTACATCTGCTCGTCCCACACCACCTCGTCGCTGGGAATATTCCAGTCCCAGATGCCGATCGCCGCCGCGCTGCTGGCGATTTGCAACCGCTCCTCGCTGGCGTGCATGGCGACGAAGCGGCTGTCCATCAGGCGCACCATCTCGCGGATCGAGCCGTTCAGGGTTTTCAGCTCGCCGAAGAACCAGTCGCTGGGCGGCAAGGCGCCCGGATTCTGGCCGGCCTTGACGTTGGCGGCGTAGCGTTCGATGGTGGTCAGCGGCTTGAGGATCAGCTGCCACAGCAGCAGGTACAGGCTCAGCACCAGCGTCACGTCCAGCACGAAGATCATGCCGGCGATGGTGTACAGGCGCTGGCGCAGCTGCTCGATCAGGCCGGCCGGCGAGGCGTACACGGTGATGACGCCGATGTTCTGGCCGCCGGCGACGATGGCGCGCCGCTCCGACAGCAGCTCGGGATTGTCCGGCATGCTGCTGGTGGCGATCAGCTGCGCCTGGTCGTTGCGGGTGATGATGAAGGGATGGTTGCTGGCCACCGGCGCGACCGCGCTGGCATACAGGTCGCGGTTGCTCAAGCCGCTCTTCATGATGGTGACGATCTGGGTTTCGTCGAAGTTCCAGGCCGGCAGCGCCACGGCGGCGGCCAGCTCCTCGGCGCTGTTGGCCAGGGTCTTGTGCAGCTGTTCCCAGCGTTGGGCGCGCTCCACCTGGTAGAAGTACAGCGCAAACGTGGTCAATACCAGCGTCACCACGGCGGTCAGCGTCACGCTGACGAACACGGCAATTGATACTCTTCCTGCACGGCGAGCAAGTCGATCCAACATCGGAAAACCATTCTTTGGGGTTAATCTACGGTGCTTCGACTTAAATCATAGGAGTAAACCGACCTGAAGTCCATGCATTTAATTGCCCAAAAGGATTAAATTACAGGAACAGCAAGTTTTTACACATTCAAGCAACATCCTTGGCAGTATGTAAATGGTCGCAGGCGATGGCCGTGCTCAGGAACAGCTGTCCGTTCAGTTCGCGCAGCAGCGCGCTGTTGCGCAGGCGGTCCAGTACCGGCCCCTTCACTTCGGCCAGGTGCAGGCCGATGGCGCGCCGCTTCAGGCTCTGGTTCAGTTCGCACAGCGCGTACAGCGCGGTGGTGTCGATCGAGCTGACCGCCGTCATCACCAGCACCAGGTGGCGCGCGCTGGCGTGGGTGGCCAGTTCGCACTCGATGCGCTCGACCACCGCTTCCATATTGCCGAAGAACAGATTGGCGTCGATGCGCAGCACCAGCAGCTCCGGCTGGGTTTCGGCCGGATAGCGTTCGATATTGCGGAAATGCTCGGTGCCGGCGATGCGGCCCAGCACCGCGATGTGCGGCCGGCTGGCGCGCCAGATCAGGGTGCCCATCGACAGCGCCACGCCGATCACCACGCCCGCCTCCACGCCCAGCACCAGCACGCCCAGGCAGGTCGCGCCCCAGGCCAGCACGTCGCCACGGTCGTACTGCCAGGCGGTGCGCACGATGTCCAGTTCCAGCAGGCCGAGCACGGCGACGATGATGGTCGCGGCCAGCACCGGCAGCGGCAGCAGCGCCAGCCAGCCGGTGGGCGCCAGCAGCGCGCAGGCCAGCAGCGTGGCGGTGATCAGGCTGGCCAGCGGCGTGTTGGCGCCGGCGGCGAAATTCACGGCGGAGCGCGACAGGCTGCCGGTGACGGGGAAGCCGCCGGTCAGCGCGCTGGCGACGTTGGCCGCGCCCAGGCCGATCAGCTCATGGTTGCTGACCAGCTTTTCGTTGCGCTTGAGCGCCAGCGACTGCGCCGCCGACATCGACATCAGGAAAATGATAAAGCCGATCAGCAACCCCGGTTGCAGCAGCGGCTTCCAGTGCGCGCTGGAGCTGGCCAGGTTCAGCTGCGGCAGGCCGCCGGGAATGGCGCCGGTGGTGCGCACGCCCATCTCGGCCAGGCCGGTGGTGGCCATCAGCACGATGCCGGCCAACACCACCAACATCGGCGCCAGCTTGGCGGCGATATCGGCCGCCGCCGGGCTCATGCCGCAGCGTTTCAGCAGGCCGGCCAGGTATTGTTTCGACAGCACCAGCACCAGCAGCGAACCGACGCCCATCACGGCGCTCGGCATGTGCACTTGCGGCAGTCCGGCGCCGAGCAAAGTATGCAGCTGGTCGTAGGCGATCACCAGCGCCGAGCCGACGGTAAAGCCGCTCATCACCGGACGGGAAAAGAAGTTGGCCAGGAAGCCCATGCGCAGCACGCCGCACAGCAGCAGCGCCGCGCCGGAGATCAGCGCCAGCTGCGCCGCCAGCACCGCGGCCAGCGAGGAGCCGGCCGGCGCCAGCGGACCGATGACGGTGGCCGTCATCAGCGAGATGATGGCCATCGGCCCCACCGACTGCGTCATGCTGCTGCCGAACAGCGCGTAGATGATCGGCGGCAGGATGCTGGCGTAAATCCCAACCACCGGCGGCAACCCAGCCACCAATGCGTAGGCGGTGCCCTGCGGGATCATCATCATCGCCACCACCAGGCCGGCGGAGATGTCGCCGGCCAGCAGTTCGCGCCGGTAGTGCTTCAACCAATGCAGCATTGTCAGTCCGTGGTGCTTGAAAATACCGCCAGTCTACGCGATCGGGCACGGGCGGCCCAGCCTTAGACGTTTTTTATTCTTACATATACGAAATTCAAATAAGACCAGCTGCTGTCACGATAGAAAACCGCGCTTGTGTCTCTTTTGCAACTCCAAATTCCCCGCAACACGCGGCGTTCTGTACAAGTGCCGCCAGCACAGGCATATTGAGGAAACGTTCTAAATAGTACGAACGTTCGGTTTAAAACCGAAATAAAAATAAACAATTAATGGAGACATATGAAAACAAAATTACTTGCCGGCATGGTCGCGGCATGCTGCACCGTCCCCGTCCTGGCCCAGTCATCCGTCGCAATCTACGGGATTGCCGATGCCGGGCTGATGTATGTCAACAACGGCGGCAACGACGCCCGGACCAAACTGGTCAGCGGCATCGCCGACGGTTCCCGTCTTGGATTCAAGGGCACGGAGGACATGGGCGGCGGCTACAAGGCCGTCTTCAACCTTGAGATGCGCGTCCAGCTCGACAATGGCAGCAATCAGGCGGGCAATTTGTCCAGCAACCAGGGTTACGCGCTGACCAAAGGCTTGAACTTCACCGTACCGGCGGCCGCCGGCGGCGCAGCCACCGCGGCCAAACTGCTGGCTGGCGTGCAAGGCGCGCTGCAGCCCGCGATCAACGTCAACATCAACGGCGCCCTGTTCGACCGCACGTCGATGGTGGGCCTGGTGACGCCGGTGGGCGCCGTCCTGCTTGGACGGATGTACACCCCCGACTATGAAGTGTTGGCCAACGCCGACGTGTTCGAAACCGGCACGGCCGGTGGCTGGGGCGGCATCGTCGGCGGCACCGGCGGCTTGCTGACTGCGGGCGTAGCGATCCGTTCCGACAAATCGATACAATACCGGGTGCAAACGCCGAACGGCATCAGTGCCGCAGTGATGTACGGCGCAGAGAACTCGGGCTATATCGGCATGGACAAACGCTCATGGGGCGCCAACCTGTTCTACAAGGCGAACGGGGTGGATGTCGGCCTCGGTTACAACCGTGGCACCGATCAACTCGGCAATCCCGGCCTGATCACCACCACCTTGGGCGGTTCCTACAAAATCGACAACTGGAAACTGTTCGCCGGCTACCACCGGCAGCGCAACGAAAACTCGGTGATCATCCTGTACGCCGACGCCGCCCTGGCCCCGACCTTCGCCGCCTTCGGCCCGGCCCTCGGCCCGGTGCTGGCGGGCCAACTGCACAGCACGCTCGTACGCACCTTCTACCTGAACGCCGCCAGCTCCCAGGTCGGCTTGCACTATCAGGTCGGCGCCGGGCGCATCATGGCTTCGGTGGCGCGCCAGCAGGACCGGACCGCGTCCGGCAGCAACGCCACCCAGTTCGCCCTGGGCTACGACCACAACCTGTCCAAGCGCACCGATTTGTACATGGTGGCGGCCTACATCAGGAATCAGGGCGATGGCCAGTATGCGATCGGCGCCGCCAGCGCCTCGGGCGGATTTACCTCCAAGCCGGGCGAGGCCAGCAAAGGCATCCAGGTCGGCATGCGCCATCGCTTCTGACGCGGCGGACTAGCCCGTAAGCTACGATCCTGCAGGCAGCGATTGCTGTACTGCCTGCAGGATTTCCGCAGACAGCTGTTCGTCATCGACGGCGCGCGCCAGCACGATGGCGCCAACCATCGAGGCATAACTAGCCAGCGCCTGCCTGCGCCGCGCCGCCGGATCCGCGCCCGGCATCAACTCTTCCAGCACCGCCATCTGTCCGATAGCGCCCTCGGTCAGCGCGTGGCGCGCCTTGGGCCCGAGGCGCGCGATGTCGGCGCCCAGCGCGGTGACCGAGCAGCCCTTCTCCGGATGCTCGCAATGCTGCCTGGTCAGGTAGCCGTCGCTGATTTTCTCCAGCGCCGTGTCGCGCCCTTCGGCCAGATATCCTTCCCAGCGCTGCACCGATTTTTTCAGCGCATGCGCGGCGGCCTCTGCCAGCAAGTCTTCCTTCGAGGCGAAATGGCCGTAGAAGCCGCCGTGCGTCAGGCCGGCGCTCTTCATCAGATCGGCCACGCCGATGCCGTCGTAGCCTTTTTCGCGGAACAGCCGCGCCGCCGTTTCAACGATGCGCTCGCGGTTCAGCGCTACTTGTTCCCTGCTGACTTTCATCTCGGTCTCCTTCAATACATCCCTATTGACATCATACATGACGAGCGTAATATATCAATCATTACGATCATCATCAAAGGAGCTGAACCATGAAAGCCGTCATTAGTGCCTATGCCCGTTCCCCCTTCCACTTCTCCCGCAAAGGCAAGCTGGCCGAAGTCCGTCCCGACGACTTGGGCGCCCAGGTCGTGCAGGGGCTGATGCAGCGCACCGGCCTGGATCCGAAGCTGCTGGACGACGTGATCCTCGGCTGCGCCTACCCGGAATCCTCGCAGGGCAACAACCTGGCGCGCATCGTCTCGCTGCTGGCCGGCTTCCCGCATGAGGTGCCGGGCATGACGATCAACCGCTTCTGCGGCTCGTCGATGTCGGCGATCCATATCGCCGCCGCACAGATCGAGGCCGGCCTGGGCGAGGCTTATCTGTGCGTCGGCGTCGAATCGATGACGATGGTGCCGCAGGGCGGCTACAACTTCTCGCCCAACCCGCGGCTGCTGGCGGAAACCGACGCCTACATCAGCATGGGCGACACCGCCGAAAACGTCGCCCGCAAATACGAGGTGTCGCGCGCCGACCAGGAGCTGCTGGCGTTCCAGTCGCACCAGAAGGCGGCCGGCGCCCGCGCCGCCGGTTTGTTGAAGGATGAAATCGTGCCGATCACCACCGGCGCCGGCGAGGTGGTGGCAGAAGACGGCTGCATCCGCCCCGCCACCACGGTCGAAGCGCTGGCCGCGCTGAAGCCGGTGTTCGATCCCGAGCATGGCGTGGTCACGGCCGGCACCTCGTCGCCGCTGACCGACGGTGCTTCGGCGGTGCTGGTCACCAGCGAGGAATTCGCCCGCAAGCACGGCCTGAAGCCAAGCGCGCGCATCGTCTCGATGGCGGCGGTGGGTTGCGATCCGGCGCTGATGGGCATCGGTCCGATTCCGGCCACGCGCAAGGCGCTGAAGCTGGCCGGCCTGCAGGCGAGCGATATCGATGTGGCGGAAATTAACGAAGCCTTCGCCTCGCAGGCGCTGGCCTGCGTACGCGAGCTGGGGATCCGGCCGGAGGTGTTGAATATCGACGGCGGCGGCATGGCGATCGGCCATCCGCTGGGCGCCACCGGCGCCCGCATCACCGGCAAGGCGGCGGCGCTGCTGGCGCGCACCGGCGGCCGCTATGCGCTGGCCGCCCAGTGCATCGGCGGCGGCCAGGGTATCGCGACGGTGCTGGAAAAGATCTAACGTTATTGCGCGGCGTCGATGCAGTTGCGGCCCGCGCGCTTGGCGCGGTGCAGCGACGCATCCAGGCGGTCGAGGACAGTGGCGCTGCTCTCGTCCGCCCCCACCTGGGCCACGCCCAGGCTGATCACCACGTTGCCATTGCCCGGCAGGTCCGCTTCGGCGATCGCGCCGCGCAGTTTTTCCGCCAGGCGCATGGCGTCGGCCGCCGCGGTGTGGGTGGCGATGATCAGGAACTCCTCGCCGCGCATGCGCGCCAGCAGGTCCGAAGTACGCAGCCGGCCCTTGACCACGTCCGCCACCGCGCGCAGCGCCTGCGCGCCGACCGGGGAACCGTATAAATCGTTTTCAGACTGGAAGCTGGCGACATCGAACGACAGCACCGCCAGCGGCAGGCCATAGCGGCGCGCGCGGCGGATTTCGTTGTCCAGCATGTCCTCGCCGGCGCGGCGGTTGGCGGCGCCGGTGACGCTGTCGACGGTGCTCATCAGCGTAATCTGGCCGGACAATTCTTCATTCCGGTGCTTCAATTCGCTCATGCCCAGGCCGAAGCTGACAAACTGCGCCAGGCTGGCGAAGCAGGCGAACTGCTCGCGCGAGAAGGTGATGTGGCGGTCGAACATCAGGCAGATCGCGCCCAGTTCAGCGCTGCCCGGCTCGGCGCGCAGCGGCAGCGCCAGCACCATGCGCACGCAACGGTCGTGCAGCTGCATCGCCAGTTCCGGGTCGCCGGCTTTTTCCGGCGCGTCCAGCAGCACCATCTCGCCGCGCGATACGGCCAGCAGCGGCGGGAACACCTCGCGCAGCGGCGATTGCAGCAGGCGGTCGCGCCGCTGCAGCAGGCGCGCCAGGTCCAGGTGGTTGCGCGATTCCTGCGCCACCAGTTGCAGGTCGCCGCGCTCCTTCATGTGCAGCACGGCGGTATGGCGCACGCCGGGGAAATTGCACAGCGCCAGGCAGATCTGCGCCGACATCGATTCGATGGTGTCGATGCCGCTCAGCGCGCGTTGCAGGCTGCGCTGCACGCCCAGCAGGTCGCGCAGTTCCTTTTCCTTGTCCAGCAAGGTTTGCTGCAAGGCGGCGGCGGCATCGGCCGGCACCGCCAGCGCCTGCTGCACGGCCTGCTGCAGCTCGTCGCTGAGCACCGGGCAGATACGATAGTCGAACTGGCCATAGGTCATCAGCTCCGGCAGCCAGGCGCTGTGCTCATAGGCGCACAGCACCAGCACCGGCGCGCCGGCGCGGCCCCGTATCAGCGCGCCGATGCCGGCCAGCTCGCTCAACTGCTCGAAGCCATTCAGGTCCAGCACCAGCAGATCCACATGGCGCTTGCCAAGGACCGCGGCCGTGGCGTCGACGTGCTCGGTCATGGTCAGCTGGGAGAACAACTCTCCACAGCACGCCTGAAACTCCGCGCGCCGCTCGCCAGTGGCGTTAAAAAAGACACCTACGCTAGTGGTCCGGTCCGCCATCATATTGCTCCTACGCATGCTTTTTAATGTAAAAAAATCTGTCCCCGTGCTAGTGTGACATAAAGTTCATAATTAGCAATATTTTTTGTATTAAAGACTAGACTATTTCCCAAGGTAACTAATTGGCGTCGCGATTTTGCCGCATATGTGTGAACGAGCGCACCGTCACAGGACACATAGCCGCAAATACTGTGTACTTTAAAGGAGTATGCCATGGCCGCGCGCGCGTTATGGAAAGGCGCTATCAGCTTCGGGCTGGTGCACATTCCGGTCGAGATGTATTCGGCCGTGCAGGAGCACGAGCTGGATCTGACGATGCTGGACCGGCGCGACTTTTCGCCGGTCGGCTACAAGCGCTACAACAAGAACACCGGCAAGGAAGTGACCTGGGACGATATCGTCAAAGGCTATGAATACGAGGACAACGAGTACGTGGTGCTGTCCGACGAGGACCTCAAACGTGCCAACGTCGAGGCCACGCAGACCATCGACATCCAGGCCTTCGTCGACGCCGCCGAGGTGCCGCTGACCTACTACCAGCAGCCCTACTACCTGGCGCCGTCGCGCGGCGGCGCCAAGGTGTACGCGCTGCTGCGCGAGACGCTGCGCAAGGCCGGCAAGATCGGCATCGCCACGGTGGTGATCCGCACCAAGCAGCACTTGTGCGCGCTGGTCTGCGTGGAGGACAAGATCGTGCTGAACACCTTGCGCTATGCGGCCGAGATCCGCAGCGCGGAGGAATTGAAGCTGCCGCCCGCCACGATGAAGGCGGCCGGCATCAGCGACAAGGAGCTGCAGATGGCGCTGTCGCTGGTGGAGGGCATGAGCGAGGCGTGGAAACCGGAGCAGTATCACGACACCTACAAGGATGACGTGCTGGCACTGGTGAAGAAGAAGGTGAAGGCAGGCCAGACCAAGACCATCACCACCGCCGAGCCGGCGGCCAAGGCGGCCAGGTCGTCGAACGTGGTGGATCTGGTGGCGCTGTTGCAGGACAGCCTGGGCAAGCGGCCGGCGAAATCGAGCCGTGCGCCGACGAAAACGAAGGCGACGGCCAGGCGCCCCGCGGCGCGCAGCACGTCCCGCGCGCGCGCCGGGGCGGCTTAGCGGCTACGAATTAACGGCGGCGCGCTTTCCAGCTCAGCGCTGCCAGGCCGGCCAGCAGCATGGCGTAGGTTTCCGGCTCAGGAACCGGAGTTGTTGGCACTTGCGTGACCGTCACCGACGTCAGTGCGCCGTTCGCGCCCATCATTGCGTGGGTCGCGCTGGAGGAATAGGTGTAGTAAAAGCTCGACTGGCCAAAATTGGCGAAGTCCAGCCGGCCCGGCATGGTCGACGCGCTCAGGGCCAGGCCGGATCTGTCGAAGAAGCTCACCGCCATCATCTGCGAGGCGTAGGCATTGGCCGAGACGTTGGCGATGCCGAAGCTGTCCGCGCCGCCCAGGGCGGCGGCGTTGTTGGCGACCTGCACATTGGTGCTGCTGTAGGTCGCGCCGCTCAGGCCGATGCTGGCGCCGCCGATGCTGACGTCCAGGCTATTCTGGGCCGCTGGCGCGGCATACATGGTGCCGCCGCCGAACTGGCTGAACACGCCGGTCGCGGTGTCGTAGCTGAAATGTCCGGTGAGGCTGTCGCCAACCGACACAGTGCTGCCCGACAGGTTGCTGGAGGCAACCGGGCCGCCGTTGAACGTCTGCGGCGAAAACTCGACCATTTCCTGGATTTTTGCTGTGAAATCAAATTGATAGACGGTCGCTTGGGCGGAGCCGATCAAGGTCATACCGGCTAACAAAATGGGCAGCTTTTTCATCTCAGGGGTCCTGAATTAAGTATCAAGCCGCCATTAAAACATTCACAACACATGTTGTCAAGATAAAATAATAATTTCACCATGAAAACATTCATGAAGAGCCCGGCTTGAACCCCAGGACTTTCATCGCCGTGGCCAGCCCCCTGGCGGATTTTTCGTAGGCATCCCACGGCGCATTGCCGACATCGAGCCGCGCGTGCACATTGGCGACGGTCCACTGGTCGGCGCCATGCAGGCCATCCAGCTCCTCCCACGCCAGCGGCACCGAGATGCCCAGGCCGGGCCGGCTGCGCGCCGACCAGGCGGCCACCGTGGTGGCGCCCCGCCCGTTGCGCAGATAGTCGATGAAGATCTTGCCGACCCGGTTGCGCGGCCCGCTCTTCAGGACGAAGCGCTCGGGAATATGCTCCGCCATGTGGGCGACGATGGCCTGTGAAAACGCCTTGACCTCATCCCAGCCATAACCCGGCCGCACCGGCACCACCACGTGCAGGCCCTTGCCGCCGCTGGTTTTCAGGAAGGCCGGCAGGCCCAGATGATCGAGGAAGGCGCGCATCAGCTGCGCCGCCTCCTGCACCTGCGGCCAGGTGACGCCCTTGCCGGGATCGAGGTCGAACACCATGCGATTGGGCTTTTCGTAGCTGGACGCGTTGGCGTTTTGCGTGTGCAGCTCCACCATGTTCCACTGGGCTGCCGACAACAAACCCCGTTCGGTGGCGATTTCCAGCATCGGCGGGTGATCCGGATCGAGCGCGGGATCCAGGTGTTTAACGCCGGGCAGCTTGCCGGTCTCGGCGTGCTTCTGGAAGAACAACTCGCCGCCGACGCCGGCCGGCGCGCGCACCAGCGATACGGGGCGGCCCTTCAGGTGCTGCAGTATCAGCGCGCCGACCAGCGCGTAGTAGCGCACCAGCGTGATCTTGGTGGCGCCGCTTTGGCGGTCGATCACGCGATCGGGATTGCTGATCTTGAGTGTGGCGGGCAGCTTGCCCTGCACTGTGCTCGCTGGCTGCATGTCTGCGTGCTCCTTGAGATGGGCCGGCACTTCGCGAACGATGGCGTCGGCCTGCTTGTCCTTGCGCAGGCCTTTGAAGACGGCGTGGCGGATCGAGCCCGAATGCGTCCACTCGCCGAAGCTGACCTCCGCCACCAGCGCCGGCTTGAGCCAGTGGGCTTTCTTGTCGATCTCGCGATTCGGCGCGAACGGGCTGTTGTCCGCCGCCAGTTTGTCCATTTTGTTTTTGATGTCGCGCAGCGTGCCGGCGTTGAAGCCGCTGCCGACGTTGCCCGCATATTGCAGCTTGCCGTCCTGGTCGTAGGTGCCCAGCAGCAGCGAGCCGAAGCCGCTGCGCGAGCCTTGCGGATCGGTGTAGCCGCCGATGACGAACTCCTGCCGCTGGCCGCATTTGAGCTTGATCCAGCTGCCGCTGCGGCGCGAGGTGTAGCCGCTGTCGCGGCGCTTGCCGATGATGCCCTCCAGGCCCATGCTGCACGCGGCCGCGATCATCTCCTGCGGCGTTGCGTCCAGCGCGGCGCTGAAGCGGACGGTGTCGGCCGGCTTTTTGTCGAGCAGCGCCTGCAGGATGGCGCGGCGCTGCTCCAGCGGCGCGTGGCGCAGATCGCGGCCGTCGTGGAACGGGATGTCGAACAGGAAATAGACGATGTCGGCCGGGTTGTTTTCGTCGAAGGCGTTTTGCAGCAGGCCGAAGTCCGGGCGGCCATTGTCGTCGTGGACGACGATTTCGCCGTCGTACCAGCCGCTCGGCAGCTTCATTTTGGCGATGGCGTCGCGCAGGGTTTGCAGGCGATGCGTCCAGTCGTTGCCGTTGCGCGTGATCAGGCGGATGTCCTTGCCGTCGATGCGCGCCAGCAGGCGGTAGCCATCGAACTTGATTTCGAATAGCCAGTCTTCGGGCGAGGACGGCGGCGCATCCACCAGCGTGGCCAGTTGCGGCGACAGCGTTTCCGGCATGGCGGCCTTGGGCGCGGCCGGCGGCAGCGCCTTGACGCTGTCCGGCATCTCATCCACCACGCTGAACTCATCGGCGGGCCGCGCGTAGTCATCCTTCTCCTTGATGAGCAGCCACGGCTCCTGCTTCTCGCCCTTGCCCTTCATGCGCACCAGCGCCCAGCGGCCATGCATCTTGTATCCGGCCAGTTCGAACTTCAGGCTGCCCTCCGCCAGCGCCTTGCGCGGATCACCCAGCGGCCGCCACACGCCCCGGTCCCAGATGATCACCTTGCCCGCGCCGTACTGCCTGGGCGGGATCGTGCCTTCGAAATCGTTGTAGGCGATCGGATGGTCTTCCACATGCACGGCCATGCGCTTGTCGTGGGTATCGTAGCTGGGGCCTTTGGGCACGGCCCAACTCAGCATCACGCCATCGAGCTCCAGCCGGAAATCGTAATGCAGGCGGCTGGCCCAGTGCTTTTGAATGACGAAGGCCAGCGTCTCGCCGCCCTCCCCTCCTTCGGCCGGCTCGGGCGTGATCGCGAAGTTGCGCTTGGACTTGTAGGTTTTAAGAGCGTCTCTCATTCGGACAGATTAGGCCCGCGCGCCCCACCATTCCGTGCGCTGGCCAACATGTAAGCAATCTGGAGAGCTTGTAAGCGAATGTAAAGCCCGTCAACGACAGCGATGCGGGCCGCGTTTTTTGCTCAGTGACACGGGAATTGTCCCGGCTCCAAATCAACCTGAATGAGGATTTCATCATGAACAAACTTATCGCTACCCTGATCGCCGGCCTGTTCGCTACTGCAGCTTTTGCACAGACCCCAGCAACCGCTCCAGCAGCTCCTGCAGCCGTGAAAGCCGAAGCCAAGGAAGCCAAGACCGACGCCAAAGCCACCGCTAAAGAAACCAAGGCTGAAGTCAAAGCCGAAGCCAAGACCGCCAAGGTAGAAGCCGAAGCCAAGAAAGATGTCGCCGTCGCCAAGGCTGACGAAAAAGCCGACAAGGCCGATGCCCACGCCAAGGCCCACAAAACCAAAGCCAAGGCCCACGCCAAGGCCGTGAAAGCCGAAGCAGCAGCTGCTCCAGCTCCAGTCGTCACCAAGTAATTCCGCAGTACGCGGTGGCCCCCAGCCCACCGCACATAAAAAAAGCCTGTGCCGCTCACGCGTGCACAGGCTTTTTTACTAGTCATCCAGCTTATCGCTGCGCGACCTTCGCTGCCGCATTGGCATTGGCGCCATCCCAGCCGCCGCCCAGGGCGCGGATCAGCGCCACGGTGGTGACTGCGCGATTGCCGCGCAACTGCACCGCGGTGCGTTCCACCGTCGCCAGGTTGCGCTGCGCGTCCAGCAGATCGAGGTAGCTCGAACGGCCGGCCGAATACAGCTTCTGCGCCAGGTCGGCGGAACGGCGCGCCGACACTACCGCATCTTCGATCTGCGCGGTCTGGCCAGCCAGAATGCGCAGGCCCGCCAGGTTGTCTTCCACTTCCGCGAAAGCCACCAGCACGCTCTGGCGATAGGTGCCGACCGATTCCTCAAGCGCCGCTTCGCTGCGCGTGATATTGGCCTTGTTGCGGCCACCATCGATCAGCGGCATCGACATCAGCGCGCCCAGCACCCACGAACGACTGCTCCACTTGAACACGTCGGCAACGGTATTGCTCGAAATGCCGCCGGCGTTGGCGTTCAAGGTCAGCGCCGGGAACATCGCCGACTTGGCGACGCCGATACGGGCGTTGGCCGCTTCCATCGTGCGCTGCGCCGAAGCGATGTCGGGACGACGCTCCAGCAGCGACGACGGCAAGCCCGCCGGGATCACCGGCAGCAGCGAAGTATCGAGCAGCGGGCTGGCGCCGGCCGTGTAGCTGGCCGCCGGTTTGCCCAGCAGGACCGCCAGTGCATGCTCGGTCGTCACGCGCTGGCGTTGCAGGCCGATGGCTTCGGCACGCGACGTGGCCAGCTCGGTCTTGGCGCGCGACAGGTCGAATTCGCCGATGTCGCCCAGGTCGAAGCGACGCTGGTTGACCTTGACGTTTTCTTCGCGGGTTTGCACCGTGCGGTTCAGCGTTTCCAGTTCGGCGTCGGTGGCGCGCAGACGGAAGTAAGTCTGCGCCACATCGGCCTGCACCGACAGCAGCACCGAACGGTAAGTCGCTTCCATGGAAGCGGCGTCGTTGCGGGCGGCGCTGACGTTCGACGATACGCGGCCGAACAGGTCGACCTCGTAGCTGGCCGTCAGGTTGGCGCTGAAGGCGTTGCCCGGAGCGACCGGCGTACCGGCCGGCAGGCCGAGCGCCACGTCGGACTGGCGCTGGCGCTGCGCGCCGACGTTGACGCCGACCTGCGGAATGCGGTCCGCCTCGGCGATGCCGGCGATGGCGCGGGCCTGCTTGACGCGGGCCGCGGCCACCGCCAGGTTGGCGTTGGCCTTGGTGGCTTCGGCGACCAGCTCATTGAGAGCCGTATCGTTGAAAGCCAGCCACCACTCGCCGCGCGGCTGCGCTTCGGCGGCTTGCGCCTGTTTCCAGGTGCTGCCGTCGGCGGCGACCTTCACCGGCGCAGGCACTTGCGATTCCTTGAACGCGACCGGCACGTCCATCGCAGGCTGCTTGAATTCCGGCGCAGCGCATGCGGTCATCAGCAAGGCCGCCAATACAGGCGCCACACCTTTGGCGATCATCTGCAGTTTGTTCATCGAGTTGCTCATATTAGTGAGTCCCTTCCAGTTTTACCGCAGCGGCGTCGCCGGCCACGGCAGGTTTCTTCTTCTCCAGGCGTACGGCCAGCTTGCGCAGCAGGACGTAGAACACCGGCGTCAGGAACAGGCCGAAGAAGGTCACGCCCAGCATGCCGGCAAACACCGCCACACCCATTGCATGACGCATTTCCGAACCGGCGCCGTGCGAGAACACCAGTGGCAGCACGCCCATGATGAATGCGATCGACGTCATCAGGATCGGACGCAGACGCTGACGGGATGCTTCCAGCGCCGCTTCGACGATGGTACGGCCGTGGTGTTCCAGTTCGCGTGCAAACTCCACGATCAGAATCGCGTTCTTGGAGGCCAGGCCCACCAGCACGAACAGCGCGATCTGCGTAAAGACGTTGTTGTCGCCGTGGGTCAGCTTCACGCCGAGCAGCGCGCACAGGATCGACATCGGCACGATCAGGATCACCGCCAGCGGCAGGGTCCAGCTTTCGTACTGGGCTGCCAGCACCAGGAACACCAGCAGTACGCACAGCGGGAACACGTACATCATGGTGTTACCGGACAGGATGTCCTGATAAACCAGCTCGGTCCATTCGTAGCCGATACCTTTCGGCAGGACTTCGTTGACGATCTTGGTCATTTCAGCCTGCGCTTCGCCGGTCGATACGCCAGGAGCGGCGCCGCCATTGATTTCAGCAGCGACGTAGGCGTTGTAGCGCTGTACGCGGTCCGGACCATAGCTGTCCTTGACGCGCATCAGCGACGACAGCGGGATCATCTCGCCCTTGTTGTTGCGGACTTTCAGCTGGGCGATGTCTTCAGCGTGCGAACGGAACTGCTTGTCCGCCTGGACGCGCACCTGGTAGGTACGGCCAAACTGGTTGAAGTCATTCACATACAGCGAACCCAGATTGATCTGCAAGGTCTGGTAGATCGTCTGCAGCGGCACGCCCAATTGCTTGGCCTTGGCGCGGTCGATGTCGGCGAACAGCTGCGGCACGTTGATCTGGTAGCTCGAGAAGACGCCGGCCAGTTTCGGGTTCTGCCATGCCTTCATCTGCACCGCTTGCACCGCCTTGTACAAGGCGTCGTAACCCAGGTTGTCGCGGTCCTCGATCATCAGCTTGAAGCCGCCGGTGGTACCCAGGCCGCTGACCGGTGGTGGCGACAGCACCAGCACGAAGGCGCCTTCGATGGAGCCCATGCGCTTGTTGATTTCGCCGGCGATCGCCTCGGCCGATTCGCTGGCCTTGGTACGCTGGTCGAACGGTTTCAGGCCGACAAACACGATACCGGCGTTAGGCGCGTTGGTGAAGCCATTGATCGACAGGCCCGGGAACGAGATCGAGTTGTCGACGCCAGGAATTTCCTTGGCGATGTCCGACATCTTGCGGATCACAGCGTCGGTACGGTCCAGCGAAGCGGCGTCCGGCAATTGCGCGAAGCCGATCAGATAGCCCTTGTCCTGCGGCGGCACGAAACCTGGAGGCACCACCTTGAACATGAAGCCGGCGGCAACCGCCAACACGGCGTACACGATCAGCGAGCCGCCTTTGCGTTTCAATGCGCCTTTCACGCCGCCTTCGTAGTTCTCCGAAGCGCGGTTGAAGAAGCGGTTGAACCAGTTGAAGAAGCCACCGAATACCTTGTCCATGCCGCGGGTCAGCGCGTCCTTCGGTGCATCGTGCGAGCGCAGCAGGGTTGCGGCCAGGGCCGGAGCCAAGGTCAGCGAACTGAATGCCGAGATCACGGTCGAGATGGCGATGGTCAGCGCGAACTGCTTGTAGAACTGGCCGGACAGGCCCGATACAAACGCGATCGGCACGAACACGGCGCACAGTACCAGTGCGATGGCGATAATCGGACCGCTCACCTCTTTCATCGCCTGGATCGTCGCGTCATGCGGCGTCAGGCCGTTGGAGATATTCCGCTCGACGTTTTCCACCACCACGATGGCGTCATCGACCACGATACCGATGGCCAGCACCAGGCCGAACAGCGACAGCGTGTTGATCGAGAAGCCGAAGCCCAGCATCACGGCGAAGGTACCGACCACCGACACCGGCACCGCCAGCAGCGGGATCAGCGAGGCGCGCCAGGTTTGCAGGAAGATGATCACCACCAGCGCCACCAGGATGACCGCTTCGATCAGGGTGTGGATCACGGCGTCGATCGACTCGCGCACGAATTGGGTCGGGTCATATACAACGCTGTACGTGACGCCTTCCGGGAAATCTTTCGACAGGCGGGCCATGGTCGCGCGAACGTCGGTCGACAGTTGCAGCGCATTGGCGTTCGGCGCTTCAAAAATAGGAATCGCCACTGCCGACTTGTTGTTCAGCAGGGACCGGAGCGCGTACGAGTTCGAACCCATTTCAAGACGGGCGACATCCTTCAGCAGCGTCACCGCGCCGTCGGCGTTGGTCTTGAGGATGATGTTGCCGAATTCCTCCGGGCTCTTCAAACGACCTTGCGTATTGACGGTCAGCTGGAAGTCCGCGCCCTGGCTTGGGCCCTGGCCGATCACACCGGCGGCGACCTGCACGTTCTGCTCGCGCACCGCGTCGACGACGTCGCCGGCGGTCAGGCCGCGCTGCGCCACCTTCTGTGGATCGAGCCATACACGCATCGCGTAGTCGCCCGAACCGAACAGCTGCACCTCGCCCATGCCGGGCAGGCGGGCCAGTTGGTCCTTGATGTTCAGCACCGCGTAGTTACGCAGATACAGGTCGTCGTAACGGCCGTTCGGCGATTGCAGGTGGACCACCATGGTCAGGTTGGGCGACGACTTCACGGTCGTCACGCCGATCTGGCGCACCTCTTCCGGCAGGCGCGGAAGCGCGCGTTGGACGCGGTTCTGCACTTGCGTTTCGGCCTGCTCGACGTTGGTGCCGATCTTGAAGGTGACGGTCAGCGCCAGCGCGCCGTCCGAGGTGTTTTGCGAGGACATGTACAGCATGTTCTCGACGCCGTTGATCTGTTCCTCAAGCGGCGCGGCCACGGTTTCGGCGATGATCTTCGGATTCGCGCCCGGATACTGGGCCCGCACCACGATCGACGGCGGCACCACGTCCGGGTACTCCGAGATCGGCAGCTTGAAGATGGCGATCAAGCCGGCGACGAAGATAATGATCGACAGTACAGCCGCAAAAATCGGCTTGTCGACAAAAAATCGAGAGATATTCATATTTTTTTATTCCTTGGAAGTGCCGGTCTTCGCAACGACCGCCGCTACTTTTTCATCTTTTTTTACTTCAGGTTTCGCCACGTTGGCGGCCAGCGGATCGGAATCCATGGCGACCACGGTCGGCGTGATCGGCGCGCCGGGACGTACCCGCTGCAGGCCGTTGACGACGATCTTCTCGCCCGCCTTCAAACCGTCGCGCACCACGCGCAGGCCGTCGATCGCAGGTCCCAGGGTCACAGGGCGGTACTCGGCCTTGTTGTCCTTGTCGACCACGAACACGAACTTGCGGTCCTGGTCGGTGCTGATGGCGCGGTCGTTGATCATCAGCGCCGACTTGGCGCCGGTGGAACCGGCCAGCTGCACGCGGGCGAACAGGCCGGGCACCAGCATGCCGTCGGTGTTGGTGAAGGTGGCGCGCATGCGCACCGAACCGCTGCGTGGATCGAGCTGGTTGTCGACGAATTCCAGCTTGCCCTCGTGCGGGAAGCCGGTTTCGTTGGCAAGGCCGATCTTGACGGTGGCCGGCTTGCCCTGGTGGGCGGCGGCGCCGACGCGCAGATAGGTCTCTTCATCGCCGTCGAAGGAGGCGTAGATGCGCTCCAGCGAAACCACCGACGTCAGCACCGCCGAAGCGTCGACCAGGTTGCCCAGCGTGATTTCCGCTTTCGACACGCGGCCGTTGATCGGCGACGTCACCTGGGTGTAGCTCAGGTTCAGCTTGGCCGCTTCGTACTGCGCTTGCGCGGCGCGGGTGTCCGCGTCCAGCTGCTTCAGGCTCGACGCCAGGGCGTCGTATTCGCGCTGGGCGATGGCTTTGTCGGCCAGCAGTTTCTCGGCGCGGGCCAGCTCCAGCTTGGCCAGGTCGGCCTTGGCGCGGGCCGAGCCGGCTGCCGCTTCGGCGCGGTTGGCTTCAGCCTGGAACGGACGTGGATCGATGACGAACAGGACTTCGCCCTTCTTCACTTCGCTGCCCGGCTTGAAGTTGATGGCGGTGATGAAGCCGCCGACGCGCGGACGGATCTGCACTTGCTCGATCGCTTCCAGGCGGCCCGAGAACTCCTGGGTCTCGGTGATGGTTTTCTCGACGACCACTGCGGCCGAAATCGGAGGACCGCCGGCTGCAGCCGGTGCTTCAGCCGTCTTGCCGGTAGCGTCTTCGCAACCGGAGAGGCCGAAAGCGGCCAGTCCCGCCAGCGCCATAGCGGCGGCCAGCGGCCGGGCTACGACGGTGAGTTGTTTAATGGTTTTCATGTTTATTCCCTTTTATATGAAAATAATTAATAGAAATGGCGGCACCGGCTACCTCAACGAAAATCGAGAAAACACGGTACTAGCGCCCCGCCGGCAAGCCAGTGGGGACGTGATTGCAGATACTGCTTAAAGGTTGGGGAACCCTATTCGGCTGGCGGTGTCTCAGACCGTTCCAGGCCGGCGATGAAACCGGCGATTTCTCCCAGCGCGTAACACTTGCACGCGCATTCGTTGCGCGCCCCAGCTTCGTTCAGGGGCGACGGTGGCATTCGATTGACGGTGGTCTTGACGCCGCAGGCGATCAATTTGGCACCGTATTGTTCCGCTTCGTCCCGCAGCGGGTCGTCTTCGGCCGACAGGATCAGTGCCGGCGGCAGGTTCTTCAAACGACTCGACTGCAAAGGCGAGGCGTATGGATGGGTACGGTCGGCGGCGTTCGGCAGGTAGCCGCGGTAGGCCGCCGCGCAGGCGTCGGCCACGTCCAGCAGCTCCGGCGCGTTCTGCATCTCGCGCATCGACCAGGTGCTCAGGCCAGGATCCAGCATAGGCATGACCAGCACCTGGCCGGCCAGCGCCG
Source organism: Duganella sp. S19_KUP01_CR8 (assembly GCF_036688705.1). NCBI lineage: Bacteria > Pseudomonadati > Pseudomonadota > Betaproteobacteria > Burkholderiales > Oxalobacteraceae > Duganella > Duganella sp. S19_KUP01_CR8. Next base: position 52,086 of record NZ_JAQQPR010000030.1, on the reverse strand, counting down.
GGCCGCCACGGTCGCGCGACATCAGCGCGCAGACCGCCGCCAGGTTGGCGCCGGCTTCGATGCCAGCCACCACCAGGCGCTTGCCGGTCCAGCCCAGCTTGGCCTTGTTCTTCTTGGCCCAGATCAGCACCGCGTGGGCGTCTTCGACGGCGGCCGGGAAAGGCTGCACCGTCGCCAGCGTGTAGGCGGTGGCCAGTACTGCGCTGCCCTGGTTGTCGTCAGCCATGTGGCGCAGGAAGATGTCGGCATCCTCCAGGTCGCCGCCATTGAAGCCGCCGGCGTGGAAGAACACGATCAAGGTGTCGCGCTTGATGCCGGCCTCGCCGCTGGTGTACAGGCGGGCGGCCAACGGGCCTTCCGCGCCGCGCACTTCCATGGAGCGGACCTTGATCAGCTCCGACAGCTGCGGCAATGGCTCGACGGCTGCGCTCATCGCTGCACCGTATCCGATGGGCTGGACAGCATGGCGGTGTCGGCGCAGGCGAAGGTCTCGCCGGCGGCCGCCTCGGTCAGGGCACGAACGCCGGTCGCTTCGGCCTTGGCCGCCTGCGAGTAGGCATCGGTATAGACCACGCCCGCCAGCGCGACCGAAGTCAGCGCCAGTGCGATCGTTGCAAAAATTCCATTCCGATATTTCATGTTGAACCCCTTTCCCTCGTTGTACTTTCTTGGTGCAGTACAGCAATCATAGACTTGATCTACAATCTGATAAATACTGCAATGTCGAATTGATTGTTCAGGATTCCGAACAATGGGATGAATAGATGAATAAACTGCAAGCAATGGAAGTGTTCGTCCAGGTGGTCGACGCCGGCGGTTTCACGCGCGCGGCCGACAATATGCAACTGCCCAAGGCCACCGTCTCCACGCTGATCCAGTCGCTGGAGGCGACGCTGTCGGTCAAGCTGCTGCACCGGACCACGCGCCAGGTCAGCGTGACGGCCGACGGCGCCGCCTATTATGAGCGCTGCCTGCGCATCCTGTCGGACGTGCGCGAGGCCGAGGAATCGCTGTCGCGCACGCGGCTCAGCCCCAGCGGACGGCTGCGGGTGGACGCGCCCACCGGTCTGGCCAGCGATGTGCTGATCCCCGCCCTGCCCGACTTTTTTACGCGCTACCCGGATATCCAGCTGGAGCTGGGCTGCAGCGACCGCACCATCGATTTGATCGAGGAAGGCGTGGACTGCGCGGTGCGCGGCGGCGTGTTGGGCGATTCCAACCTGATCGCGCGGCGCGTGGGCATCCTGCAGTTCGTCACCTGCGCCACGCCGGGTTACCTGAACAGCTACGGCCGGCCGGTGCATCCCGATGAGCTGATGCGTCACCGCTGCGTGAACTATTTTTCGTCCCGCACCGGCAAGCTGTTCGACTGGGACTTTTCGCGCGACGGCCACCGGATACAGGTCGCCCTGCCCGGCCACATCGCCGTCAACGACACCAACGCCTACATTGCGGCCGGCCTGGCGGGACTGGGCATCGTGCAGATGCCGAACTTTATGATGGAGCCCATGCTCAACGACGGCCGCTTCGAGCAGCTGCTGGCCGACTGGAGCACCGATCCGCTGCCGGTGCACGTGGTCTATCCACAGAACCGCCACCTGTCGGCCAAGGTGCGGGTGTTTGTCGAATGGGTCGCCGAACTGTTTTCCAACCATCCGGGCATGCGCCTGCCGAAGGCTATGCCGCCGGCGCGCCCGATTCCATTTGAGGTTGCACTATGACTGATATTCACCGCATCGTTTTCCTCGACCGCGACAGCGTGATCGCCAACATCCGCAAGCCTTCGTTCGCGCATGAGTGGACCGAATATCCGGCCACCGCGGCGGCCGACGCCATGCAGCGCCTGCGCGATGCCCGCGCCACCATCGCCATCACCAACAAGGTGCCGTTGCGCGCGGCCGAGCTGGCGCAGCTGCCGGACCTGAAGATGATCGCGGTGGCCGCCACCGGTACCGACATCGTCGACCTGGCGGCCTGCCGCGAGCGCGGCATCGTCGTCTCCAACATCCGCAACTACGCGGTGCATACGCTACCCGAGCACACCTTCGCATTGATATTGGCGCTGCGCCGGCAGCTGGTGGCCTACCGCGCCGATATCGAGGCCGGCTTGTGGCAGAAGTCCGACCGCTTCTGCCTGTTCGGCCATCCGATTTCCGACCTGGCGGGCAGCCGTCTGGGCCTGTTTGGCTACGGCGCGCTGGGACGCTCGGTGGCGCAGATCGCGCGCGCGTTCGGCATGGAGGTGATCGTGCATACGCGCTCGCCGCTGCCGGACGCCAAGGCCGACGGCGTGCGCGAAGCAGGCTTTGACGAAGTGCTGGAAACCTCGGACATCATCAGCCTGCACCTGCCGCTGAACGACAAGACGCGCAATATGATCAGCGCGAAAGAGCTGATCCGCATGAAGCGCAACGCCCTGCTGATCAACACCGCGCGCGGCGGCCTGGTGGACGAGACGGCGTTGGCCGATGCGCTGCGCAGCGGCGTGATCGCCGGCGCCGGCTTCGACGTGCTGGTGAAGGAGCCGCCGCCGGAGGACAACGTGCTGCTCAACCTGCGGCTGCCGAACTTCATCCTGACGCCGCATTCGGCCTGGGCCAGCTCGCAGGCGATGCAGGTGCTGGTGGATCAGCTGATCGACAATGTCGAAGCGTGGGTGGCTGGCGCGCCCAGAAACGTGGTTGGCTGACCGTTATCGATAATTGGTGCCGTTGTTCATATCGATAACGTCACCGTTAATGAACGCCGGTGCGTCGGTTGCAAGCCAGCTGACCGTTTCCGCAACCTCTTCCGCCAGGCAGAATCGCTGGCCTATGGTCGCGGCCTTCAAGCGGTCCTTTCTGTCTTGCGGAATGTTTTTCATCATGTCCGTTTCGACGGGGCCCGGCGCGACCGAGTTGGCAATCACGCCCCTTGCGCCGTAGGTTCGCGCGAGCGAACGCATTGCATTCATGAGGCCCGCCTTGGAAACGCCGTACCAAATATCCGGATGACCGATTTCGCCAGCAATCGAACCCATGCTGACGATGCGACCACCGCCCTTGCTCGCCATCCGTTCCGCCACATGTACGCTCAGGCGCACGGCGGAGATCAGGTTCATGTTGAGCATGTGGAGAATTGCCTCGCTGTCGTAATCGCTTGCCGTCTTCGCGTTCATCATTCCCGCGTTGTTGATGAAGACGTCTGGCGTCCCGATCTTCTCGACAATCCGCAGCGCCTGTTCGTAGTCAGAAACGTCTGCTGTCCACGAGGTTAATCCATTCATGGCGTCGGAAACGCCGGAGCGAGACAATACATGCACTTCAAAGCCCTTGCTTAAAAGCTTCTTCGATATTTCAAGCCCGATTCCTCGGTTACCGCCGGTGATAATTGCTTTCATTTTTTATAGACTTTTACTTATTTAAAAGAATAGAGTATTTTAAATGAATATTTTACACCAATTTGCCATGATACTGATTCCGCTTGCAGGCCTTCTGCTGCTTGGCTTGGCCTACAAGCTGGCCTTCCTGTGCCTGAGCCGGCGCGGCACAGCCACCGTCACCACTGCCGCCCTACACCAGAACGAGGATTCGGAGGGCTACGTCAATCGCCATCACCTGATCGCTATCCGCTACGAGGTGGACGGCCGCAGCTACGAAGCCGGCGGCTTCAAGGAGTTGGTCGATTACGCGGTGGGCAGCGAGGTGTCGATCCGCTACCGCCGCAGCAATCCGCAGGACGTGCACCTCGACTATTGGAACAGTCTGTGGGTGCTCGCCGTCTTCGCGTTCCTCTTCGCTTCCGCCGCTTGGTTCACCATAAACTAGTACCGGAACCGGGGGTCAAGTCTGACATTCGGACACGCTCTCAACAATTACAAACGCTAAAACAGGTGACGCACTCGAACAGCAACCACTCTACCTAGTGGAGACAGGCCACGTTCGGAACGCGCGTCTCCTGTTTGGTGCAGTGCCGACAGCATCAGCGTGGTGCGCGGAGAGTAGTGGTAATCGGCCGTGCCATGCCAGACGGCGCTGCGGTCGTCTTGGCCGGCATAAATACCACCGCCTAGCTCCCAGTAACCTACTGTCTGGCCTAGCGAGATGCTGACATAGCGCTGGCGCGCGCCCTGGCTGACCAGCATCTGCGCGGCCTGCGCCTGCACGCCTTTGCGTGCGCTGTCCGGCAGCGGCAAGGTTTGATTGCGATCGATTAGCGCCAGCCAGCGGTCAAACTGGCCGTCGGACATGCCGCGACCATCGTAGGCATATTCAAGTTGGAGTTTGGGCAGGTCCGGCAAGGTGTAGGTCAGGCCGACCGTAGCGCGCTGGTAGCGCCGGCCGTCGTCGCTGCGCTGGAAGGCTGGTGCGGTGCCGTCGCCGCCGGACAGCACGGCGCCTGCGATGGGACGCTGCGTACCGCGCGCGCTGTAAGCCGATCCGTACCAGGACAGCCGCTCCCCCACTGCTCCGCTCAGCGTCGCGCCGATGCCGCTGGATTCCCCGCTGGCGCGTCGCAACAGCACGCTGGCGCTCAAACGCTCAAACTCATAGCCAAATTTGATGATGGATTGTTCGACACCACGGTTGTAACCATCCGCGTGCCGCGCTGCGTCCTTGCTGTAGATCGCCGTCAGGCTGGCCTGGGAGCCGGTCCAGCCCAGCACCGCCATCGGCAGCCCTTCGGACTGGCCCAGTTCATCCAGCGGGTCGCTCAGGTCCGTGCGTTTTTGCAGGAAGCCCAGCGGCTGATTGACGAAGGATGGATCGAGCGCATACAAGCGCTTGCCGAGCGATAGCGTCACCGCCGGCGTCAGTTGGAATACGCGGTTCAGCTCTTGCAACGTCGCCGACGAAGCGCTGCGCTGCCCATCGATATCGCTGTGCCGGACTTCGAAACGCGCGCGCCAGGTCAGGTCATGGAAGCGGCCTTCGAGCAGGCCTGCCAACGTGGTTTTCTTCTTCGGTATCGCCAGGAAGTTATCGTCGTTGAGCGGCGTTGCTTGCAAGCGCGTAGCTTCCTGGCTGGCCAGCGCAAAGCCGCCCAGCCAGTCCTCGTCCGCCTGCGCGCCGCCGCACAGCAGCAGCCCCGCCATCAATACCGACCGGCGCACGCTCATTGTTCCAGGGTACGCGGGTTGAAGGTGCTGGCTGAGAATTCCATCGCCTTGATCTTCTCGTACGCCACGCGCGTTTGCTCGGCCGGCGCCTGCGGATCGAAGTAGCGGGTGACTGGCGGCAGACCGCCGGTGGCAGCGTCGAATTCGGCCACCTTCAGCAGTTTGCCGCTGGCGACGTACAACATCGCCTTCAACGGCACGTACTGGCCGCGCTGTTTCGTCACCAACAGCGTAATCCGCGTGTAAGTGGCCGCCTCGCTCTTGCTGCTCAAAGCCAGCGCGATGCAGTCGCCAGTGCAGGATGCAGGCGGCGCTTCCATTGTCACGGCGTCATAGTCGGTCGTAAAACTGATGCGGGCCAGGTCTCCGATCGACGCTTTGCCGCGCAGTGTTTGCAGCGGCGTCAATCGAATCGCGCGCCGGGTGCGGGGCGCGTAGAAGAAGATTCCTGCATCGGTGGTCAGGAATTTCTGGCCACGCTGATCGATGCTGGTCGCCTCCACCAGCACCTGATTGTGATTTGCGCCGCGTATGACGTAGGTGCCAGGTTCCTGCTCCTGCCCGTTCTGGAACGGCACGATGCGCACCGCCGCCTCGAAGCTATCGAACGGCATGCGGTAGCGGTCCACCTGCCGCAGGATCTCCGTCGCAGGCGGCGCGGCCATCGCCGGAACGGCGACCAGGATGATGCAGCTCGCAAGCCAGCGGATACGGTCAAATTGAAATGGCATGAAGCTGGCTCACTGTATGGAAAGAGATGACATGATCGGCATGCGGCCGATGCGGCGGCTAATCGTCCACGCGGCCAGCATCGCCACCAGCGGCAAGGCGCAGACGATGGCGGCGCTGTACGACGGTACCCACAGCATTTGCAGCAGCACGCCGGCGTTGCGCCCGGGCGGTGGCGCCAGTTCGATATGCGCAGCGTTGATCAGCAGGATGGCGATGAACGCCAACAGCGCGCCGGCGCATGCGCCAAACACGCCTTGCAGCATGCCCTCCATGACGAACAGACGCCGCACTTGCGCGTGGCCTATGCCCATCGCGCGCATGGTGCCGATCTCCCTGCCCCGCTCATAGATGGTGGTCAGCGTCATCGCCGCCACGCCGAGGAAGACGATAATGCAGATCACAACGCCGAACACCAGGAACTGATTGCGGTACAAGGCCAGCACCTGCGAATACAAGGGCGCCAGCGCCTGCCAGGTGCGCAGCTCGACATGCGTGCTGCTCATGGCCGCACGCAAACGCGTTGATACGGCGTCGGCCTGCGCCGTGTCCTGGTAGAGCACCGCGACACTGGATACCTTGGTCGTGCGCAGTAGTTCCTGCGCCGTCTCGAGCGGCATTTGCAGCAGGTACAAATCGGTCTGCGGAACGCCGGTCGCCACCAGCCCCACTACCTCCAGATCCATCGCGTTGACGCTGCCGCTGACGGTGGTGGTCATCAACGTGATCGACTCGCCGGGCTTGACCGCCAGGCGCCGCGCCATCTCCTTGCCGATCAGGACCTGATAGCGGCCGGCCGGCTTCGCGCTCAGCGAAACACCGGCAGCCAAAGTCTGGAAGGCGCCGAACGCCTGGCGCTCGCGGTCCGGCATCACGCCGCTCCCCTCGAAGTTGAGCGTGCGCGCGCCGTTCGACACCAAGCCCGCAAACAGCAGGCGCGGGACCACGCGGCGCACTTGCGGCTCCTGCGCCAACAGCGTTTCCACCTGCGCCAGCGCCGGCAGGTCCAATCCATATTGCAGCTGCTGCTCGGCGTAGCCGTCAAATTGGCCGACGCTGGCCAGTTGCGCGTGTCCCAGACCGCTGCGGATGGTGCTCTCGCGCAGGCCATCCAGAGAGGCCGCGATGTACGCCACAAACAGCAGCAACGCCAGCGTGCCGACGCCTATCGTACCGCCCAGCAGAAGGGAGCGCCGTCCATTGCGGCGCACGTTGCGCAGCGCGAGTATCAGCCATTGCTTCATGCGACCTGCCTTCCGTCCGCCAGCCGCACCACGCTGTGCGCCATGTCCATCACCCGCTGATCGTGGGTGGCGATGACAAAGGTGGTGCCGACCTGGCGATTCAGGTTGCCGATCAGTTCCAGCAGCTGCTGCGCGGTCTTGCCGTCCAGATTACCGGTCGGCTCGTCGGCGATCACCAGGCTGGGACGATTGACCAGCGCCCGCGCGATAGCGACGCGCTGCTGCTGCCCGCCCGACAGCTCGGACGGTTCGTGTTTAAGGCGATGATCCATGCCGACCATCTGCAGCGCTTCGATGGCGCGCCGGCTGCGCTCTGCCGGCGCCAGTTTCTGCGGCGCCAGCGCCAGTTCCACATTTTCCTGCGCCGTCAACGTTCCGACCAGATTGAATTGCTGGAACACGAAACCGAGCTTGCGGTTGCGGTACTGGTCCAGCTGCGGTTCCGCGATCTGGTCCAGCCGTTCGCCGTCGACGCTGATGCTGCCGCTGTCCGGCCGGTCGAAGCGCGCCAGCATGCCGAGCAAAGTGCTCTTGCCGCTGCCCGATGGCCCGGCGATGGCCGTTACGCTGGGGTGATCGATGCGGAACGACACCCGGTCCAGCGCCACGATGCGCTCATCGCCGCGCAGATAGTGCTTCGATACCGCGTCAACTTCCAGAATGGCCGCCATCAGTAGACCATGTCGATATCGAGCGCCGCTTTGCCGGCCTTGACTTCCACCGCAGCATCCTCGAAGGACGGCGGCCCGTAATGGCCCCTGGCGTTACGCGAGAACGCATAACCTTCCAGCGGCATGCCGTTGGGCGAGCGGTCGAATTCACCGTTGCCGTTCTCGTCGTGGAACAGCATGGCCGCATACACGCCAGGCTTGATGCCTTCGAACTTCAGGTTGATGACCGGCGACGCGGCCACCGTCTGCATGTATGGGCAGCGCTTGAGGAAGGTCGCCTTGTCGCACAAGGCCGCCATGACCATGCCTTTGCTGCCGGCGACGCCGCTCAATTTGATGGTGACACTGGCGCCGGCCGAGGGCGACGGCGCTTGTACCGAAGCCGCCTGCGGCGCCCGCGACAGCAGCAAGGACAGCACCACGCCCACGCAGGCGACGATGCTCATGGTGGCGATAAGCGGGAGGCGGCGCAACCTGCTGCGCGTGTCTTCGCTCCCCTGCACTCTTGATCGATTTTGTTCGTTCATGTCATGTCTCTTTTTCAGGAGCGCGGCATCCATGTGAAACGCCGCGCCGACAGCGCCAGGCAGGCTATCAGCATCACCGACAGCAAAGCCACGCTGTAGATATCCGTGCTCCACCCCATGCCGCCAGTCAGGCCACGGCGTATGCTCGACATCATCGCGTTCAGCGGCAGGCAGTCCAGCACTTCGCGCGCCAGCGTGGGCAGGCCGCCCAATGGGACCATGAGATTACCCGAAAACAGCAGCGGGAAATACAGCAGGTTGCAGAACATGGTGGCGGCGGCCACACTGTTGGTCATCGCAGCGATCAACAATCCCAGCGCCAGGAATGCGCCAGCGCCCAGCGCCAGCATGGCGATGGCGGCGGCGACCTGCATGCCGTCGGCGCTGATGCGCACACCGTAGATCGCCCACGCGGCAAGGAACATCGCCAGGCTGGCCGCCAGCACGATCAGCAATCGCGATATGCACCACGCGGCCACCACGACGCCGGTTGGCATCGGGAACAGCTGGTACATGCGGAACATGCCGCCTTCGCGCGCGGCCACCAGCGGTCCGGCAAAGCCCATCAAACTGGTGGACAGTATCACCATGCCGGCCAGGCCGGTGACGAGGAACAGGCGGTAGTCCAGCGTCTGTTCGGCGGCTGGCGGTGGCGGCGGCAGGGCCACGCGCGGCGGCGCATTCAGGCCGTTCAGGTTGTAGGCGTCGCTGTAGCCGCGCAGCAGGCCGTAGGCCGCGTCGAACGCGGCGCCCGCGCCATGGCCGCCGCGCAGTGCGATGTCCGTGGTGCGGCCGGCGGCGACGTTGGCGGCGAAACCGGCCGGTATCGTCAGCACGAAATCGGCCTGCGCTACCGCGCCGTCAGCGGGTGTCGTCACGAGAGCGAAGTCCACGCTGTGCTGCTGGCGCAGGCCGGCCTGCAATTGCCGCAGGTACGAACCGCTCTCGGTGCTGCGATCGAGATCGACGATCGCCAGCGACACGGGGCCGAGCTTGACGTCCTGGCCGAACAAGGCCATCTGCATGACCAGCATCAGCAAGGGGAAGGCGAAGGTCCAGAACAACGCCAGCTTCCCGCGCAAGAACATGGCCAGATCGGCTTTGACCAGATGCAGAAGTATCTTCATGATGACAGCCCCGTTGTGGGCGCGATTTGGGTGACGTCGGCGAGGAAGTCCTCGACCGACACGGGTTCCAGGCTGAATGCACCGATACGCTGTTGTTCGATAAACTGGCGGAAGGCCTGGTCGAAACCGGCGCCGCCGAACAGTTCCCAGGCGCCGTCGCGTTCACGCGGCACTTGCACCAGTCCAGGCAGCGCGTGCAGGGCCTGCAACGCCGCATCCGACAGGGTTTGCCGCAGCGCGCCTTTGAACTGGCCGACTCGTTGCGCCATCAGTGACGCCAGCGTGCCCTCGGCAATGATGCGGCCATCATCGAGGCAGCAGATGCGGTCCATGCCGAGCAGGTCGGACGGCGCGTGCGAGATCACCAGCAGCGTCACCGGCAAGGTTGCAAGCAGTTCGCGCAGCGCGCGGGCGAACCATTCGTCCAGTCCCAGCGATGGTTCGTCGAGAATCGCGAGCTCCGGCACATGGGCCAGGGCCATCCACAGCATCACGCGTTGCTTCTGGCCGCGCGACAGCTGCTGCCAGAATCGGTCGCGCAGCTCGTCCAGTCCCAGTGCGCGGGTGACTGCGGCGTCGGTGCGGTGGTACATGGCCTGGTGCAGCGCCATCATCTCGCGTACCTTGGTCTGGCCTGGCAGGTCGTAGCCTTGCAGCAGACCGCCGATGCGCTGGCGTGTGGCCGCGTCGCGTGGGTCGCCCAGGTGCAGTGCGACAGTGCCGCGATCGGGCCGGCGCAACCCCAGCAGGGTTTCCATCAGCATTGATTTGCCGCTGCCGTTGCGGCCGATGAAGGCCACGCGCTCGCCGCGACGCACCGTCAGCGCGCCAGGGCGCAGCGTGAAGGAGGACGACAGGCGCAGCTCCACGCCGCTCAGTTCCAGCAGCGCCGGTGCGGGTGCGGGTGCCGGCGCGTCCGGCGCATGCTCCACAGCTGCCGCGACAGCCTCCTGCGCCGGCGTCTCGATGCCGTATTCCAGCAAGACCTGCCGCGCGTGCTCGCGATAGACCGGGTCCAGCATCGCCTGTCGCAGCTTGCTCACGCCAAGATCGCGGTCGCCGCCGTACGCGGGCGGCGCGTGCAGCAGCAGCGATGCGTGCTGCACCAGCAGATCGGGATCGTTCGGTATCAGCTGCACGGCCTTGTGGAAGGCGTTGATCGCCTGCTGGCCGGCGCTGGCGACCTTGATGATGTTGGGCCGAGCCAGCAAAATCATCAGGATCGCGTGCGTGCCGCGCCACAGCCACAGTCGTCCTTGCGGCAGGCATTCCCCGGCCTTGAGCAGCATGTCCAGCTGCGCCAGTTCATCGACCGTCGGCGCGGTCGCGAAATTGACCTGCAATAGCGCCCGGTTGATGCGCGCGCCGAGCAGGCTGTCGAGCAGTGCAGGTTCCACATAGATTTCGTCCGCTTCCAGCGAGGCGATGGCCTCCTCCAGATCCGCCGGATTCTTGTTGATCCACGCGGTGAAGACGGCCTGGCGCGCGCGTTCGATCAGCGCGGCCTGTTCGGCACTTGGCCCGCCGCTACGGGCGACGGCGGGAAAATTCTGTCCACTGGCCTCTTCCACCAGACGCACAATCTGGGCTTCCGAACCAGCCCGCGCCACGGCGGCGAACAGGCGCGTGATGCGCCCCGCCCCGCCCAGCGCGTAAATCGCTTCGAGCAAATCGGCGCCGACGCGGCAGGCCGACTTGTACACCGCCAGATCGCTGTCCACGCTTTCGCCAAACATGCTGTCGGCGCTGCGGCTCAACAGCGTGCGCATCGGCGGCAGCAGATCCATATTCGCCGCCGGCAGCGCGGCGCCCGCGTGGCGGCTGGCGAAGAAGTGCGCCAGCCCCTCGTCCAGCAGCCGCACACCGCAAGTCAGGAAGCAATGCGCCACCTCGTGAAACTGCACCGCGCGCAGATCGTCCGGATAACCCGGCGACAGAGTGGACAGGCGCAGCACAGCAAGTCCGGGAAAGCTCTCCATCGTCAGGTGCAGGTCGCGGCTCTCGGCGCGGCATTGCAGCAGGATGCACGGCGCTGGCAGCGCCAGGAAGCCGGCGCAGCAAGCGATCGCCTCTTCGAAGTGGGATTGCAATACCGGCGGCAACGGCGCGGCGTCCAGCACGAACAGCGATCCGCTCGGATACCAGGCCTGCTTGCCCACCACCATATCAAGCAACAGCGGATAGGCGTGGAAGCGGCCGCGCAGCGCAAACAGCTGATCCAGTTCCGCCAGCGCGGCATCGCGATCGCCCGCCGCAGCGTGACGCAGCAACGCGAACGCGCCCTGTCGCAGGCTGGCTCCGGCCGCAAGCGCCGCAGGCACCGCAGTCACTGCATCGCCCAGCACACGGATGGCGTTATCGTTCATGGCTTGACGCTCTCCTGCGGTGCCTCGCGGCCCAGCAGCATGACCGACACCACGGTCTCGGTCACGCCGTCGATATCGAGCAGCGCCGCCAGTTCGTCGTCGTAGTAGGCGCCGTAGACCAGCGATCCCATGCCCAGGCCCTGCGCCGCCAGGCACAGGTTCTGTGACGCGTGGCCCGCTTCCAGCAGAGCCATGCGGTAGCCACGCGCGCCGTACTTGGCGGTGGCGCGCTGCGGCACGCTGGTCATCACGCACACCAGCGGCGCCTTGATCGACTGCTCGCCACCGCGCACCTCGGCGCTGCCGAAGGCGTCGCCGTCCTGCGGCTTCAACACCCGCAGACAGTGCTCGCGCGCATCGTAGTGGGCGATGCACGGCGCGATACCTTCGACCTGGTTCAGGAAGAAGTAAAACTCGGTCGGATACAGGCCGCCCGGCGATGGGTAGGCGCGGAACGCCAGCTTGACGTGCGGCGCGGCGTCGCTGCTGCGATAGCGATTCACGCGCACCGCGTGGTGCAGCAGGCTCGATACCTCGCGCAGGCTAAGCGCCGGCGCGAAGCCGCGCGCGCTACTGCGCCCCGCCATCGCCGCCGCCAGTTCGCCCAGCGCCAGGTCAGGCTCCGGCAGGTCTATCTTCGGACAGGAGGCAAACACGTTGTAGCCCGCCGCGCCGCGCGCGATAAATGCCGGATGCCGCAGGTAGCGGACGATGTTCTTGACCTGCCCCGCCAGCGTGGCGCGATGGAACTTGGTCTGCTCGTGCAGGATCTCGGCCGGGTCGTCGATGTCGAAATCGCCCGCCATGGCCTGCGGCGGCAGCAGTTCTTGCAAACTATGGTTCATGTGAAGTCCGCATCAAGGGAAAGGGTGAGGATCGGTATTCGGCGGCGGCACCTCGGCCAGCCCCCAGTGGCGGGCGATCTGGCGCAGGCGACGCTCGTCGCGGCTCAACATGCCGTCGCCGAACAGCAGCGGATGCAGGCCAGGGATCAGCGAGCGCACCACGCAGAAACCCAGGCTGGCGATATCCTCCGAGGTGACGTCAACCGCCAGCGCCGGCAAACCCATCGCGCGCAGGCGCGCCAGCAAATCGTCCAGCGTCGCCAGTTGATGCAGGGAGGCGTCGCCGCTGTCGATGGTGAGTGTGTTCGCGAACAGGAAGTCCATCGCCTGCTGGCGCGACGGCTCCAGGAAATAGGCGAAGTGATCGCCCGGATTGCGGATGGCGGCGCGCTCCGGCAGCGGCGTACCTGCGCCGAGGATGGAACTCGCCCAGCAATAGCCGTGCAGCGCTTCGATCACCGCCTTGTTGATCGCCTGGCCGACGCCCAATTGCGCGCTGGCGCCCAGCGACATGGTGCCGTCGTTGCGGCTGCGCGCCAGGCACAGCACCACGGGCAGGCCGACATCGGTGGTGATGTCCCACAGCCGCACGTCCAGCGACGGATGCTCCAGCGCGCGCTGCACGCCAGGCAGCAAAGCCGCCCGCGCTTCAGGGCCGACTTCCAGCCGGCGCGGCGCGTAACGCATCTGCCACATCGCAGCGAAGGCGTCGCGTTCGATCACTTCGCACAAGCCGCTCAGGATGGCGCGTTGTTCGTCCATGCCGCACGCCAGGCCGGTCGAGGAAGACTGGAATACGATCTCGCGCTGGTTCTTCACCTGCATGCCGAGGTAGACCATCTGCGCCGGCACATAGCATGCGCGCTCCGGGTCGCACAGATCGGTCGCGGCAGCCCAGGCGCGGGTGACGTCGGCATCGGGCGCGGAGAATTCAAAGCCCTCGGCCGCATACTGCTCCGGCGAGAACAACACAAACCGCTCCAGCCCCACCGCCGCCGCGCCCAATTCGGCCTGGCTGGCGTAATGCAGCTGGTCGTCGAAATGCACGGCCGCCGAGTAGCGCTCGATCGCTTCGCCGAACGCCGCCCACAATGCAGAAGTACGGTCGAACGCCGCGCCGGACCCGGCCAGGCTGGCGCGATCGCTGGTCGGGTTGTTCGGCTTGGCGCGCGACGGATCGATCATCATCGCCTTGACGTCGACCATCAGCGCATTGAAGACGAACAGGCCGCGCGCATCGGGATGCTCGGTCTCTTCCAGCAGCGTGGTGATGATGCCGTGGCGGCGGTGCACCAGGGCTTCGTGGATCAGCGCCAGGCGCGCTGCGTCGGATAATCGCTCCATGGCTTAGGCCCGGCGACGCAGCAGCGATTGCTGGAACACGGTGCCGACCGGCCGCGCCGTGCTGGCGTTGCCGCAACACGCGCAACGCGGCAGGCGCAGGATGCGGCTGCGATGCGTCTCGCCGCTCAGGCTGTCGATCTCGCTGAAGACGCTGTGATGCAGGTCGTCCAGCGTGCCGCTCAGGTATTGCAGCACCAGGCGCGACGCCTCGGCCACGCCGAACTGGATCGCCAGCTTGCTCGGCAGCGCGTGGTACAAGATGTTTTCCGGCTTGCTGCGCACGTCGAATTCGGCGACGAACTTGCGCGTGCTGCGCACCCGGTGGAAATAGCATTCGTAGCAGGCGGTCGCCTTGGGCATCACCAGCGGGCCGCACTGCACCGTGCTCCAGTCTATGCCCAGGTACAGGCTGGCCAGGCCGCGTTCGACCGCCTTGGCGTTCATCGCGCGGAAGGACGCGAAGTCCTCGAAATCGGAGCAGACCAGCAACAGCGCGCGTTTGTCGCCGATGGCGTCGGCCGGCGGCAGCTCGCCATCGCGGCCGATGCGCTGCAGCGGCACGCTCATCTCGGCCAGCGCCTCGGCCAGCGCGTCGGCGCAGGCGCCCTCGCCGGCCAGCACCAGCAGCCAGTTGGCGCGGTCGTAGGCGGCCAGTTGGTCGCGCGGGATCAGCGCGTCGAGTTCGCGCCGGTGCTGCAGATGCTGGTGGGTGGCGTCGCCGCCGGCGCGGGCGTCGTCGCGCACCAGCACCCGGGCGTTGACCAGCGCCGTGATGGCCGCTTCGACCGCCTCGGGCGGGAAGCTGTCGGCCATCGCCTCGGTCAGCGCGGCCAGTTGCACGCCCTGCGCGGCCTGGTCCAGGATGCTCTTGAGCATACCGACCTTGTCCTCGACCGTGAAGCGGCGGCCGACCACGGACATGGCTATTTTGTCCTCGCCCAGCGTGGTGATTTCCGCCAGCGGCGATACGTAAAGAGACTCATTCATTGTGAAGACCTATCGTCAGAACATTCATCCAACCTCCGGAAAGGCGGGACGGCGCAGCAACCAGCAGCGCCATCCCGCCCCCCCCAGCTGGCAATTAGCAGCAGCAGGAGCAGGAGCAGGTGCAGCAAGAGACGCTGACGTCAGCCAGGGCGCCGCTCATGTCGTCGTGCAGATATTCCGATTCGGTCGAATCGGTAATCGAGATGAAGGTCGTGTCGATCAGGATTTCCATTTCTTTTTCCTCATGAAGTGAATGAAAGGCACACCCCTCATGCGTTTTGCGCATAAGGAGTCGCCGAAATCGAGATTAGCATGCGACGATTGCCGCACAGAAAGGAGTGACTTTAAATACAACAGTACTAGAACATTAACTCTAATTCAAGCAAATTCATTTGACATGCGCCCGCATCAGGCGCGTGCCGCCACCCAGCTGCAGGCCGTCGTTGCGGCTTGCAAGATAGCGTAGGCGCAGCTGGTCGGCGCCATGGTCGGACACGTCGCCGAAGCCGAGCGCGCGCAGTTCGCAGGCCAGCACCTCGGGTGCGAAGAAGGAAATCCACGGTTCGCCTTCGGCCTCGTACTTCTTGGCGAAGTAGGCCATGCCCATGCGTTCCATCGGGTTGAGCAGCTCCGGCACCACGCCGTAGTCGAACACGATGCCGCTGCCGGGCGGCAGGCCGGCGACAAAGGCCAGCGTGTCGAACACGGCGTCGTTGGTCAGGTACAGGGTCACGCCCAGCCAGGAAAAGAACACCGGCTGGTCCAGGCGGCAGCCGGCGGCGGTCAGCGCCTCGGCCAAGTCGTCGCGTTCGAAATCGACCGGCACGTAGCTCATCGACGCCGGCGCGGCGACGCCGGCCTGCTCCAGGAAGCTGCGCTTCCAGCGCTGGGTGGCCGGATGATCGACCTCGAACACGCGCAGGTCGGCCACCGGATTGCGGTAGGCGTAGGTATCGAGGCCCGCGCCCAGCAGCACGTACTGGCGCACGCCGTCGCGCAGCGCCTGTGCCAGTTCGTCCTCGGCGAAGCGGCTGCGCACGGCCATCGCGGCGCGCAGCACGCGGACCACGCCGGTGTCGAACTTCTCCGGCGCGGCGCGCACCGTCGCCTCGTGGTCAGGGCCGATGACGGACAAGGCCAGCGGATCGTCGAACACCAGCGGCGTATCGAGCAACTGGTGCGCGGCGCGCAGCATGGCCACCATCAGCGCGCTGCGGCTGGCTACGCCCTGTTGCAACAAACCCTTGCCGCTACTGGCCTGCTTCATTTAAAGCTACCCGGCAGCAGGATGTTTTTATCGACCCTGGTGATGTCGCGCAGGCCGCAGAAGGCCATCGTCAGATCCAGCTCGTTGCGGATGATGTCCAGGCATTTGCTGACGCCCTGCTCACCCATCGCTCCCAGGCCGTACAGGAAGGGACGGCCGATGTAGACGCCCTTGGCACCCAGCGCCAGCGCCTTGATCACGTCCTGGCCGGAGCGCACGCCGCCGTCCATATGGATTTCGATCTGCCCGCCGACCGCGTCGACGATGGCCGACAGCGCGCCGATCGACGACTGCGCGCCGTCCAATTGGCGGCCGCCGTGGTTGGAGACGATCAGCGCATCGGCGCCGCTTTCCACCGCCAGCCGCGCATCTTCCGCGTCCATGATGCCCTTGATAATCAGCTTGCCGCCCCAGCGCTGCTTGATCCACTCGACGTCTTTCCACGACAGGCTCAGGTCGAACTGCTGGCTGGTCCACGCCGACAGCGACGACATGTCCGACACCGACGACGCATGGCCGACGATGTTGCCGAAGCCGCGGCGCCTGGTGCCCAGCATGCCCAGCACCCAGCGCGGCTTGGTCGCCATGTTGACGATATTGGCGATGGTCAGCTTGGGCGGCGCCGACAGGCCGTTGCGCAAGTCCTTGTGGCGCTGGCCCAGCACCTGCAAGTCCAGCGTCAGCACCAGCGCCGAGCAGCGCGCGGCCTTGGCGCGGTCGATCAGGCGGTTGATGAATTCGCGGTCCTTCATCACGTACAGCTGGAACCAGAACGGCTTGCTGGTGTTGGCGGCGATGTCTTCGATCGAGCAGATACTCATGGTGGACAAGGTGAACGGCACGCCGAATTTTTCCGCGGCCTTGGCGGCGAGGATCTCGCCGTCGGCGTGCTGCATGCCGGTCAGGCCGGTCGGCGCCAGCGCCACCGGCATCGCCACGTCCTGCCCGACCATGGTGCTTTTCAGCGTGCGGTTCTCCAGGTTGACGGCCACGCGCTGGCGGAATTTGATGGTCTGGAAATCGTCGACATTGGCGCGGTAGGTTGACTCGGTCCACGAACCGGCATCAGCGTAATCGTAGAACATGCGCGGCACGCGCTTCTGGGCCAAGACACGCAGGTCTTCGATGGTGGTGATGATGGTCATGCACGCTCCTCAGGACGATGATCGAACAATCATCGCACGGAGGCCATGTATGATGGAAGTACTATCAAATAAGGAATGATTTTTGAAATCCAAAACCAACGTCCTCATCACGCTGGCCGCGGCCGCCCTGCTCGGCGTGTTCGGCTATCGCAGCCTCACCCGGCAGGTGCAGCCGGTGGCGGTCAGCGCCGCGACCTGCACGCCGGAATACATCCGCGGCGTCGGCGACGCGATGGAGCGCTCCATCCTCTCCGCCCAGTGCGATAAAGCCGCGCGCAAATAGAAAAAAGGCCTGAAGATCACTCTTCAGGCCTTTCGTCTTACGAATTTTGGTGCGGCTGGCAGGAATTGAACCCACGACCCCTTGGTTCGTAGCCAAGTACTCTATCCAGCTGAGCTACAGCCGCGAAAGACAACATTATAGCAGGGGAAACTCAAATCAAGAAGGGCAACGGCGACTTTTTTCCGGTGCGCTGCTCAGTGGTGCACGCGGGCATATTTCGCTTCGTATTCCCGGCAGCGGATTTCGTAGCTGCCATATTCCACAGCCATCAATACCGCCGTTTCGCGATCGACAAAGCCGAGGATTTCGGGCCGCGTCAGCGGCGTGGCGTCGTCGGCATGTTTCAGGACGCGGTATTCGGGCAGCCACCGCCCTTCCTTGTTATAGGCGGAAGCTTCGATCTGGCTTTCCATGAAGGTGAAACTGGTGGCGTGTGCGGTGGTCATTGTCTTCTCCTGGCTGTTTGAGACAGGATAGCGACAATTGCGGGGTTGCATCGTGCGCTGCCGTACACAGACGGCGGCGAAAGGCTGGCGCAAAGAAAAAAGGCCTGAAGATCACTCTTCAGGCCTTTCTACTTACGAATTTTGGTGCGGCTGGCAGGAATTGAACCCACGACCCCTTGGTTCGTAGCCAAGTACTCTATCCAGCTGAGCTACAGCCGCGAAAAACAAGATTATAACAGCGTTTTCTTGTTTGGCGAAGAATTCCTTGAAGAAATTTTGCAATCCGTTTCAAGGTCTTACACTAATAGCAAAAGGGCCCGAAGATTGCTCTTCAGGCCCTTTCACTCACGAATTTTGGTGCGGCTGGCAGGAATTGAACCCACGACCCCTTGGTTCGTAGCCAAGTACTCTATCCAGCTGAGCTACAGCCGCTTAAGCAACATTATAAAGCATTAATTTCGTTTTGCAAAGTTCGATATTTTCTATCGTTTAGTTGGTCAAGCGTACGAAACACCGAATCAACCAACCCTGCAAACTGCTTTGCTGCATCTCCTTCAACCGGCATGCCGTTCGAAAGAAGCAGCATTATAGGGACACTCCACCGGCTTGTCCAGCACTCTCTGTCAGGTGCCGAATTCGGCCGCCGCCTTGGCCGACCACAATGCTTCATTGTAGGACGCGTAGGGTACGCCGTAGCAATCGACATGGCCGCCCTCGCCGACAAACTTGATCCACCAGCCGGCAGGGTCGGTCACGATGGCGATATCGCCCTGCCGGCACTGGTCCGATATCTGTTCGTTTTGTTCCAATACAACAATGTTAATCTTTCTGTGCTTCACCACAGTCGCCATGGCGCCTCCAAATTGCGGCACTGCGCCGCGTCGACATACAGTGTATATCCGGCGCGCTAAATTGCGGAAAAAAACATGGCCGTTTCGTCCACAAACCCGGATATATCAAGGCTTGCGGGCAGCTTCATTCACGCCAGTGATCTCGCTTATCATCAGAAAAAATTTGCTTTCATTTCCGCATTGCAGCATCATTCACCTGTCTCCTCTATTCTCCTCCAAGGAAATAGATTTAGCCCGCTCCTGTAGCGGGCTTTTTTTTTAGTGTACGATGCGGTCAGCTTTGCCTTCCAAGACAAATACAGACAGGTTGCCCCAGCATGACACCACCCACCGCCGTCGCGCCGCCCTCCCCTGACTGGTCGCGCACCGCCCTAGGCGAGCCGGCCGGCTGGCCGTTGCCGCTGCGGTTGACGGTGGATATTCTGCTCAACTCCCCCACGGCCATGCTGCTGATGTGGGGCCCCGAACAAATCATGGTCTACAACGACGCCTACGCGGCGCTGATCGGCTTGTCGAGCCTGCGCGCGCCCGGCGGCGGCGTGCCGTCGATCCAGCCGGCCGCGTGGAGCTGGAACAGCGCCGCGGTGCGCCAGGCCTGGGCCGGCGACGGCGCCAGTTATCGCGGCGTCAGCCTGCCGGCGTGGCGCAACAACGGCGTCGCCCAGCTGCCATTGGACCTGTACTACACCCCGGTGCGTACCGATGCCGGCCAGGTCGGCGGCGTGCTGTGCGCGCTGGCGCCGGCCCAGGCCGCGCCGCCGGCCGAGGTCGCGCGTCCGCTGCACCTGCTGGTGGTCGAGGACAACGCCGATGCCCGCTACCTGGTCTGCGAAACCCTGCGCGCGCTGGGCCACGAAGTGCACGCCGCCGCCACCGGCGAGGACGCCCTGCCCGAGCTGGCGCGCCAGTCCTTCGATGTCCTGTTCACCGACGTCAGCCTGCCCGGCATGTCCGGCGTCGAGCTGGCGCGCCAGGCGCTCAGGCAGGCGCCCGCGCTGCAATTGCTGTTCGCCTCCGGCTACGGCGACGAACTGACCCGCCACCTGGAATTCCCCGCCCAGTCGCTGCAAAAGCCCTACGACATCGAACAGCTGCAAGCCGCGCTGGACCAGATCGCCCAGCGCATGGCCGCCCGCCCGGCCTGACCCTCTGCCAACCGTGCGGAGCCACGGGGGGAGATCGAGCTACAATGAAGTCACCGTAAACGTCGAGCGTTAGCCTGGCGAGCAGACGGCCGCCGTCCGGCGGCCGCAGGCAGCGCGGCAGCCCGAAGCCCCACATGATTCTTCCTCACGAGCCCACCGACGCCGTAACGCCCGAGCCCCCGACGGACGACGCCGCGCTCCCTGCATCAAGCAACGCCCAGCAGGATTTGCTGAGCGCCCAGGAAGCGCTGCGCCAGAGCCAACTGGAGCTGCGCGCGCTGGCCAACTCCATGCCGCAGCTGGCCTGGATCGCCGAACAGGACGGCACCAGGATCTGGTACAACCAGCCTTGGTACGCCTACACCGGCACCACCCCCGAACAAATGAGCGGCGACGGCTGGCGCCAGGTCTACGCGCCCGACTGCATCGCGCCGATGCAGGAGCGCTGGCAGCACTCGCGCGCCACCGGACTGCCGTTTGAACTGGAAGTGCCGATCCGCAGCGCCAACGGCGAATTCCGCTGGTTCCTGACGCGCGCCAACCCGGTGCACGACGCCGCCGGCCGCGTGCTGCGCTGGTTCGGCACCAGCACCGACGTCGACCAGGTCAAGCGGGTGCAGGAAGCGCTGCGCGACGAGACCGCCGTGCTGGAACTGGTCAACCGCACCGGCAACGCGCTGGCCTCGACCCGCGACCTGCATCCGCTGCTGCAGGAAGTGACCGACGCCGCCACCAGCATCAGCGGGGCCCGTTTCGGCGCTTTCTTCTACCGCGGCGTCGACGGCCAGGGCCGCGCGCGTGAGCTGCACATGGTGTCGAGCGGCGCCCCGGCCGGCTGCGCCGACTTCGGCCGCCCCGGCGACGGCGCCCTGTCCAGCGCCGAGCTGTGCACGCACGGCACGGTGCGCAGCAACGACTGGCCGGCCGACGCCCGCTACGGCCGCGACTCGCCCTGCCACCGGCTGCCGCCCGGCCAGCCGCCGGTGCGCAGCTACCTGGCGGTGCCGGTGGCGCTGCGCTCGGGCGTGGTGATCGGCTGCCTGTTCTTCGGCCACCCGGAACCGTTCATGTTCAGCGAGCGCACCGAGCGCATCATCGGCGGCATCGCCGCCCAGGCCGCCGTCGCGATCGACAACGCGCGCCTGTACGAAGCCTCGCAACAGGCCGCCGAGGAGCGCAAGATCCTGCTCGACAGCGAACGCCAGGCGCGCGCCGACGTCGAACGCACCAGCCAGATGAAGGATGAATTCCTGGCCACGCTGTCGCACGAGCTGCGCACCCCGCTGACGGCCATCCTCGGCTGGGCCCAGGTGCTGCGGCGCGGCAGCCGCGACCAGGCCGACCTGCACCGCGGCCTGCAAACCATTGAGCGCAACGCCCGCGCCCAGGCCCAGCTGATCGAGGACTTGCTCGACATGAGCAGCATCGCCTCCGGCAAGGTACGGCTGGAAATGCTGTCGCTGGCGCCGGCCGCCATCGTCGCCGCCGCCATCGACACCGTGCGCCCGGCCGCCGAGGCCAAGCAGATCCGCATCGAGCGCGACTTCGAGCTGGCGCCCGGCATGGTGGCCGGCGACGCCAGCCGCTTGCAGCAAATCGTCTGGAACCTGCTGACCAACGCCCTCAAGTTCACGCCGGTCGGCGGCCGCATCCGGGTCGGCATCCGCCGCGAGGGCGACCAGATCGCCATCGGCGTGCGCGACAACGGCATCGGCATCGCCCCCGCTTTCATCGAACATGTATTCGAGCGCTTCCGCCAGGCCGACGCCACCACCACCCGCAAGCACGGCGGGCTGGGCCTGGGACTGTCGATCGTCAAGCACCTGGTGGAGCAGCACGGCGGCACGGTCGACGCCGCCAGCGAGGGCGAAGGCCGCGGCGCCTGCTTCACCGTGCGCCTGCCGCGCCGCCAGGGCGGCAACGAGCCGCTCGGCGCCGGCAGCGATGGCGCCCAGCGCCGCGCCCTCGCCCACGACCTGTCCGGCCTGCAGGTGCTGGTGGTCGACGACGAGGACGACGCCCGCGAACTGATCAAGCGCATCCTCAACGATTGCAACGCCGACGTGCTGACCGCCGCCACCGCCGGCGAGGCGCTGACGCTGCTGCAACACGCGCGGCCGGACCTGATGCTCAGCGACCTCGGCATGCCGGAGGTGGACGGCTACGGCCTGCTGGACCGGATCCGGGCGCTGGGGCCGGCGCGCGGCGGCGACCTGCCGGCCATCGCGCTGACCGCCTTCGCCCGCTCCGAGGACCGCATCCGGGCGCTGTCGAGCGGCTTCCTGGCGCATATTTCCAAGCCGGTCGAGCCCAACGAGCTGATCGCCAAGGTGGCGGCGATGGGGGCGGCCCACCGCCACGCCTGACCGACGACCTACTTGCAGACGCGGCAATGTCCTACAAGCAATCTGAAGTTCAGTTGATAAACTACAAAAGTTCTAAAAAGCAGGTACAATTAGTTTCCATGTGGAAATACAACGTGCAGATGTGCGCCGCAGCACAGATGCATGCGCTAAGATCGTGGGACTATCATTTTTCCGGCCAGAATGGCCAACTTGAGACAGACAGAGACCATTATGCCGAGCCGAGACGAAATCCTGAACGCCAAGATCCTGGTGGTGGATGACAGCGCCGACAACGTCGAATTGATGTTGGAGATCCTGCGCGAAGCTGGCTATACCGATGTCGCCTCCACCATGCTGCCGGAGCAGGTATGTCCGCTGCACCGCCAGCACTGCTACGACCTGATCCTGCTGGACCTGCAGATGCCGGGCCTGAACGGCTTCCAGGTCATGAAGGGCCTGAAGGAGATCGAGCAAGGCGGCTACCTGCCGGTGCTGGCGCTGACCGCGCAGCCGAGCTTCAAGATCGCCGCGCTGGAAGCGGGCGCGCGCGACTTCATCAGCAAGCCGTTCGACCTGCTGGAAGTGCACAAGCGCATCCACAACATGCTGGAAGTGCGCCTGCTGTACAAGGAGCTGGCCCAGTACAGCCGCCAGCAGCAGGAACTGGCGCTGCACGATCCGCTGACCGGCCTGCCCAACCGCCGCCTGCTGGAAGACCGCATCGCCACCGTGCTGCAACACGCCACCCGCCAGCAAAACAAGGCGGCCGTGATGTACCTGGACCTGGACGGCTTCAAGGCGATCAACGACACCCACGGCCACGCGGCCGGCGACGAGATCCTGAAAATGGTGGCGCAGCGGCTGGTTGGCTGCGCCCGCAAGGAAGACACCGTGGCCCGCGTCGGCGGCGACGAATTCGTCATCGTCATGGGCAATATCGCGCAGCTGGGCGATACCCAGGAGCCGGCCAGCAAACTGATCGAGGCGGTCTCCGAGCCCTACATCATCAACGGCCTGACCTTGCAGCTGTCGACCAGCATCGGCATCGGCATCTATCCCGACGACGCCGACCAGGTGGCGTCGGTGATCGCGGCGGCCGACAGCGCGCTGTACCAAGCCAAACGCTCCGGCAAGAACCGTTGCTGCACCGCGCAAACCATGCGCACGCCGGCGCCACAACACATCATGTCGCCGACCCCGGCCTGAGCGGCCGGGACCGACTGGCCTCACACCGGGTGTGCGGCGTCTTCTTCCATCTTGCCGGCGTGTTGGTGATCGTCATGCGCGTCGACCTTCTCCGGCGCCACTTCGATGCGGGTGATGCCGGCGTCCACCGACACCGGATCGCTGGCCGGGAAAGTCATCTCCAGGCCGCCGTCCAGCAGGGTTTCCTTGGCCTGTTCTTCCGGCGTGGCCTGCTCGTGCTCGGCCAGCGTGGTGATCGCGGCGGCCCATTTGACGAACTCCAGGTTGGCCAGCTCGCGCACCGTGTGCACATTGAAGGACTGCGCCAGCGCCTTGGCATCCTTGGCGCTTAGGCCGCGCAGCGCACTGGTCGGGGCGTCGGCCAGCGCGCGGAAGCTCTGGCCCAGGTACTCTTTGTCTACGACAGTATCGATATTCATGATGCGTCCTTTCCGTTGGTGTTAAGCCACCACTGTCGCAGCCCGGGTTGCCGTGGTCTGTACGGAATCGAACACTGCGTCGGCTATCCTCTGCCGCGTTCGATTGACCGGGCGTTTTTGACATTCATATAGGCAATTGATATCATGATTTCGCGTGTATTTCTTGCTTCTCTGGCAGCTTCAAGGCCGCGAAGATTTCGCCGTTCCAGCAGTGTGCAGAGACCCCGTGCCTAAAACAGAAAAGCCCAAAATCCTGGTTGTCAACGACGATGCCAACAGCCTGTTCGCGTTGACCAGCCTGCTCACCCAGTGGGCGGAACAGGAGTCCTACGAGGTACTGGCGGCACGCTCGGGCCAGGAGGCGCTGCGCCAGGTGCTGATGCACGACTTCGCCGTGATCCTGCTGGACGTGAACATGCCCGGCATGGACGGCTTTGAAACGGCCGAAGCGATCCACCAGCGCGCCCGCTCGGCCGACATCCCGATCATCTTCATCACCGCCTTCCTCGCGGACGAGCTCGACCGGCTGAAGGCCTACCAGCGCGGCGCGGTCGACTTCCTGTTCACGCCGGTGATCCCGCAGATCCTGTACGCCAAGGTGGCGGTGTTTGTCGCGCTGGCCACCAAGAACGAGGAATTGAAGAAGCAGGCGCGCCAGCTGAGCCAGCGCACCACCGAGCTGACCGCCACCAACCTGCGCCTGACGCGCGAGATCGAGGAGCGGCAGTCGGCCGAACGGCAAAACCACGCCAAGGACGAGTTCCTCGCCATGCTGGGCCATGAGCTGCGCAATCCGCTGTCGGCCATCAGCAGCGCGGCGTCGCTGATCGGCCTGCCCGGCGTGTCGGCCGAGGGCGTGACGCGCGCCAAGAAGATCATCCAGCGCCAGAGCCAGCACCTGGGCCGCATCGTCGACGACCTGCTCGACCTGTCGCGCGCGATGTCGGGCAAGATCCTGCTCAACCGCGCGCCGCTGGACCTGGCGGCGCTGGTCGGGCAAACGCTGGAAACCTACCGCACCACCGGCCGCAGCGCCGACTACCAGCTGGTCAATGACCTCGACCCGGGCTGGGTCGACGGCGACGCCACCCGGCTGGAACAGATCACCAGCAACCTGATCGACAACGCCCTCAAGTACACGCCGGCCGGCGGCCGCATCGAAGTGCGCACCTGGACCGAGAACGACGACGTCGTGCTCAGCGTGCGCGACACCGGCGTCGGCATCGCCGCCGACCTGCTGCCGCATGTGTTCGACGTGTTCGTGCAGGGCTCCAGCACGCTGGACCGCTCGCAGGGCGGCCTGGGCATCGGCCTGTCGCTGGTGCGCCGGCTGGCCGATCTGCACGGCGGCGCCGTCGCCGCCGAAAGCAAGGGGCCGGGCGGCGGCAGCACCTTCACGCTGCGCCTGCCGCGCATCGAACACCAGCCGACGGCGGCGCCGGCGCCGGCCGCGCCGATCAGCGAGCACGGCATGCCCAGCATCCTGCTGATCGAGGACAACGACGACGGCCGCGAAATGATGACCATGATGCTCAGCTGCTACGGCTATGAAGTGCATGCGGCGGCCGACGGCAACGAAGGCGTGGCGGCCGCCGCCAGCCAGCAGCCGGACGTGGCCTTGATCGACATCGGCCTGCCCGGCATCGACGGCTACGAAGTGGCGCGCCGCCTGCGCGCCGACCCGGTCACCAGCCACATCCGCCTGATCGCGCTGACCGGCTACGGCCTGGCCGAAGACCTGCGGCGCGTGCTGGACGCGGGCTTCGACCGCCACCTGGTCAAGCCGGTGGACATCGACCAACTGGCCGATGTGATCGGCGGCTACGTCCCGCTCGCCATCAAACAGTGAGCATTAGCCAGAGTGCGCCACGACTTGCAAAGCTCGGGTATGATCGCCCCACAAAGTACGCCCTAACAGAGAAAACCATGTCCGTCCCGGCACCACAACAACAGCAACAAGCGCCCGGCCAGCAAGACGCGCTGCGCAGCGCCGACCTGAGCGACCTGCTCGGCCACGTCCACACCTGCTGGGACAACGAGCGCCGCTCGCTGTCGCGCCAGCTGCACGACAGCCTCGGTTCATCGCTGACGGCGCTGACCATGCACCTGGGCCTGCTGATGCAGAAGATGCCGCAGGACCCGGCGCTGCAAGACCGCGCCGCCCACATGAAACAGCTGCTGCTGCAGATCGTCGAAACCAACCGCCAGATGCAGATCAAGCTGTGGAACGACAAGCTGGAATTCCTCGGCGTGCGGGTGGCGCTGGACGAGGCGGTTCAGCAGTTCGGCCAGCAGCAACAGCTGACCGCGCGCTGCAGCCTGCCGGAAGAAGAACTGGACTGCCCGCGCAGCCACGGCATCGTGCTGCTGCACACGCTGGAGGAAGCGCTGCGCAACATCGTCGCCCATGCGCGGGCGTCCGAGGTGGACGTCATCGTCGACGACAACGAAGACGAAGTGATGCTGACGGTGAAGGATAACGGCATCGGCCTGGACCGGCCGGTGACGGCGCTGCTGAGTCAGGTCGGAGGCAAGTTCGGCCTGCGCACCGCGCGCGAGCGGGCCGCCTACCTGGGCGGCACGCTGACCCTGGCGAACGGCGCCGAGCGCGGCATGACGCTGACCATGATCCTGCCCAAGCCGGTCAATGTAGTTTAACCAGCGGCGTGCTACGCTTGATCAGGAAGCGCGCCAGCGCCAGCACTGCAGTGCGCACCGTGCCGAGCACGGCGCGGTGGTGCATCAGGTGCAGGCTGACATACATCAGCCGCGCCACCAGGCCGTCGACAAACCAGCTTAATCCCTTCAGCGATCCCATCAGGCTACCCACCGACGTGGTCTGGCCGACCGACACCAGCGAACCATAGTCGCGATACACATACGGCTGTTGCTGCGGCGGTTTGCCGCGCCGCTGGCGTATGAAAGTCTCGACCAGGTAGTCGGCCTGCTGGTGCGCGGCCTGCGCGCGCGGCGGCACCAGCTTGCCGTCCGGCCCGGCGCAGGCGGCGCAATCGCCCAATGCGTAAATGCCCGCATGGCCTTGAACGGCCAGGCGGGCGTCGACTTCGATCTGTCCCGACTTGTTGGTCGGCAGGCCCAGCTGGCTGAGGATGTCCGGCGCCTTGATGCCGGCCGCCCACACCACCAGCTGCGCCGGGTAGACGACGTCGCCGGCCGTTACCGCGTCGGCGGCGATGGCGGTCACGCGGGTGGCGGTCACGACCTGGATGGCGCGTTGATGCAACAACTCCAGCGCGGCCGCCGATACTTTTTCCGGCAAGGGCGCGAGGATGCGCGGCGCGCCTTCGAGCAGCGTGATGCGCACGTCGCGCTCGGCGCGCAGCTGGCGGAAGCCGTAGGCGGCATACACGCCGCTGGCCTCGCGCAGTTCGGCCGCCAGCTCGACGCCGGTGGCGCCGCCGCCGATGATGACGATGTCGACGCCGGCCTCGGGACGGGTGCTTTTCTGCAGCTCGGCCTGGGTCAGCAGCTTGAGCAGTGTGAGGCGGAAGCGTTCGGCGTCTTCGGTGGCGTTCAGGGAGATGGTGTGCTCGGCCGCGCCGGGCACGCCGAAATAATTGGAGGTGCTGCCGATCGCCAGCACCAGCGAGTCGTAGCCGATGAGGCGTTGCGGCAGCACTTCTTCGTGCTGGCCATGGTCGCCGCTGTAGATGGCGCCGACGGTCAGTTGCCGCTGTCCGGCGTCCAGCGCCAGCATCGGTCCGTAGACGAAGGTGAAGCCGTTGTCGTGCGCCAGCATCTGGTACGACAGGCCTTCCTGGTGCACGTCCAGCGTGCCGGCCGCCACTTCATGCAGCGACGGCTTCCAGATATGAAACAGGCGGCTGTCGACCAGCGACACCGCCTGCGGGCCCAGCTTGCGGCCCAGCTTGCAAGCGAGCTCCAGCCCGCCTGCCCCGCCACCTACGATCAAGATTTGACTCTGCAAACGTTTCTCCTGTGGCGGCGGCTGGCGCCGCGTGATCAGTCCTTGTTGTGGCCTTTGCCGTGGCCATTGCCGTTGTCATGGCCGTGGCCCTTGCCGTGGTCGTCATCGCGGCGGTCGTCACGGCGGTCATCGCGACGGTCATCGCGACGGTCGTCGTGGCGCTCCTCGTGGCGGCCATCGCCATGACGATCGCGGTAACGCGGCACGTATTGATTCTGGTACCAGCCATCCTGCACGAAATACACGCGCTGGCCGCAGGCGTTGTAGGCGCCGCAATGCTTGTCCCAATGCTTGGCATGGCCCGGCGGCACGCGCAGGTAGATCGGCGCGCTCTCCACGTAGCGTACCGGACGCTGGACGATCACCGGCTGACGGTAAATCACCTGCGGTTGCGGATAGTCGCCGATATCGATGCGGCCATAAAAACCAGGTTGGCCGATGTTGATGGAAACGCCGACGTCGCTGGCGAAGGCTGCGGAAGACAACGCCAACAGGCTGGCGGCAAGAATCTTGGTTTTCATTTGGGCCTTCTTTTCTTGTAATCTTGGCTGAGCGAACTTGCTCAATTGGAATAGTAACAAACCCAGCCCCGACTATCCGTACGCTAGCGTACACAAAAAACCACAATGCATCACCAAAGTTGCGCCAGCGGCAACACCACCCCGCTGAAGAAAGCCCAGTTCGGCGAGGCCCGGTTCAAGCCATGCGCCGCGCCGAAGTCCATGGTCAGCCGCTTGCTGGGGCTGTAGCTGAACGCCACCAGCACCTGCGCGGTGCTGGCCGCGCCGCTGCGGCGGGTGCCGGACCATTCGCCGGTCACGCCCCACTGCTCGTTCACCGGCGTCGAGAACGAGGCCGACAAGCCGGTCTGCACCCGGCCGGTGCCGGCGTCGTAGGCGCCCAGGCGGGTGGCGTTGAGGTTGGCGTCCATGTGGACGCTGCCCATGTCCTGGCTGTAGATGCCGTTCAGGCTGTAGTCGGCGCGGCCGCTGCCGATGCTGTCCCTGGCGGTGGGGGCCTTGGCGCCCAGCTCCAGGCCCAGCGCACTGCCCTCGTCCAGCGCGAAGGCGCGCTTCAGCACGAACAAGGTATCGCCGATGCCGCGCGCATGGCCGCCGTTGCCATCCGGCGCCGACACATAGGCTTCGCCGCCGAGCACGATGCCCCATTGTTCGTTGAAGCCCAGCTTGAGCGCGTAAGGCAGGCTGTTGCGGCGGCCGTCATCGGACTTGCTGCTCAAGCCGCCCAGCTCCAGCTCCAGCTGGCCGGCGGCCGGCAGCTGCGCCGGACTGGAAACGGATGGCCGATAAGGCGTGATCGGCGGCCCGTCTTCGGCCAGGCAAAACAGCGGCAACAGGCAGAGCGCGGCGGCGAGATACGGTTTCATGGGATTTCCTTGTTTGGCTATGACGCCAGCGTAGCACGTCGCTTGCCGAAGGGAAAACACCCATGCTAGAATAATAGTTCGAATCCTAACTATTAGCAGGTGAATGGTATGTCTTCTATCGAAGAGCGCTTCTCCGCCGCGCTGCACGGCACCGCCCGCGCCTGGCGCCTGGCCATCGACCGCCGCCTCAAGCACCTGGGCATCAGCCAGGCCAGCTGGATGGCGATCGCCTACACCGCCAAGGAAACAGAACCGCCGTCGCAGACCCGGCTGGCCGCCCGTGTCGGCGTCGAGGACCCGACCATGGTCGCCACCATCGACCGCCTGGTCAAGGCCGGCTACATGCTGCGCACGCCGTCGGAGACCGACCGCCGCGTCAAGCTGGTCAGCCTGACCGAGGCCGGCAAGGAAATCTACAAAACCGTCTGGACCGAAGCCTCGGCCGTGCGGCTGGAACTGCTGGGCAGCACCGATCCTGCGCTGCTGCGCATCGTCACCGAATTCCTGGAGACCATGCTGACCGATCTCGAATCGCGCATATGAACCCGGCCGCAGGCGCAATCAACCGCCGCATGATCACCATCTCGATCATGCTGGCGACCATCATCCAGGCGCTGGACGGCACCATCGCCAACGTCGCGCTGCCGCACATGCAGGGCAGCCTGTCGGCCTCGCAGGACCAGATCACCTGGGTGCTGACCTCCTTCATCGTGGCCGCCGCCATCGCCACGCCGCTGACCGGCTGGCTGTGCGACCGGTTCGGCCAGAAGAACATCTTCCTGACGGCGGTGGCCGGCTTCACGGCAGCCTCGGTGCTGTGCGGGCTGTCCGGCTCGCTGGCCGAGATCGTCGCCGCGCGCCTGCTGCAAGGCGTGTTCGGCGCGGCGCTGGTGCCGCTGTCGCAGGCCACGCTGCTCGACATCAATCCGCGCGAAAAGCACGGCTCGGCCATGGCCGTGTGGGGCATGGGCGTGATGATAGGCCCCATCCTCGGCCCCACCCTGGGCGGCTGGCTGACCGACAGCTACAACTGGCGCTGGGTGTTCTTCATCAACGTGCCGGTCGGCGCGCTGGCGTTCTACGGCATCTGGCGCTACATCCGCCCCGTGCCCGGCGCGCGCAAGATGACGTTCGACGCCTTCGGCTTCGCCACCCTCAGCCTGTCGATCGGCGCGCTGCAGATGCTGCTCGACCGCGGCGAACAGAATGACTGGTTCGCCGCCACCGAGACCTGGGTGGAAGCCATCGTGCTGGCGCTCAGCTTCGCCTATTTCGTCGCGCACACCGCGCTGCGGCCAGCCGGCAAATCGTTCTTCGACTACCGGCTGCTGAAGAACGCGAACTACGTCAGCGGCCTGCTGTTCATCTTCATCGTCGGCCTGGTGCTGTACGCCTCGCGCGCGCTGACGCCGTCGATGCTGCAAAGCCTGATGGGCTATCCGGCCGCCGTCGCCGGCCTGGTGACGGCGCCGAGCGGCATCGGCACCATGGTGGCGATGATGGTGGTGGGCCGGCTGGTCGGCAAGTTCGACCTGCGCCTGCTGCTGGGACTGGGCTTCGCCATCACCGCCTTCTCGCTGTGGCAGATGACCGGCTACACGCTGGTGCTGTCGCGCAGCGACATCGTCTGGCCGGGCGTGATCCAGGGACTGGGCCTGGGACTGGTGTTCGTGCCGCTGAGCGCCGCGACCTTCGCCACGCTGTCGCCTGAGATGCGCGCCGAGGGCACGGCCATCTACAGCCTGATACGCAATATCGGCAGCTCGATCGGCATCGCGATGGTGCAGACGCTGCTGGTGCGGAACACCCAGGCCATGCACGCCGCGCTGACCGAGAAGATCACCACCGTCAATCCGTCGCTGCTGGACAACCTGGCCACGCCGGAAGCGGCGGCCGCGCTGAACGGCGAGATCACCCGCCAGGCCTCGATGATCTCGTACGTGGACGACTTCTGGCTGATGATGATCCTGACCTTGTGCGTGATACCGCTGTTGCTGTTGATACGTCCGCCCGCCAAACAGGTGGCGCCGGCGATCGACCACGCGGCGATGGAGTGATGATGAAACGATTGGAACCTCAAGTGAAAAAAACCACCCTGCTGCTGGCCGCCGCCCTGGCGCTGGCCGGCTGCGCCCACATCGCGCCGGACCCGCATCCGCTGGCCAGGCGCGACATCGCCGGCGCCGAACTGTCGGCCGGCATCAAGCTGGCCAAGGAAGGCTGGCCGGACGCGCAATGGTGGACCGCCTACCACGACGAACAACTGAATGCGCTGATCAAGCAGGCGCTGGCCGAAGGCCCGACGCTGGAAGTGGCGGCGGCGCAGATCGGCAGCGCGCGTTCGGCGCTGTCGCGCAGCGCGGCCGACCTGGGGCTGGATGTCAGCGGCTACGCCGGCGCCAACCGCCAGCGCTACTCCGGCACCGGCCTGTTCCCGGCGCCGATCGGCGGCGCCTGGTTCAATGCCGAGACGCTGCGCCTCGACGCCCGCTACAACTTCGACTGGTGGGGCAGGAACCGCGCGCAGGTCGCCGCAGCCGTCGGTGAGCTCAACGCCGGCCGCGCCGCCTACGCCGAAGCGGAACGCGCGCTGGCCGCCGCCATCGCGCAAAGCTACTTCCGTTTGCAAGGCGCGTGGGCGCGCCTGGCCAACACCGAACAGCTGGCGGCCGCGCAAGCGGCGCTGGTGCAGGACAAGGCCAAACGCATCGCCGGCGGCCTGGCCGTCAACGACGAGCAACGCGCCGCCGAATCGGAGCTGAGCCTGATCCGCAAGCAGCAGGCGCAACTCAACGCCGACATCGGCCGCGAACGCGAAGCCCTGCGCGCCTTGATCGGCGCCGACGGCGGCGCGCTGGCCGACCTCCAGCCGCAGGCGCCGGGCAACGCGGCGCACGCCCTGCCCGCCCGCCTCGGCATGGAACTGCTGGCGCGGCGCCCGGACCTGCAGGCCGCCCGCTGGAAGCTGGAAGCCTCGCTCAGCAAGATCGACGCGGCCAAGGCGGCGTTCTATCCCGACGTGAACCTGACCGGCTCCATCGGCCTGGACACGGTCAAGCTGGAGAACCTGCTGCAAGCGGCCAGCCGCACGTTCTACCTCGGGCCGACGCTGACGCTGCCGCTGTTCGACAGCCGCCGCCTCGACGCGCAACTGGACAGCGCCCGCACCGGCCGCAACGAACGCATCGCCGAATACAACCAGGCGGTGATCGCCGCCGTGCGCGACGTCGCGCAGGACGGCGTACAGCTGCAAGGCATCGAACAGCAGATCGCACAGCAGGCGGCGGCCACCGGCGCGGCGCGCGCGCAGATGGCGTCGGCACAGGCACGGCTGCAGCGCGGCCTAGGCGACCGCGCCAGCGTGCTGTTCGCGCAACTGGCGCTGCTCAAGCAGCAGGACGCCGACCTCTATCTGCAACAAGTCCAGCGACTGGCCGAAGTGGCTTTGACGAACGCGCTGGGCGGCGGCTACCGCGAAGAAGCGCCCACCGCCACCGCCTCCAAATAAAACGGGAACCCCATCATGAGCACTGACATCAGCAAACCCAACGACAACAAGCGCAAGACCGTGCTGGCCGCGATCACGCTGCTGTTCATCGCCGCCGGCGTGGCCTACGCGGCCTACTACAAGGCCGTGCTGTCGAAGGAGCAGGAAACCGACAACGCCTACGTGGGCGGCAACCTGGTCAACCTGTCGTCGCAGGTGACCGGCAACGTCACCGAAATCCGCGCCGATGAAACGCAGATGGTGCAAGCCGGCGCCACCCTGATCAAGCTCGATACGGCCGATGCCGACATCGCGCTGAGCCAGGCCGACGCCCGCCTCGGCGCCGCCGTGCGCCAGCAACGCCAGCGTTACGCCGACGTCGCCCAGTACGACGCCACCGTCGCGCTGCGCAAGCTGCAATTGAAAACCGCCGAAGACGACCTGGCGCGCCGCAAGCCGCTGGCGGCCGATCACACGGTATCGGGAGAGGAAGTCGACCACGCGCGCCAGGCGGTCGACAATGCGCGCGCCGCGATCATGGTGGCGAACCGGCAGGCCGAGGCCGCGCAGGCCGGCGTGGCGGGCGTTACGCTGGCCCGGCATCCGGCGGTGCAGGCGGCCAAGGCGGACTATGTGCAGGCCTGGCTGGCGGCGCGCCGCAACACCATCGTCGCGCCGGTGTCGGGCTATGTGGCCAAGCGCAGCGTGCAGCTCGGCGCGCGCGCCGCGCCGGGCACCTCGCTGATGGCCATCGTGCCGCTCGACCAGCTGTGGGTGGACGCCAACTTCAAGGAATCGGAATTGCGCAATATCCGCGTCGGCCAGAGCGCGAAGATCGAAGCCGACATGTATGGCAGCAAAGTGGAATTCCACGGCAAGGTGGTGGGACTGTCGGCCGGCACGGGCAGCGCGTTCTCGCTGCTGCCGGCGCAGAACGCCAGCGGTAACTGGATCAAGGTGGTGCAGCGGCTGCCGGTGCGCATCGCGCTGGATCCGAAGGAGCTGGCCGAGCATCCGCTGCGCATCGGCCTGTCGACCACGGTGACGGTGGACATCAGCAAGACCGACGGTCCGGTGCTGGGCGCGGCGATGCCGCAAACGCCGGTCTACAGCACGCAGACGCTGGCGCAGCCGCTGCAGCAAGCCGCCACCGCCGCCGACGCCATCATCGCCCGCAACCTCTGACCCCGCCGTCATTCCCGCGCAGGCGGGAATCCATAGGACGCGTCTGAAACTGGCTCAGCATGGATTCCCGCTTTCGCGGGAATGACGGGTTACTTGCGCAGCTCGGCGTCGAGCTGGCGGATCGCCGCCTGGGCCTGGGTGATCACGCGGTCGGCGATGCGCTGGCGCATGCCGGGCACGCGGCCGGCCGCTTCCGCTTCCAGCAGCAAAGGCGTCAACAATTGCAGCGCGGAGTCGTGGAAGCCCTGGGCCACCAGGTCGAGCTGGGTGTTGAAGCTCAGCTCGGCCGCCTGCAGCTGCTTGCGCAGTTCGGCCTCGAAGGCGGCGCGCTTGTCGCGGATCTCGGTGCGCTTGCGCTTGCCGCCGTCGGTGAACCATTTGAACGCGCCCGCCAGCAGCACCGCGCCGCCGACAAACGGCGCCGCCGGCGCCACCACCGGCAACACCACCGCCGCGCCGATCAGATATGCCGCCGTGCCGGTGCCGGCCGCCACCACGGCCCCGCTCATCAGGGTGACATTGGCCGCCGTGTCGACGCTGTTGACGATGCGCGTGCCGACCCGCAGCCGCGGCATCAAGCGGGCCAGCGTCGAGTGGTGCTGACGCTGGAACACCGACGATTGATTCAGCCGCATCGCTTGCTGGAACAGCCGCAAGTCTTCCTGCATCAGGTGCAGCGACTGCTCCTTGCGGCGCACGATGCGGTCCAGCCGCCGCTCCATCTCCAGGCCGAACTGCTGGCGTCCCATGCTGGCCCACACATCGTCGTCTTTCCATTGATCGGTGTTGAGGCGGTCGGTGATCGCCAGTTCGATGGCGTTGCCGGCATCGTGCACGGCGTCGTCGATTTCCTCCAGCAGCAGGCGGCGTTCGTAGGCGATGCGCTGGTCCACCAGGGTCAGGCGTTGCAGCACCTGGTTTTTCAGGTCGTTGGCGGCGCTGACCAGGGTGGCTGCCATGGCCTCGCCCACCGACAGCATGCGCGCCTGCTCCAGGTAGACGCTGATGTCCTGCGCGATGGCGGCGGTGGTGCTACCGACCAGTTCGCGCAGTTGGCCATGATCGATGTCGCCCGACTGGAAATTGCGCGCGTGTTCGACCAGCACCGGCTGTCCCGCATGGCGGCCGAAATCGGCCACGGCGTCGGCCAGCGAGCGGCCGCGCACCAGCCGGCGCGCCTGCTCGCCCAGGTTGGCGAGGATGCCGCGTTCTTCGGCCTGCGGCAGGCGGTTCAGGTCTTCGGGCGACAGCCGGGCCGACAAGGCCTTGGCCAGGCGCTGCGCCAGCACGCGGGCGTCGGCGCCGTGCAGCGCCAGCAGCGGGATGGTCATGCTGAGGGCGTTTTCGCGCGCGGCCTGGTCGATGCCGGCGCTGCTGCGGCTGAGGGCGTTGAATGCCCAGTCGACGTCCACGCCCGATTCGATGGCATTCAATACCAGTGCGGTGAAGACGGCGGAGGATTTGCCGTCGCCGGCGATGTCGGTGACGGCGGCGAACTGGGCCAGCGTCAGGCTGCCCTCGTTGCCGGCGATGGCGCCGACGGCGCGCGCGTAGGCCGAGCTGAAGCTCTGGTCGGTGGACATATGCTCGTCCAGCGAGCGCACGCTGACCACATGGGTATCGCCGGGAGTACCGTGCTGATTGTTCACACTTGCTCCGCTTCGTTAAATAATGCTGTTATTGCATTTTAACTGAAGCGGCGCGATCACTGCGTTAGCTGGCGAACGGCCAGGAGCGGAAGTAGGTCAGCGCGGCGAATAGAATGGCAACCAGCGAGATATTGAGCGCCAATGTCCAGCCCATCAGATCGGCCTTTATCTTGAGCATGTCGTTATGGAGATGGCTGCCCTGCTCCTTGATCGAACCATCTAGCCGCTGTACTTCCAGATCAATTTTTGCGCTCAATTGCAGGTCGCGCCTTTCCGACTCGGCGGCCTGGGCATCCAACCGGCCACCTTGTGTAAGTATCGCCTCGCGCAAATCATAGATATCGGCCTTGGTCGCACATTGCGCCAGCATCACTTCACGAAGCGCGAGCGCATGCGCCTCCGCTTGCTCAGCGGGCACACCGGCCGCTTCCAGGCGCTTGGTGTAACTGAGGGTGTCGAATGTGCCGTTCATCCGCATATTGTGCGCCTCTGCCCGCGCCGCGCAAGCGCCGCACTTTGATCCGGCTCAACCCGGCACCACCTCGGTAGACAGGATCAAGGTCTCCTTGATCTCCTCCATCACGACATAGCTTTTCGACTGCGCCGCCCCCGGCAAGCTGAGCAGCATGTCGCCCAGCAGCTTGCGGTACTCGGCCATTTCGTGAATGCGCGCCTTGATCAGGTAATCGAAATCGCCCGACACCAGATGGCACTCCTGCACCTCCGGTATGCGTAGCACCTCGCGCCGGAATTGCTCGAACACCGGCCCCGACTTCTGGTTCAGCGTGATCTCCACGAACACCAGCAACTTCGCCCCCAGCGCCGGCGGATCGATGCGCGCGTGATAGCCGGTGATCACCCCGTCCCGCTCCATGCGCTTGACCCGCTCGATGGCCGGCGTGATCGACAGGCCGACCTGCTCGCTCAAGTCCTTCATCGAGATCCGCCCATCCTCCTGCAGGATGCGCAATATCTTTCTGTCCAGTTTATCGAGGCTACGGACCGATTCTTTCTGAATTCGCATGAAAATCCACTGAATAGTTGAAGTTATACAGTAACAAATACTAGTGATACAAGCATACCATAGCGGAATATCTGGTATAGCTAAATAATCGGGAGACTGAAATGCGGGTTGTGATCTTGGGTAGCGGTGTTATCGGCGTCACCAGCGCCTACTATCTGGCGCAAGCCGGCCACGACGTGACCGTGCTCGACCGCCAGCCCGGTCCCGCGCTGGAAACCAGCTTCGCCAACGCCGGCCAGATCTCCCCCGGCTACGCCTCCCCCTGGGCCGCGCCCGGCATCCCGCTCAAAGCGATGAAGTGGATGCTGCAACGCCACGCCCCGCTGTCGATCACCCCGGACGGCACGCTGTTCCAGCTGCAATGGATGTGGCAGATGCTGCAGAACTGCAATGCCGAACGCTACGCCGTCAACAAGGAACGCATGGTGCGCCTGGCCGAGTACAGCCGCGACTGCTTCAAAGCCCTGCGCGCCGCCACCGGCATCGAATACG
This sequence comes from Duganella sp. S19_KUP01_CR8, assembly GCF_036688705.1. NCBI lineage: Bacteria > Pseudomonadati > Pseudomonadota > Betaproteobacteria > Burkholderiales > Oxalobacteraceae > Duganella > Duganella sp. S19_KUP01_CR8. Next base: position 14,868 of record NZ_JAQQPR010000030.1, on the reverse strand, counting down.
AAGGCCGCCAGCAAGGCACGACCCAGCTGTTCCGCACCCAGAAACAACTGGACGACGCCGCCAAGGACATCCAGGTATTGCAGGAAACCGGCGTGCCCTACGAGCTGCTGAACCGCGAACAACTGGTCGCCGCCGAACCCGGCCTGGACCAGAACAAGCTGGTCGGTGGCCTGCGCCTGCCCAACGATGAAACCGGCGACTGCCAGCTGTTCACCACCCGCCTGACCGCGATGGCCGAGCAGCTGGGCGTGAAGTTCCGCTACGGCATCGACATCAGCGGCCTGGTCACGGCCGGCGAAGAAATCAAAGGCGTGCAGTGCGGCGCCGAGCTGGTGACGGCCGACTCCTACGTGGTCGCGCTGGGCGCCTACTCGACCACGCTGCTGAAAGACCTGGTCAAGATCCCGGTCTACCCGATGAAGGGCTACTCGATCACCGTGCCGATCGTGAACGCTTCCGCTGCGCCGGTCTCGACCATTCTGGATGAAACCTACAAGATCGCCGTCACCCGCTTCGACGACCGCATCCGCGTCGGCGGCATGGCCGAGCTCGCCGGCTTCAACCTGGCGCTGAACCCGCGCCGCCGCGAAACGCTGGAAATGGTGGTCAACGACCTGTTCCCCGGCGCCGGCGACACCGCCGCCGCCACCTTCTGGACCGGCCTGCGTCCGATGACGCCGGACGGCACGCCGGTGGTCGGCCGCACCGGCCTGCGCAACCTGTTCATCAACACCGGCCACGGCACGCTGGGCTGGACCATGTCCTGCGGCTCGGCCCAGCTGCTGTCCGACCTGATTTCGGCCCGCCGCCCGGCCATCCTGTCGGACGACCTGTCGGTCAGCCGCTACAACCGCGACAGCGCCACCCGCCGTCCACAGTTCGCCAACGCCTGAAACCAGGCTCAGCTTTACCCCGTGCGCGGCGCCTGTGACGGCGCCGCGCACGGCTCCCCCACCAGCATCCCATCCCTGCCGAATGCCCCACAGTGTGGCATTGCCGCCTCCTCAAGGCCCCAGAAGCCACGCCCGAGCCAAGATGGCGTTGAGATTGGGGCCGCGCATGCGTATAATTTTGATCATGAATAAACTAGAAGCATTCGGCCATATCGCGGCGCTGGCCATCCGTGGTGAGCTGGTCTTTCCGACCAGTGTAAATGCGGCACTCCGCGTTCAACTTGCGCTCGATGATCCGGAATGCCCGGTCGACAAGGCCATCAGCCTGGTGCTGGCGGAGCCTATCCTGGCGGCGCGCACCGTGGCCATCGCCAATTCCGCGATGTTCAACCGCTCCGGCGCGCCGATGATCACCAACGTGCGCGGCGCCATCATGCGCATCGGCTACCAGAACCTGTTCGCGCTGGCCGCCGCCATGGTGGTGCGCCAGTTCGGCGCCAAGATCGCCGACCCCGACCTGCGCTACAAAGCGGAAAAGCTGTGGGACCACACCATCGCCGTAGCGGCGCTGTCACGCATCATCGCGCGCCAGGTCACCGGCGTGAATCCGGACACCGCGCTGTTCGCCGCCATCGTGCATGAAGTGGGCGGCTTCTACCTGCTGTCGCGCGCCGACGAATTCCCCGGCCTGCTGGAAGAAGATCCCGAGAACTGGCACTCGGCCAGCGAGGAAATCATCACCCGCGAAGTGATGCGCAAGCTGTGCATCCCGGAGCCGGTGGCCGAAGCCATCGAAGGCCTGCGCGACAGCTTCATGTCGATCCCGCCGGACACGCTGCTCGACACCCTGCTGCTGGCCAACCACCTGACGCCGGTGAAATCGCCGCTGCAGGAAGCGCAGCGCGACCTGCCGCCGCACTCCGATTCGGCCATCGACCTGTTCATCGACGAACAGAAACTCGAATCCATGCTGGCCGAAGCCAAGATCGACGCCATCGAGATGAACAACGCGCTGCTGGTCTGAGTTTGAATCAACGATTCGCGTAGCCGGAGCGGAACGGCTTGCGGCTGCCGTCGGGCGCATACACAAAGCGGTCGACGGCGCCGATATCCGCGCCATACACATGCACGCCGACCGACACCCGGTCTTCATAAGCGTTGCGCACTTCATGGATGTCGCCCAAGGTGGGCGACACCGCACTCACCTCTCCCGCCCGCAATAACAGAGGCGCGCCGTCCGCCACCAGCGCCCCGCTGTCGTCGTAGCGCCATGGCTGCGCCACTTCGGCGCCGCGCAATATGCCAACAAGTCCCCACACCGTGTGATCGTGCAGCGGCGTGCGCTGGCCCGGCCCCCACACAAAGCTGGCGACCGAATAACGCGAGGCGGGATCGAGATACAGCAGGTACTGCCGGTAGAACTGCGGATGCGGCTGCGCCAGCGCGTCGGGCAGCCAGTCGTCATGCGCCAGCAAGGCGCGCAGCAGCGCACCGCCGTGCGCCACGACGCCGGCTTCGGCCGGGCCGCGCGCCAGCAGCGCGTCCATGCCTTCGACAAAGCGCCGCAGGCGCGGCGGCAGATCGGGTTGCGGCTTCGCTTGCTGCATGATCTCTCCGACCGAGGATATATCACCCCATCTTAGCGTAATTTGCTATCCTGATGCCCGCGACCATCACGGAGAATTTGAATGCAGAATGCGCCACTGTCCTACGGTTCCGACTCATCGGGTCTGGTTTGCGGCTACCTGTTCGGCCGCGCCCCGGACTGCAAGGGTCTGCCGCTGGATGCCGAAGCCGCGTGCGCGTGGCTGGCCGAGCGCGAACAGCATCCGCAGGAATTCATCTGGCTGCACTACAACCTGGCCAACACCGCCAGCGAAAAATGGCTGCACGAGCACACCGCGCTGCCGGAGGAATTCTACGAAAGCCTGCACGAAGGCCCGCGCTCGACCCGCATCGAAATGGCCGACAACACGCTGATCGCCGTGGTCAACGACGTGCTGCACGATTTTTCGTTCGAGCCATCCGACATCTCCACGCTGTGGTTGAGCGTCGACCAGCAGCTCGTCATCAGCGCGCGGCGCAAGCCGCTGAAGGCGGTCGACGGCCTGCGCAACGCGGTGCGCAACGGCGAGCCGATACGTTCGTCGGTGGAGCTGCTGATCCACCTGCTGCGCGACCAGGCCGACGCGCTGATCAAGATCGTCCGCAACGCCATCAGCACCGTCGACGAGATCGAGGACAATCTGCTGGCCGGCAAACTGAAGACCAAGCGCGCCAGCCTGGGCGCGCTGCGGCGCGTGCTGGTGCGCTTGCAACGCCTGCTGGCACCGGAGCCGGCGGCGCTGTTCCGATTGCTGCAACGGCCGCCGGCCTGGGTGGCCGAACTCGATGCGCAGGAGCTGCGCGAATCGACCGAGGAATTCTCGATGGTGCTGGCGGATATGGCCTCGCTGCAGGAGCGCATCAAGCTGATCCAGGAAGAGATCGCGGCGCTGGTCAACGAAGGCAATAACCACAGCCTGTTCGTGCTGACCATCGTCACGGTGCTGGCCCTGCCGATCAACATCATCGCCGGCCTGCTGGGCATGAACGTCGGCGGCATCCCGCTGGCTCAGGACCCGGAAGGCTTCTGGCTGGTGGTGGCGATCGTCGCCAGCTTCACGGTGATCGCCGGCTGGCTGGCCTTCCGCCGCCAGCGCGACGTGTCATAGCTGAGATGGCAAGGTCAAGTCCATACCGAGCATCCTGATCAAGACGAAGGTGACCAGCCCCAAGCCCAGCAGCGACAGCACGAAGACTGCGGCCACCTTGCCGCCGGCGCGCAGCACCGCGCGCCGCTCCGTCTCCTTGCTCCCTTGATCGTAATGCCACTTGATGGCGAAGAACATGCCCGTGCCGAGCACGAGAAACTTGAACGTCACGAAGACTACAGGTATCCAATCCATCATTTTGAGTCTTTCCAGGTTATTACTTGACACTATCCAAACGTCCTGAGACATACTACTTAAAAGCAATTTCCATACATTGAGACAAAATGTCCCAGGTAAAAACCATGCAAGACGAAAATTTGCCAATCTGGTTGCCGCGATTGGCCGGCAGCAAAGGGCCGCGTTTTTTGCAGATTGCGGACGCGTTGCAGGCGGCGGTGGAAGACAGATCGCTGAAGCCGGGTGACCGTCTACCTCCGCAGCGCCAGCTGGCAACACAACTGGACGTCGACCTGACGACGATCACGCGCGCATACGACGAAGCCAGACGCCGCAACTTGTTGGAGGGGCGCGGCGCTCGAGGCACTTATGTCGCGGCGCCGAAAGTCGAATTGACCGCCATCCTCGACCTGAGCATGAATACCCCGCCACCGCCGGATGGCGTGGACTTCGACGACATGTTGAAACAAGGTTTGTCCCAAGTACTGATGAGGACAGATAATGCATTGCTGATGACTTACCACTTGGCCGGGGGAAGCGACTCCGACCGCAAGGCTGGCGCCAAATGGCTCGAACCGATGTTGGGACATCTGGATACTCGACAGCTGGTTGTCTGTCCTGGCGCGCAAGCGGCGATCGCCGCATTGATCCTTGCGCTGACGGAACCTGGCGATGTCATCCTGGCGGAGCCAACGAGTTATCCCGGCTTGCGTGCCGCAGCGACCCAATTCGGCCGGCACGTCATTGCGGTGCAAGCGGACCAGCACGGGATGGTGCCCGGGATGCTTGAGGAAGCGTGCCGCCAGCACAAGCCCGGGCTGGTCTACCTCAATCCGACATGTCAGAACCCGACCGCCATCACCATGCCGGAACGCCGGCGCAAGGAGCTCGCCGGCATCGCGAAGCGCTGCAATGTACGCATCGTCGAGGACGATCCCTACTGGCTCCTTGCCGACGCCCCGCCGCCACCTATTGCCACGTTTGCCCCGGAACAGGTGTACTACATCTCAACCCTGTCGAAATGCCTGACGCCCGGCTTGCGTGTCGCCTTCGTGCTGATACGCGACCCGCACGTACGCGAACGTTTCCTGGTCGCGCTCAGATCCTTTGCGCTGATGGTCGCGCCTCTGACGGCCGCACTGGCCACTCAGTGGATACTCGACGGTTCGGCCGACAGCTTGATGCAGGGCGTACGCAACGAGGTTCGCCTGCGCCACCGGATGGCTCGCGATATTCTGGCGGGGCGCTACAGCGGCACTGGAGACGGCCTGCATGTATGGCTCGAGTTGCCGGCGTATTGGAACCCCTCACAGTTTGCGCGTGCAGCCGACGGCGAGGGCATCGCCGTCACGCCGGCGGAGGCATTCGCAACCGGCAGCGGATACGCGAATGCAATTCGGATCTCTTTGGGCAGCATCAAGGACCGTGGACGCTTACATACGGGTCTTCAACGGCTGTCTCACCTGCTTGCGCGGCGACCCAAGTCGCACATTGATAAGGAAAGTGCATGAACGGACCATCACCCAACAACCCGCATCCGATGGCGGGCTTCCCGCAAGTCTGCTACATCAAGAACACGGTCGACAATCCGAACATCGTCATCGGCGACTACACCTACTACGACGATCCCGACGACTCGGAAAACTTCGAGCGCAACGTGCTGTATCACTTCCCCTTCATCGGCGACAAGCTGGTGATCGGCAAATTCTGCGCGCTGGCGCGCGGCGTCAAGTTCATCATGAACGGCGCCAACCACAAGCTGTCCGGCATCTCGACCTACCCGTTCCAGATCTTCGGCAACGGCTGGGAGCAAGTCATGCCGGCGCCTGGCGAGCTGCCGTACAAGGGCGACACGGTGATCGGCAACGATGTGTGGATAGGCTACGACGTGCTGGTCATGCCCGGCGTGACCATCGGCGACGGCGCCATCGTCTCATCGCGCTCGGTGGTGACGAGCGACGTCGCGCCGTACACGGTAGTCGGCGGCAATCCGGCCAGGCAGCTCAAGGAGCGCTTTACGCCGGAGGTGGCGGCGCGCTTGCAGGCGATCGCGTGGTGGGACTGGCCGGTCGAACATATCACCGCCAACCTGCCCTTCATCGTGGCCGGCGATGTCGAACTGCTGGCGCGTCTGCAGCCGTATTCCTGAAATTCCAGACGCGGGTCCCGCCGTAGGCCGCGAACAGCACACCCATCGCCAGCGCGATCAGGTTGTCGCGGCGGTAGCTGCCCCGCACGGTGGCCAGGCTGGAGACTTCCTTGCCGCCGACCGTCACGCCGTAGACCGCATGGAACCGGCCCGGCAAAAAGCTCGGACTGCTGACCTGCCCCGGGTGAAAGCGCACCTTGATCGGATATGCCTCGGCATCGCGGATCGCCGCGCGCAGGCGCTGGTCCGAATCGCCTTTGACGAACAACACGAACTGGCGCTGCTCGCCATCCAGCGCGAAATACAAGCCGCCCTGCGCCGACTGCGACGAGGCCACGCGACCGCTCGCCGTCTCCAGCTGATCGGCATTGGGGAAGTTGCGCTCCAGCGCGACGAACATCAGCATCAGGCCAATGCCGAGCAGCAGAAAAAAGTACGCGCCGCGCTGGCTGGCAAACCAATTCTTCATGGTGTTTCATTGTAGATGCAATGCCGCCATCATACATGCGCGGCCCGCCGCCGTGACCGTGACAATCCACGTATATTTTCGTGGGGCAACGCTGTATAGTAAGCAGCTGTTTTTCATGTGAGGAGTGGCGATGCTGGTGATACTTGGATTCCTGATCGTGCTGGGCGCGGTCTTCGGAGGTTTCGCGCTGGATGACGGTCACCTGGCCGCCCTGTACCAGCCCTACGAATTGCTGATGATCGGCGGCGGCGCACTAGGCGCCTTCGTCATCGCCAATGACAGGAAGTCCATCAAGGCCACACTCAAAGCGCTGCCGACGCTGTTCCACACATCCAAATACACGCGCGAGCTGTATCTGGAACTGATGTCGTTGCTGTACGAAATTCTGGCCAAGGTGCGCAAGGAAGGCTTGATGGCGCTGGAAGCGGACATCGATGCTCCGCATCAAAGCGCATTGTTCGCCAAGTTCCCCAACATCCTCGGCGACCACCACCTAGTGGAGTTCATCACCGACTATCTGCGCCTGATGGTCTCCGGGAATATGGATCCATTCCAGATCGAGAACCTGATGGACAACGAAATCGAAACCCATCACCAGGACGGCGACCTGCCGATCCACGCCATCACCAAACTGGCGGACGGCATGCCGGCATTCGGCATCATCGCTGCGGTGATGGGCGTGGTACACACCATGGGTTCGGTCGGCCTGCCGCCGGCGGAACTGGGCAAGCTGATCGCCGCCGCCCTGGTCGGCACCTTCCTCGGCATCCTGCTGTCGTATGGCGTGGTCGGCCCGCTGGCCGCGCTGTTGCAACGCAAATTGAACGAGTCGTCCAAGATGTTCCAATGCATCAAGGTCACGCTGATCGCCAGCATGAACGGCTATTCGCCAGTGTTGGCGGTAGAATTTGGCCGCAAGGTCATTTCCGCCACCGAGCGGCCGTCGTTCAACGAACTTGAAGCGCACTTCAAGCAAAACAAAGCCAGGGCATGAGAGATCAACTGAGAGAAAAAATCATCCGCGTCTGCAACGACAAGATCGCGCAAAAGGGCGAGACGGTCGGCCTGTCCTTCTACGCCTTCTTCGCCAACAAGAACGACGACCCGGCGTTGCTGATGGAAGCAGCCGAATGGTGGATACGCACCCACGAACTCGATCACTTCGAGAAGGCCGTCAAGATCCGCAAGATGGTCGAGCAGCAGCAATGAGTTAATAAACGTTTTTGTTTACTTATTAACGGAGACCGCTTACAGTGTCGGTACTCGCTACCTTTGAATGCCGATGATGAAAACACCTCTGCTGATAGGCGCCGCCTGCCTGCTGGCCCTGCTCTCGACGATAGGCGCGTCGCTGCCCTATCCCATCCTGCCGCCGCTGTTCGCCGCCGGCGTCAGCAACGGCCTGAACCAGTTCCTCGGGCTGCCGCCCAAACTGCTGTTCGGCCTGGCGCTGACCATCAACCCTCTCGGCCTGCTGATCGGCTCCGCGCTGCTGGGGCCGATGTCCGACCGCTACGGCCGCCGCCCGGTGCTGCTGATCACCGCCGTCGGCGCCGCCATCGGCCACGCCGCCACGGCTTGCGCGCTGCTGCTGGAATCCTACCCGCTGTTCATCGTCGCCCGCTTCGTCACCGGTCTGCTGGAAGGTAACGGCTCCGTGGCGCGCGCCATGCTGGCCGACCGCCTCGACGGCGACCTGCGCCGCAAAGCCCTGTCGTGGTTGAACGGCGCCTTCTACATGGGCTGGCTGGCCGGCCCGCTGCTGGCCGGCATGACGCTGGTGTGGGGCATCACGGTGCCGTTCTGGATCGCCGTGGTGGCGCTGCTGCTGGTGGCGCTGCTGGTGGCCGTGGTGCTGCCGCGCGAGACGCCGTCGCTGGCGACCACCTCGTGGTGGCAGGTGGCGCGCGACCGCCACTCGCTCAACCTGCTGCGCGAACCGGACCTGCGCAACCTGTTCATCGTCACGCTGGCCTACACCTGCGGCGTGACCGCGTTCTACGAATTCTATCCATTGTGGCTGGTCGAAGTGCCCGGCTTCGGCGCGCGCGGCATCGCCTGGACCACCGCCGCCATGTGCGCGGTGATGACCACCACCACCATGTTCGCCGGCCGTCCGTTCAAGGGCGAGCCGCTGCTGCGGGCGCGCCGCTTCGCGCTGGTCACGGCCTCGCTGATCGCGCTGCTCGCCGCCAGCAATGCGTGGTTCGGCATCGCCGCCATCATCCTGTACGGCATACCGCATTCGATCTACAACGCCATCGTCCCCAACTGGTGCGCCGAGCGCTTCGGCGCGCACGGACAAGGCGCCGTCATGGGCCTGATCTCCACCACCTTCTGCCTGGCCAATATCATCATGGCCCTGATCGGCGCCGTGCTCACCTTGATCGACACGCGCCTGATCCTGGTGCTGGGCGCCGCGCTGACGGCGTGGTCGGCCTGGCGCATGCAGACCTGGCACGCCAGCATGGCCCGCAACGACCGAGACAAGCTGGAAGGCGCACTGCAATGAACACCGCCGAACACACGCTGTTCCTGCTGAAGACGCGCGGCCCGCAAACCGCGCAGCAACTGGCCGGCCTGCTCAACCTGACCTCGATGGGCGCGCGCAAGCAACTCGAATCTTGGCAGGAAAAAGGCATGGTGACGTATGAAGAGGTGGCCGACAAGCCGGGCCGCCCGTCGCGCCGCTGGATGTTGACCGAGGCTGGTCACGCGCGCTTCCCCGACCGCCACGCCGACCTGACGCTGCAGCTGATCGACCAGGTGCGCGGCCTTTTCGGCGAAGCCGGCCTCGATAAATTGATCGGCGCGCGCGAGGCGGCCAGCGAGCAGCAGTATCGCCAGCACCTGCAAGCATCCAGCACGCTGCCGCAACGGGTGGAAGCGTTGGTGCAGGCGCGCAGCACCGAAGGCTATATGGCGGAAGTCGAAACCCGCGACGACGGCAGCATGCTGCTGATCGAGAACCACTGCCCGATCTGCGCGGCCGCGCGCCAGTGCCAGAAGTTCTGCCGCTCGGAGCTGGACGTGTTCCAGCGCGTGCTGGGCCCCGAATGCTCGGTGGGCCGCGTCGAGCACATGCTCAACGGCGCGCGCCGCTGCGTGTACGTGATCAAGCCGCTGTAGGTTCCGGCAGAGCGGCCACGGGACGCGCCGGCGCCTGGTCCAGCAGCAATTGCCGCAAGCGCTCCGGCGGCAGCGGACGGCTGAACAGATAGCCCTGCATCTCGTCGCAGCCATTCCGGCGCAGGAAGGCTTGCTGCTGCTCGGTCTCCACGCCCTCGGCGATCACGCGCAGGCGCAGGCGGTGCGCCAGGTCGATGATGGAGCTGGCGATGGCTTCGTCGCCCTCGCTCACGCCAAGGTCGCGCACAAACGATTTGTCGATTTTCAGGGTACTGATCGGGAACGACTTCAGCGCCGACAAGCTTGAATAGCCGGTGCCGAAATCGTCGATCGACAGCGATACGCCCATCGCCCGTACCTCAGCCATCTTGTCCACGGCCTGCTGCAGGTCGCGCATGATGACGCCTTCCGTCACTTCCAGCTCCAGCCATTCGGCCGCCAGGCCGCTGTCGGCCAGCGCCAGCGCGACCCGCTGCACCAGGCCCTGCTCCTCGAACTGGCGCGGCGAAACGTTGACGGAGACCCGCAGCGGCGGCAAGCCGGCTTCCTGCCAGACGCGGTTCTGGCGGCAGGCGGTCTGCAACACCCACTCGCCCAACGCGATGATCATGCCGCTTTCCTCGGCCAGCGGAATGAAGCGGTCCGGCCCGATGCAGCCCTGTTCCGGATGCTCCCAGCGCACCAGCGCCTCCGCGCCGAAGATGCGGCCCGTACGCAGGTCGACCTTGGGCTGGTACTCCAGCCGGAACTGGCCTTCGTCCAGAGCGCCGCGCAAGCCTTCCAGCAGGACCAGCTTCTCTTCGATGCAGGCGTTCATTTCGCGGGTGTAGAACTGGCAGTTGTTCTTGCCCAGGTCCTTGGCGCGGTACATGGCGGCGTCGGCGTGCATCAGCAGCGTTTCGGCGTCGGCGCCGTCGTTGGGGTAGACCGCCACGCCGATGCTGCAACTGACCTGGACTTCCTGCCCGCTCAGCGTGATCGACTTGAGCACCGCCTCGCGCACCCGTTCCAGCACCGGCGCGGCGAGCTCGCTGTGACGCGGCTCGTTCAGCACCAGCACGAATTCGTCGCCGCCGAAACGACCGACAGAGTCGCCGGCGCGCAGGCAGGCGCTCATGCGCGTGGCCACCACCTTGAGCAGCTCGTCGCCGGCGTTGTGTCCCAGACCGTCGTTGACCAGCTTGAAGCCGTCAAGATCGATGAAGGCCACCAGCACCGTGCCGCCGTTGCGGTTGGCCTGGGCGATGGTCAGGTCGAGACGGCTGGCGATCAGGCTGCGGTTCGGCAGCCCGGTCAGCGTATCGTGATGCGCCAGGTGCAGCATGCGCTCCTCGGCCATTTTGCGTTCGCTGATATCGCGCACGATGGCCACCAAGCCGCCCTCCACCGGTACCACCTGCTGGTGCAGCCAGCGCGCCCGCAGTTGCGGGATATTGCTCTCCCATTCCTGCTCATGCACGCCGCCTACCTGCGTCACGTGCACCAGGTGATCGAACATGCCGTTGCTACGCGCCTGCGGCATCAAGCCGCAGAGCGTCACCAGGCGAAGTTTTTCCTTGCTGTAGCCGGTCATCTTCTCGGCCCGCGAATTGGCGTCGACGAAGACGAAATCGACGATCTCGCCGCCGATGTTGCGCACCTCGCGCAAGACGAAGAAGGCATCCAGGCTGGCCGCCGACGCCGCCGCATAGGTTTCCTGCGCGCGGCGCATGCGGGCGCGGTTGCGCGCTCCCTGCCAGGACCAAAGCCACAGCAAGGCGGTGCTCAGCACCAGCACCACGCTGGCGACCGATGCCTCCCAGGTTTTCTCGCGGCGCTGGCGTTCGAAGCCCGCCATCAGCTCCTTCTCCGCCAGGCCGACCACTACGTTCAGCGCAACGCCGTGCAGCTCGCGCATGCCACTGTAGCGGCGCACGCCCTCCACGGTGCTGATCTGCTCCGTCGCCGGTTCCATATGCTGGCCAAAGGACAGCTTGTCGCCGATGCGCAGCGAGCGCACCACGCCGTCGCTGCCCACCAGGCCCAGCATGCCGTGTTCGCCGAGCCGGCTGCGCTCATAGCTACTGGTGAAGTAGGCGGGATCGGTTTCGACGATGACGATGCCGGCGAAGTTGCCCGTATCGTCGTCCAGCCGGCGCGTGAAGTGCAAATGCCATTCGGTGTTGGCGGCGTCGCGCGTGGCCTGGCTGACGAAGGTGACGCCGCTGTCGCGCTCCTGGTGGAATTTGAAGTAGTTTTGATCGGCCACCGAAATCGGCAGCGCCTTGGGATTGCTGGCGACGGTGAGGCCGTTGCGGTCGACGATGCTGACCACGAACACCACGCCCGGCGGCAGCAGGCCCTCGCGGCCCAGCTCCGGCAGCGCACCCAGCGCGCCCTTGCGTTCGACCGCGTATTTGAGCACGCGCAGCGTCTGGTCGATGCCGTCCAGGCTACGCGCCACCTGCGCCTCGTAGGTGCCCATCAATTCGCGCAGCGAATCAGTGGCGGCTTCGCGCGCGTGGACGCGCTCGGCGTCGATCTCGTGGAAAGTCACCACCCAGATCGCCACCAGCAGCAGCAAGGCGAACAGGGGTAGCGAAAAGTGCGTATCGAGTCCGCGCCGCAGCCAGCGCTTGCGCAAGGTGTCGCCGCGGGTGCGCGCTGTCATCGCGTCACCAGCACGGCTTTGACGCTGGCATCCAGGGCCGCGCGGTCGATATAGCCGATCATCGACGGATTCTCGGCCACCATCTTGCGCACAGCGATGCTGTTGGCCAGTTCGCGTGGCGGCTGGCCACGGCCGGTGAACACCATCTTGGTCCAGTAAGCCTTCATCAGTGCCGGCGACTTGGCCGCCACCTTGTTGTAGAACTCATCGCGCAGCGGGCTGCCGACCGGCAGGTCCAGCGCCATGGCCTCGTCGCCACCAGGGAAGCGGCCAGTCTGCGCCAGGAAAATATCGGCCACCTGTTCGGGACGCAGCGCCGACAAGGGGTTCCTGGCCGAGACGATGACAACCAGTTCGGCCGCGCCGACGCCGGCGCATGTCAGCACCAGCAGCAGCAAGGAGATTAAACGGAGGATAGCCATGTCATCCCCTTCAGAACACAAAATCGACCGAAGCGCTGAACACGCTGATCGGGCGGCCGGACTGGAAGCCCGGCTGCACGTTGATGAAGGTGCCGTTCGAGCCTTGCTGCGGCGTCAGGCGGTCGTATTGCAGCTTGAACGCGTAGTTGGCGCGCAGGTCCCAGCGGACGCCGGCGGTGATGCTGCGCTGCTGCGGTATCGTGTCCAGCATCTGGTTCAAGCCGAGGTTCAATTGCGCGGCGGCGCCGGCCAGTTGCGGCGGCAGTCCGTCCAGGTCCAGGCCTGCAACGTGGGTCGGCATATTCGCGCGCGACACGGCATATGAAAGGTAGGGAGTCAGGTCGCCAAAGCGATAGCCGCCGCTGATATAGGCGGCGGTCTTGTCACCCAGGTAGGAGCGGGCGTTCATGCGCCCCACTTCGCCCATCAGGAACCAGGCGCCCGGGTCGTAGCTTGCCCCCAGCGAGATCACGTCGGCGCGTTTGGCGTCGACATCGTAGCGCGCGGTCAGCGCCGCGCCCTGTGGCCCGAACTGGTTCAAGCCGGCGAACAATTCACGCGCCAGCTTGAGCGTCAACTCGGTGCTCATCGCACTGGCGCGCACGGTCAGCGCGCCGCTGGTGGTGGTGTTGGAAAGGCCCGTCATCGCGCGCGCCGTGGCATGCGCCTGCGGCGTGACGGTGACATCGGTGTGGCCGAAGAAAACCTGGGTGACGTTGTTGATGCCGGCCACACTCCAGCGGTAGCTGGCGTCGACACCATCGCTATTGCTGATCGGGATGGCGCCGTACACCTCGACCGGCGGCCGCACCCACGGCAAGGCATAGCCGGCCTTGCGATAGTCGCCGGCCAGGAACAGCGGCAGCGCGATGCGCCCCACCCGCAGGCTCAGGTCCGGCGTGGCCTGGTATTTGACGTTGGCCCATTCGACCATCGGCGCATAGCCGCTTTGCAGCGTGCGCTCGGACACCACTTGCAGCACCGCCGACCAGCGGCTGTCCAGGTTCACGCCCAGCTGCATGCCCACGCGGCTATCCACCGTGGCGCTCCATTCGTGGCTGGCGCCGGCGTTGCCGGGATTGAGGACGTTGGCCGTGAAGTCGGACTGGCTGTCATTGCTGTGCACAAAACCCAGCGTGCCGTAGCCGCCGAAGGTCCAGCGCGGCGCGGCGGCGCCGTCGTCGGCTTGCGCCACGGCGCAGGCCAGCATCGTCAAGGTGAAGCCCAGCGACGCCCGGGTGGCGCGCAACGGTGAAAAATCAAACGTCATTCGTGGTTCCTGTCTATCGTTACATACGGCGTGTTCTGCCAAGTGCACCGTGTTCAGGACGCGCGAATACGCGGACGCCGTCCGCAAGCGCGGGCGGTCATGCTCAACAGGGTGGGAAGGTCGCAACTAAGGCGCGTGGCGCCTGGCTAGGGCGCCGTTCCGAAGAACTGATTCGGATGTAAGTACTTTATACTGCTGTGCGGCAACTGTCGATGCATTAGAGTACAACACCAAAAAATCTATCGAAAAACCACGTATTTGGATAATTAAACATCAATAGAAATAGCATTTCACTACCAAATATCTTGTATCACCAACCACCTTGCGGATACGACCACCTGCACGCTTGCGAACGACATTGCCAATAAAATAAAATACGGTTACCATGAGAATAAGAATCATTATCATCACGGAGCCACATGGATATCCCCCAGGAGCTGCGCAAGCTCGGACTGAAAGCCACCCTGCCCCGCCTGCGCATTTTGCAGCTGTTCCAGGAATCGAAAAGCAAACACCTGAACGCCGACGACGTCTACCGCCTGCTGCATGAAGAGCACATCGACATGGGGCTGGCCACGGTCTACCGCGTACTGATGCAGTTTGCCGATGCGCGTATTTTGATACGTCGTCACTTCGAAGGCGTGGCTTCGGTGTTCGAGTTGAATGAAGGCGGCCACCACGACCACCTGATCTGCACCAACTGCGGCCGCATGGAGGAATTCCTCGACGCCGAAATCGAACAGCGCCAGGAAGTCGTCGCGCGCGAACGCAACTTTGTGCTGCATGAGCATTCGTTGTCGCTGTATGGCTTCTGCGGCGAATGCGCCGGCACCATCAACCCGCTGGCGGGCAGGAAGCTGCGGCGGTCTTGAACAAGGCGTCGACAAAGTCGACGAACACCTTGACGCGGGCGGCGCGCTGGTGCCGCTGCGGATACAGCACCGACACATCCGGCC
>NZ_JAQQPR010000003.1:0-344215 GCF_036688705.1 Duganella sp. S19_KUP01_CR8 | reverse complement strand
GCGGGAGTAGCTCAGTTGGTAGAGCGCAACCTTGCCAAGGTTGAGGTCGAGAGTTCGAGACTCTTCTCCCGCTCCAGTATGTAAAAGGGCAGCCGATGTGGCTGCCCTTTTTGCGTTTGATTCAGCGCTTATTACGCTTTCATGGCTTGCTGATGGCCTCATCGAGTTGTCGCATGAGCTCCATCGGCACATTGTTGCCGCATAAAATATAGCGCTTTTCCTCGGCCGGCACGTCGGGGAACTTCAGCACGCGGAATTCATCCATCCGATAGCCGGCGCTGGCGACAAAGGCTTCGGTTTCCTCCTGCGTCGTGACGATCAGGTCGGCGCGACCAAGCCTGATCATCTTGACCATCACCGGAACCTCCGCGCTGACGCGCTGAATATTTGCGTCGGGCATCTGTCCGATCAGCTTGTCCATGTAAGCGCCCTGGGAGAAATTCTGCTTGAGCAGCAGGCGCAGCGCCGGCCGACGGAAGAGATCCCGGGCGGTGATGCCCTCGCCGGCGCTGAAATCAGCCCGGCTCAGGCCCACCAGCGGCTTGTCGATGTAGATCGGCGCGGAGAATCTGGCGTACTGCATGCGCTCGGCATTTTTGTACCAGCCCGGCGTGCAGTGGTATCCCGGCGCGGTTTTTATCAGGGCCAGGATGCGGTTGGCTGGCGTCACTTTCCAGGCGTAGGAAATCCCGGCTTGATTGAAGATGCTGCTTGTCTTTTCAACGATAAATCCGGCCGGCCGCGCATGCGCGTCGGTGTAGTGCAGCGGCGGACGCTCGTAGTAATGCAGCGTCACCTGGGCCTGGCCATCGCTGGCCGCCCAGCACGCACCTGGCAGTGCCGCCATCCCCGCAGCGACCATTCTCAATAGCAGGGTGTTCATGCAGTGGCCTGGTGCGCGGCGACGATCATATCTGCCGCCTTCTCGGCGATCATGATGGTCGGCGCGTTGGTGTTGCCGCTGACCAGCGTCGGCATGATGGACGCGTCCACCACGCGCAACCCGGCGACGCCGTGGACCCGCAGGTCCGCGCCCACCACTGCCATGTCGTCGTTGCCCATCTTGCAGGTGCCGACCGGATGGAAGCCGTTCCCCAGGCGCGCGCGGCAGGCCTGCAGGATCTGTTCGTCGCTGACGCAATCCGGGCCTGGCGCCAGCTCCTGCTTGCGGTAGCGGCCCAGCGCCGGCGCGGCCAGCCAGCGCCGCGCCAGCCGGATGCCGTCGACCAGCGAGCGTATATCGTCCGGATGGTCGAGCAGGCGCTGGTCGATCACCGGCGCCGCATACGGATCGGCGCTGCTGAGCCCGACGCTGCCGCGCGACTTGGGCCGCAGCACATACACATGCATCGAGTAGCCGACCTTGCTCAGCAGCGATAGGTCGCGGCCGGAATCGTCGAACAGCACCGGGATCGCGTGATACTGCACGTCGGGGATGGCCTGCGCCTCGCTGGAGCGCAGGAAGGCGCCGACCTCGGTGGCCGAGGCACGCAGCAGTCCACGCTCATGCCGCCAGTAGTTCCAGACTGCCTTGGCGACCCTGGCGACGCCACCCACAGTCAGGCTCAGGCCGCCATGATCGCTGCTGCCGGTCAGCACGCAGGCGTCGACGTGGTCCTGCAGGTTGGCGCCGACGCCAGGCAGGGCATGGACCAGCGGAATGTTGTGACGCGCCAGCTGGGCCGGATCGCCGACACCCGACAACATTAGCAACTGCGGGCTGCCATAGGCGCCGGCCGACAGGATCACTTCCCGCCGCGCGGACGCCAGGCAAGGCTGGCCCTGGACGTCGTAACGCACGCCGACGGCGCGCTTGCCCTCCATGGCGATGCCGGTCACATGGGCGCCGGTGATGACGGTCAGGTTGGGCCGTGCGCGCACCGGCTCCAGGAAGCTGGCCGCCACGCCGCAGCGCTTGCCGTCGCGGATGGTGAACTGATAGGCGCCCACGCCCTCCGGTTGGGTGCCGTTGAAGTCGTCCGTCAGCGGCAGGCCGGCCTGGCGCGCCGCTTCCAGCAAGGTGCGGCTGAGCGGATACTGCATCTCGCTGTCGGACACATGCAGCGGCCCGCCCTGGCCGTGCATGGCCGAGGCGCCGCGCGCGTTGTCTTCCGAACGTTTGAAGTAGGGCAGCACCTCGTCGTAGCTCCAACCCCGGTTGCCGAGCGCGGCCCATTCGTCGTAGTCGCGCCGCAGGCCGCGGATGTAGACCATGCCGTTGATGGCCGAGCTGCCGCCCAGCCCTTTGCCGCGCGGCAGGAACATCGGCCGTCCGCCGCGCGCCTGCGGGTCCGGGGCCGCCTTGTATGCCCAGTTGTACTTGCGGCTGAACATGAAGTAGCCGAAGGCGCCGGGCGTGCGCACCAACACCGAGCGGTTGTCGCCGCCCGCCTCCAGCAGGCAGACCTTGACGGCCGGATCGGCTGACAGGCGGTTGGCCAGCACGCAGCCGGCCGATCCCGCACCGACGATAACGTAGTCAAACATGTGGATTCCTTGGTAGATGGTGAGGGGCCGGCTGCGCACGCGCCGGGGTGGGTCGCGGCGCCAATGTCGCACGATGGGCCGGCCGCCACAGGTCGCCACAGCCGATTCGCCGGTCTCGCCAGCGCGCCGGCGCCGCGCTTTCCCTGCTGGCGGCGGCGCGGTACACTGGGTGAGTTGCCACCGGGGGTGTCCATGCGCTTTGTTCGTACCTTGTTAGTTGCTAGCCTGATGGCCGGCGCGGTCCCGCCCTGTGCGGCGCGCACGCTGGCCGTGTGCATGGGCGACCGGGCGTTTCCGCCGCTGTTCTTTCCCGACCATGAAGGCCAGGCCCAATGGCTGGTGCGCAAGGCGGTCGAGCGCCAGGGCGATCTGGTGACGTTCGCCGCGGTGCCGTGGCGCCGCTGCTTGCAGGGACTGCGCACCGGCACCTATGCGGCCGCGCTGCCGGTGATCGGCAACCTGTCGTTCCTGCCGGATTACGCCTTTCCGATGGACCGGCTGGGCATCGATCCGAGCCGTGAGCTGGCCCGCGTCAGCCATGTCGTGGTGCGCCGCGTCGGCAGCGAAGCCGACTGGGATGGCGACCGTTTCAGCCATCTGGGCGGCCCGGTGCTGTTTCCGGCCGGGATAGTCGTGGTGCGGGAGGCGCTGGCCGCGCTCGGGGTGGCGGGCGACGACGGCAGCGCGATGGAAGAGCAGACCCTGCGCAAACTGCTGGCGCGCAAGGGCGACCTGGCGGTCATTCAGTCCGGCGTCGCCGAGGAGTTGCTGGCGCGGGCCGAGTTCCACGACAAGCTGGAGGTCTTGCCGCAACCCTTGCTTACCCGCCCCAGTTATCTGGCCTTCAACCGGGCCTTCCATGATGCCGACCGCGGCTATGCCGAGGCGATCTGGCTGGAAATCAAGCGCTTGCGCGGCTCGCCGGAATGGCGCGCGCTGGCGCCGACCCTCGCGCACTGAACGCATTCCCCGGACCGGAGGATAGCCGCAGATGACAGGCGGGCGCCGCCGTGTTCGCGCATCCTTTCTGGCATCGTAGCGCGTCGCCCGCCCGGACGGCGCCTGCCTCACCAGCCAGGGAGTCGACTATGGGTAAGCTTGGAACCGTGTTGCGCCGCAGCGCGCTGTTGGGCGCGGCGGCGCTGGCGCTGGCGTGCCCGCAAGCGGCGGCCGAGGCGAGGCCGGAGCGGCGGCCCAACATCGTGGTGCTGGTGGCCGACGACTGGGGCTACAGCGACGTCGGCGCCTTCGGCGGCGAGATCGCCACGCCGCAGATCGACAGCCTGGCGCGGCGCGGCATGCGCTTTTCGAATTTCCACGTCGCCGCATCATGCTCGCCCACCCGCGCCATGCTGCTGACCGGTGTCGACAATCATCGCAATGGCGTCGGCAACATGCCCGAGGCCATGCCCGCCGTCCATGAGGGCAAACCCGGCTATGGCGGCGTGCTCAACGACCGCGTTGTGACCCTGGCGACCCTGTTGCGCGACGGTGGCTACCACACCTACGCCGCCGGCAAGTGGCATCTGGGGAAAACCGCCGCCACCTTGCCGGGCCGGCGCGGCTTCGAACGCTCCTTCATCCAGGCCGACAGCGGTTCGGACAACTGGGAGGAAAAGCCCTACATTTTCCTGTACGACAAAGCCAGCTGGTTCGAGCAGGACCGGCCGGTCCATCTGCCGGCGGACTACTACTCGTCGACGCTGATCGTCGACAAAATCATCGCCAACATCCGCGCCGACCGCCAGCGCGGCCAGCCGTTCTTCGCCTACCTGGGTTTCCAGGCCAACCATATTCCGGTGCAGGCGCCGCAGGCCTTGATCGACAAGTACCGGGGCGCCTACGACGCCGGCTGGACCGCCCTGCGCCAGGCGCGCCGCCAGCGCGCCATCGAGCTGGGCCTGATCCCGGCCGGCGCCGGCATGGTGACCATGGCCAGCAGCGCCGACTGGAACGCGTTGAGCGCGCAGCAGAAGACCTATGAAGCGCGCCGCATGGAGGTGTATGCGGCGATGGCGGAGGCGATGGACCAGCAGATCGGCCGCCTGGTCGCCGAGCTGAAGCGCACCGGCGAGTACGACAACACGGTGTTCGTGTTCTTGTCCGATAACGGCGCCGAGCCGACCGATCCCTACGACATCCCGGCGGTACGGCTGTGGATGAGCATGCACTACAGCCGCGACCTCGACCGCCTCGGCGGCAAGGGCGCCATGTCCAGCCTGGGGCCGAGCTGGGCCAGCGCCGCCGCCGCGCCGCTGTCGACGTACAAATTCTTCGCCGGCGAGGGCGGCCTGCGCACGCCGCTGATCATCGCCGGCGTGCCCGGCACGCGGGGCGATCGCGTCTCCACGGCGCTGACCCATGTCACCGATCTGGTGCCGACCCTGCTGGAGGTGGCCGGCGTCGCGGCGCCGGCCGGCAGCTATCGCGGCCAGCCGGTCGAGGCGCTGCAGGGCAGCAGCCTGATGCCGGTGCTGCAGGGCAGGGCAGTGCGCGCGCATGGCGAGGACCAGGCTATAGGCTATGAATTGTCGGGCAACGCCGCGCTGTTCAAGGGCGACTACAAGCTGTTGAAGAATATGCCGCCGGTCGGCGACAACCAGTGGCATCTGTACGACATCGCCAGCGATCCCGGCGAGGTCCGCGATCTGCGCGACAGCGAGCCGCAGCGCTTTGCCGCCATGCAGCGGGACTACGAGGAATACGCGCGCAAGAACGGCGTGCTGCCCATGCCGGAGGGCTATGACTACAAGGTGCAAGGCCAGTTGTACGCGCTCAAGCATGTGTTCCTGCCCGAGCTGTTGGCGGCCTTGCCGTGGGCGCTGGTGGGGGTGTTGCTGCTGGTGGTCGTGCTGGTCGCGCGCCGTCGGCGGCGGGCATGATGCGGCGCAGCGCATGTGTGGTGGCGTTGTTGGCCGTGGCCAGCGCGGGAATCGGTTACGCGTTCGGCCTGGGCTATCAGCGCGCGGATGTCCCGCCAGGCATGGTCTGGATCGCCGGCGGGCCGTTCTTGATGGGCAGCGCCAGTGCGCTGGCCCGTCCCAATGAGCGGCCGGTGTTCGCGGCTAAGGTCAGCGGCTTCTGGATGGACGCCACCGCCGTCACCAACGCCCAGTTCGCCGATTTCGTGCGCGCCACCGGCTACGTCACCAGCGCCGAGCGGGCGCCGACATGGGACAGCCTGCGGGTCCAGCTGCCGCCCGGCACGCCGCGTCCCGATCCGGCGCAACTGGTGCCGGGGGCGATGGTGTTTCGCGGCGTCAGCGAACCGGTGCCGCTGGACGACTGGTCGCGCTGGTGGGCCTACGTGCCGGGCGCGGACTGGCGCCATCCGCAGGGGCCGGGCAGTACGCTGGCGGGCAAGGAGCAATATCCGGTGGTGCAGGTGTCGTGGGACGACGCCCAAGCCTATGCGCGCTGGGCCGGCAAGCGCTTGCCGACCGAGGCCGAATGGGAGTACGCCGCGCGCGGTGGCCTGGAACAGGCCGACTATGCCTGGGGCGCCGATGGCGCCAGGCCGCGCGGCAAGGCCAACGTGTTTCCCGACCAGGGCCGGTTTCCCGTGGTGCGGGCCGAATACCGGGCGCAGCTGGGATTGCAGGCGGTCAAGAGCTACCCGGCCAACGGCTACGGCCTGTACGACATGACCGGCAACGCCTGGCAATGGACCGCCGACCGCTATCGCAGCGACCGTTTCAGCCAGCTGGCCGCGACGGCCGACGGCGGGCCGGTGCGCGATCCGGCCGGCCCGGTGGACAGCTACGACGACGAGGCCGACGCCGGCGGCGTGCCGACCCAAGCGCCCAAGCGGGTGATACGGGGCGGCTCCTTCCTGTGCGACGAGAGCTACTGCCGCAGCTACCGGCCCAGCGCGCGGCGCGGCGCCGATCCCGCCAGCGCCATGTCCCATATCGGCTTCCGCCTGGTGCTATCGGCCGCGCGCTGAGTTTGCCCGGACCGGCGATACGGCCGCGATGACCTGCGCCGTCGCGGCCGTGTTCCTAATATGGCCCGACCTAATTGCCGGAGCTCCCATGACCAACGACACCATCGACAGCCTCGCCAGCGTGCTGGCGCGCCAGCGCGCCGCTTGCGCCGCTCAACCGTACCCGCCGCTGGACCAGCGCCGCCGCGACCTGCGGGACTTGCGGCAGGCGCTGCAAGACTGGCAGGACAAGCTGGCGGTGGCGATGAGCGAGGACTTCGGCCGCCGCTCCGCCTTCGAATGCAAGATGCTCGACGTGCTGGCGCCGGCCCTGCAGATCGACCACGCGCTGGCCCACCTGAAGCGCTGGATCCGGCCGCAGCGGCGCAGCGCCGACTGGCTATTCAAAGGCAACAGCGCGCGCGTGGTCTACCAGCCCAAGGGCGTGGTGGGCATCATCGCCGCATGGAACTTCCCCATCATCGAAGCGGTGGGGCCGCTGGTCACGGCGCTGGCGGCCGGCAACCGCGCCATGATCAAGATGTCCGAATATTCGCCGCGCAGCACCGCGGTCTTGCGCGACATGCTGGCCAGCCTGTTTTCCGAAGAGCAGGTGGCGGTGTTCGGCGGCGGCGTCGAGGTGGCGCGCGCCTTCGCCGGCCTGCCGCTGGACCATATCGTCTTCACCGGCTCGCCGGCCATCGGCAAGGAGGTGATGCGCGCGGCCTCGGCCAACCTGACGCCGGTGACGCTGGAGCTGGGCGGCAAGTCGCCGGCCATCGTCGGCCGCTCGGCCTCGATCGCGGTGGCCGCCGCCTCGATCGCGCACGGCAAGGCCTTCAACGCCGGCCAGGCCTGCGTCGCGCCCGACTATGCGCTGGTGCCGTCGGCCAGCGTGGGCGCTTTCGTCGCCGCCGCCGAGCTGGCGTTCCGCCGCATGTACCCGGACCCGGTCGGCGATCCCGAATATACATGGATGGCCTCCGACCGCCAGGCCACGCGCGTGCGCGAGCTGCTGGCCGACGCCGTGGCGCACGGCGCGACGGTCACGCCCTGCGGCGCCGGCGACGGCGGCCGCGTGGTGCCGCTGCACATCGTCACCGGCGTCACGCCGGCGATGCGCATCATGCGCGAGGAATTGTTCGCGCCCATCCTGCCGGTGCTGGCCTGCGATTCCTTCGACGAGGCGCTGCGCCTGGTCGGCGCCGCGCCGCGTCCGCTGGCGCTGTACTACTACGGCAGCGACGAGGCCGAATGCCGCCGTTTGCAGCGCGACGTCCACGCCGGCGGCATGACCTTCAACGACTGGGCCTGGCATGTGTTCCAGTGCGACCTGCCGTTCGGCGGCAGCGGCAATTCCGGCATCGGCAGCTGGCGCGGGCCGGAAGGCTTTTATGCGCTGTCGCACGCCAAGTCGGTGTTCCGCGTGCGGCGCTGGTTCCCGACCGGCCTGTTCCGCCCGCCATACGGCAACCTGGTCCAGCGCTGGAGCATGGACTTCTTCCTGGGCAAAGCCCGCCGCGACCTGTAGCACGGCCGCCGCACGCGGTTGCCTGGACCGGAGCTTTCGCTGCAATGACCTGTCGCGCAGCCGGCGGCTCCGTAGTATCGGACAGGTCCAGAACCCTTTGTATCCGGGGTGTCTGCGACAAAGTAGGTAAAAAAATAACCCTAGGAGATGACACGGTATGAAACCAGCAAAGAAGCAGCGGTTTGCCTTGCACGCAGTGGCGGTTGGAGCCGCCCTGTGCGCAATGGGGGCAGGCCAGGCGGCCGAAATCGTCACCGACAATCCAGATCTGGCGATCCGCTTCGACAACACCATCAAGTATAACTACGCCAACCGCGTCAGCAGCCAGAACGCGGCCATCCTGAAGTCGGTCAACAACGACGACGGCGACCGCAATTTCAACAAGGGCACGGTGTCGAGCCGGGTCGACCTGCTGAGCGAATTCGACCTGGTGTTCCAGAAGCGCATGGGCTTGCGCGTCAGCGCGGCCGGCTGGTACGACGCGGCCTACAGCTCGCTCGACAACGCCAACGTCGCCACCTCCAACCACCTGGGCGCGGATGGCAAACCGGCGCTGGGCCTGTCGCGCTACGCCAGCCGCTATCACAAGGGCGCCTCGGGCGAAGTGCTGGACGCCTTCGTGTTCGGCAGCTTCGACATCGCCGACATGCCGCTCAACGTCAAGCTGGGCCAGCACACGCTGTACTGGGGCGAGAGCGTGCTGTCGCCGATCCACGGCGTCAACTACGGCCAGTCCGCGCTGGACCTGATCAAGGCCTACTCGGTGCCGGGCAGCGACGCCAAGGAATTGTTCCTGCCGCGTCCGGCGCTGTCGGCGCAGTTCTCGCCGACGCCCGAACTGTCGATCGCCGCCCAGACCTTCTTCAACTGGAAACCGGCCCGCGCGCCGGAGTCCGGCTCCTTCCTGGGCTTCTACGACTACGCCTTCCAGGGCGCCGAGAGTTTTAACCTGTCCGGCCTGGGCTTGCCGAACGCGGTCAAGGCGGCCGACAGCACACCGCATAAATCCGGCGACTTCGGCGTGTCCGCGCGCTGGAGCCCGGCATGGCTGGACGGCACACTGGGCCTGTACCTGCGCAAGACTTCCGACCTGCTGCCGCAAGCCAACCTGCGCCTGGCCGGCGTGCCGTCGGCGCTGTTCGGCCAGGGCAGCCCGCTGGTCGCGGCCAATGCGCAGAAGGCGGCGGCGGCCGTGATCGCCGCCGGCGGCACGCCTGCGGCAGCGCAGGCCGCCGCGCAGCAGGCCGGTGCGGCGACCGCCCAGGCGGTCGGCAACGCCACCTGTACCGCCGCCATCCCCGGCGCCGCCGTGGCCGGTGGAAACTGCCTGTTCTATCCGTCCACCTTGGGCGGCACCAGCCAGTACCAGCTTGAATACGGTTCCAACATCAATGTGCTGGGCTTGTCGTTGTCGAAAAGCGTGGCCGGGATCTCCGTCGGCGCCGACCTGAGCTACCGCCGCAACATGCCGCTCAACAGCACGCCGGCGCTGCTGATGCCGGTCGGGACCAATCCGGCCTTGCTGGCCAGCCTGAACACCTTGCTCAAGGGGCAGCTGGTGGTCAACGCCGTCGGTTTGCCGGCGCCGGGCGAAGTCAGCGGCGCGCGCGGCAACACCTTGCATGGCGTGCTGAACTTCATCGGCTCGACCGCCAAGACGCCGCTGTTCGACGCCTCCAGCTGGATCGCCGAGCTGACCTGGAACCGCGTCGCCAGCGTGACCCAGGGCGCGCAATTCTTCAAGGGTCGCGACAACTACACCGGCATCGACAAGGTCGGCAAGGACTACGTCGGCCTGGCGCTGAACTTTTCGCCGACCTGGTTCCAGGTGATGCCGGGCATCGACCTGTCGATGCCGCTGAACTACGCGGTCGGCCTGTCGGGTAACTCGGCGGTGCTGTCGGGCGGGAACAAGCAGGCCGGCAACTACAGCGCCGGCCTGAGCCTGGACCTGTACCAGAAATACCGCATCGACGTGAAGTATGTCGACTTCTTCGGCGCGCTGGCGGTGGACCCGACCAGCGGCGCGGTCAGTTCCAGCGCCGGCCTGATGCCGTTGCTGAAGGACCGCGGCTTTATCGCCGTGACACTCAAAACCACTTTCTGATCGCGAGCAGACCATGACGTTTTTCAAGCAAACCATCATCGCCGCGGCGCTGTCCGCGGCGGCATGCGCCCAGGCCGGCGTGACGCCGGAAGAAGCCAAGCAGCTGGGCGCCAGCCTGACCGCGTTCGGCGCCGAGAAGGCCGGCAACAAGGACGGCACGATCCCTGAATACACCGGTGGCCTGACCGCCATCCCCGCCGAGTTCGTCAAAGGCAGCGGCATCCGTCCCGATCCTTATGCGGCCGACAAGCCGCGCCTGGTCATCACCGGCAAGAACCTGGCCGGCCAGGAAGACAAGCTGACCGCCGGCACCCGCGAGCTGCTCAAGCGCTTCCCGAGCTACCGCGTGGACGTCTATCCGACCCACCGCAGCGTCAACTATCCGAAGTTCGTCAACGACAACACGGCGAAGAACGCGGTGACGGCCAAGACCATCGACGGCGGCGTCGGCCTGGACGGCGCGCTGGCCGGCGTGCCGTTCCCGATTCCGAAGAGCGGCTACGAAGTGATGTGGAACCACCTGCTGCGCTACCAGGGCCAGGCCATGTTCATCCGCTACGATTCGTGGAATATCGACGTCTCCGGCCGTCCGACCCTGGCCACCACCGGCGAGATCTACCAGGAGTTCCCGCTGTCCGACGCCAAGCGCACCGAGACCGCCAAACAGAGCGACGTGTTCTTCCGCACCAAGCTGGCCTACGTGGCGCCGGCGCGCCGCGCCGGCGAAGGACTGATGGTGTTCGACGCTGTCAATCCGCTGGAGCAGGCGCGCAAGGTCTGGCAATACCTGCCGGGCCAACGCCGCGTCAAGCTGGCGCCGGACGTCGCCTACGACACGCCCAACCCCGGTTCGGCCGGCGCCTCGACCTACGACGACGCCTGGGTGTTCAACGGCGCCATGGACCGCTTCGACTTCAAGCTGGTCGGCAAGAAGGAAATGATCGTGCCGTACAACGCCTACAAGCTGGCGTATCACCCGGTGGTGGCCGACATCACCAAGCCCAACCACGTCAATCCCGACCTGCTGCGCTGGGAACAGCACCGCGTGTGGGTGGTGGAGGCGACGCTGAAGCCGGGCAAGCGCCACATCTACAGCAAGCGCGTGTTCTATGTCGACGAGGACAGCTGGGTGGCGGTGGCGTCGGATGAGTACGACGCGCGCGGCCAGCTGTACCGCTCGTCGTTCGACCACATGACGTTCTCGTATGACGTGCAGGCGGTCCAATCGGGCAACCACATGATCTACGACTTCGTCAGCGGCAGCTACAACATCACCGGCGTCTCGGGCCACCTGGGCGGCGTCAAGTACATCGGCGCGCTCAAGCCGACCGAGTGGGCGGCGGACGCCCTGGCCGGCGCCGGCGTGCGCTAAGCAAGCTTTCTTGTTGTTCTCTTTACCGCCGCTGGCTTCATCCCTAGGCTACGCGGCGGATTTTTTGCACAGAATATGAACCCATTGAATTGCACCTCGCGCACACTGCGCGGCCTGCTGGCCGGCGCCATCCTGTTGTCGTCGTCGCTGTCGGCGGCTTCCTACGTCGACGTGCTGGAGCTGCCCGCCGTCGCCAGTCCGCTGGCGGCGCGCGCCCTGGTCAACGGCCTGGCCGTGGCCGGCAAGCGGCTGGTCGCGGTCGGCCAGCGCGGTCACATCGTGCTGTCGGACGACGGCGGCGCCAGCTGGCGCCAGGCCGGCGTGCCGCTCAGCGCCGACCTGGTGGCGGTGCAGTTTCCCAGCGCGCTGCACGGCTGGGCGGTCGGGCATGACGGCGTGGTGCTGCACAGCGCCGACGGCGGCCTGCATTGGCAGCGCCAACTGGACGGCCGGGCGATCGCCGCGCTGCTGCTGCGCAGCTACGACAGCGACACGGCCGACGCCGGCGTGCGCGCGGCCGCGCGGCGGCTGGCGGCGCAGGGCGCGGACCAGTCCCTGCTCGACGTCTGGTTCGACGACGAGCGCAACGGCTTCGTGGTCGGCGCCTTCGGCCTGATACTGCACACCGGCGACGGCGGCGCCAGCTGGCAACCCTGGCTGGAGCGCGTCGCCAATCCCAACGGCTATCACCTGAACGCTGTGCGCGGCGTGGACGGCGACACGCTGATCGCGGGCGAGCAGGGCACGCTGCTCAAACTCAATCGCGGCGCGGCGCGTTTCGACGCCATCGCCACGCCATACCAGGGCAGCTACTTCGGCCTGGCCGGCGGTCCCGGCACCTTGTTGGCCTACGGCTTGCGCGGCCACGCCTACCGCAGCACCGATCGGGGCCTGAGCTGGCACAAGATCGACACCGGCCTGCAAGTCGGCCTGACGGCGGCCGCCACGCTGCGCGACGGCCGGCTGGCGCTGGTGAGCCAGGCCGGCCAGGTGCTGCTGAGCGCCGACGGCGGCGCCAGCTTCCTGCCGCTGCGCCCGGCCTCGCCGGGGCCGGTGTCGGCCGTGGCGGTGGCCGACGACGGCGCCATCGTGCTCGGCGGCCTGCGCGGCCTGCGCCGCCAGCCGCTGCGCTGATCCACACCGAACCACATAAGCAGAGCCGGGCCGCGCATGGTGCGCAGGACCCTGCCACAACGCGAGAGAGAACATGGACATGAGAACTACCCAGGCCGACGCCATGCCGGTCGTGCGCGAGCTGGCCCACTTCGACCGTCGTTCCGGCAACCTGCTGGAGCGCATGGTGTTCAACCACCGCCTGCTGGTGGTGCTGGCCTGCGCCGTCATGACGCTGGCGCTGGCCTGGCTGGGCGCGACCCGCCTGGGCCTGAGCGCCAGCTTTGAAAAGATGATGCCGCAGAGCCAGCCCTACATCCAGAACTACCTGGCCAACAAGACCTCGCTGCGCGGCCTGGGCAACGCGGTGCGGGTGGTGGTGGAAAACCCCACGGGCGACATCTTCTCGCCGCAATACCTGGAGGCGCTCAAGCAGGTCAACGATGAACTGTTCCTGACCCCGGGCGTGGACCGCGCCTGGATGAAATCGATGTGGACCCCGACCGTGCGCTGGAACGAAGTGACGGAGCAGGGCTTCCAGGGCGGCCCGGTGATGCCGGATGCCTACGACGGCTCGTCCCGCTCGGTGGAGCAGCTGAAGATCAACATCGCCCGCTCCGGCATCGTCGGCAGCCTGGTCGCGAACGACTTCAAGTCCACCATGATCTTCGTGCCGCTGCTGGACCGCGATCCGGTCAGCGGCAAGAGCATCGACTACGCGGCCTTCGCGCAGGCGCTGGAGCGCTTGCAGTCGCACGGACCGGCCGGCGTGAAGGTGCACGCGGTGGGCTTCGCCAAGCTGATCGGCGACCTGCTGGCCGGCATGCGCCAGGTCATGCTGTACTTCGGTGCCGCCGCCGCCATCGCCGCGCTGGTGATCTTCGGCTACACGCGCTGCGTGCGCAGCACCACGCTGGTGGTGGCGTGCTCCATCGTCGCCGTGGTGTGGCAGCTGGGGCTGGTGGCCGCGCTGGGTTACGCGCTCGATCCGTTCTCCATCCTGGTGCCGTTCCTGGTGTTCGCCATCGGCGTCTCGCACGGCGCGCAGAAGATGAACGGCATCATGCAGGACGTCGGCCGCGGCACGCATCTGCTGGTGGCGGCGCGCTACACCTTCCGCCGGCTGTTCCTGGCCGGCCTGACCGCGCTGCTGGCCGACGCGGTCGGCTTCGCGGTGCTGATGATGATCGACATCCCCGTCATCCAGGACCTGGCGATGACCGCCAGCATCGGCGTGGCGGTGCTGATCTTCACCAACCTGCTGTTGCTGCCGGTGTTGCTGTCGTATGTCGGCGTGTCGCCGGCGGCGGCGCGGCGCTGCCTGCGCGAGGAAAGCGCCGGCGCATCGGGCGGCGTCTGGCGCCTGCTGGAGCGCTTCACGCAGCGGCGCTGGGCGCTGGGCGCGATCGCCGTGGCGGTGATGCTGGCGGCGGGTGGCTTCGCCGTTAGCACCCATTTGAAGATCGGCGACCTCGATCCCGGCGCCCCCGAGCTGCGCGCCGACTCGCGCTACAACCGCGACAACGCCTACATCACGGCCCACTATTCGCTGTCGTCCGACCAGTTCGCGGTGATGGTCAAGACGCCGAAGGAGGGCTGCCTCAAATACGAAACCCTGATCGAGGCCGACCGCCTGGCCTGGACCTTGCAGCAGATTCCCGGCGTGCAGACCGCCGTATCGCTGGCCGACGCGGTGCGCCAGATCACCGCCGGCACCTCGGAGGGCAGCCCGAAATGGCTGACCATCTCGCGCAACCAGGATGTGCTGAACTACGGCGCCCAACAGGCGTCGACCAGCAATCCCGACCTGTTCAACAGCGACTGCTCGCTGATGCCGGTGATCGCCTACCTGAGCGACCACAAGGCCGAGACCCTGGAACGCGTGACGGCCGCCGCCGCCGGCTTCGCCGCCGCGCACAGCACGCCGGAGCGCCAGTTCCTGCTGGCCGCAGGCAGCGCCGGCATCGAAGCCGCCACCAACATCGTGGTGCGCGAAGCCAACCACAAGATGCTGCTGTATGTGTACGCGGCCGTCATCGTGCTGTGCTGGGTCACCTTCCGCAGCTGGCGCGCGGTGCTGGTGGCGGTGCTGCCGCTGGCGCTGACCTCCATCCTGTGCGAGGCGCTGATGGTGATGCTGGGCATGGGCGTCAAGGTCGCCACCTTGCCGGTGATCGCGCTCGGCGTCGGCATCGGCGTCGACTACGCGCTCTACCTGCTCAGCGTGCAGCTGGCGCAGCAACGCGCCGGCGCCACCCTGGCGGACGCCTACCGCCACGCCTTGCAGTTCACCGGCAAGGTGGTGGCGCTGGTGGGCGTGACCTTGGCGGCCGGCGTGGTTTGCTGGGCCTGGTCGCCGATCAAGTTCCAGGCCGACATGGGCATCCTGCTGACCTTCATGTTCACGCTGAACATGCTGGGCGCGCTGGTGCTGGTGCCGGCGCTGTCGCACTTCCTGCTGCGCAAGGCCTGAGGCCGGCCGCCGCCATGACGGCCCTGGCCAATCTGTGTCCGGCGGCGCGGCGCGACATCCTCGCCCTGCGCGCCCAGGGCCATTCCTACGACGCCATCGCCGTCGCCCTCAACCGGCGCGGCCTGAAGGGCGTCGGCGGAGGACGTTGGTACGGTTCCACGGTGTTCCGCGTGGTGCGGGCTGGTGGCGATTATTCCATCCCTGGAGACAAACATGCTACCTAAGAAATATTCTGATTTCATCAAGTATCAGCTGGCCGATTGTTGCATTTGTGTGCTGACCATTCTGGTGGTGGCAGGCGCCGCGCTGTGGATCGCCTCGGCGCTGATGTTCAAGGGCGCGTTTGCGTGATACAGGCGTCGATGAGCAGATTGACAGTGCCGGGCCGCTGGGGTAAAACTTGGTCTTGTTTTCTTGCCCGGGCAGCCACATGACAGTACCTAACACCGGAGCGCCGGACAACGGCGCCGACGACCGGCAAAGCTACACCACCATCGGCAGCTACGGCATGGCGATCGCCCGCACGCTGGAAGCGGCCGGCATCGACAGCAGCCGCATCTTCCGCGCCATCGGCATCGAGGGCGAGCTGTCCAACGATCCGATGAACCGTCTGCCGGCGGCCACCATGACGCGCCTGTACCGGGCCTGTGTCGACGTCACCAATAATCCGTATTTCGGCTTGCAGGTGGCGCGCCATATCCATGTGTCGAACCTGCACGCGCTCGGTTATGCGCTGGCCGCCAGTACCACGCTGATGGATTTCTGCGTGCGCCTGGAGCGCTACATGCGGCTGGTGTCGCAGGTGGCGGACGTCGTTCTGGAAGAGGAGGGCGATGAGGTGCGCTTGCGCTTCAAGCATCTGGTGGCGGTGAGCGGCGAGACCGAGGACTGTTTCTTCGCCTTCCTGGTGATGACCATGCGCCAGCTGTACCGGCCCGGCTTCAATCCGGTGCGGGTGGACTTCCGCCGCGCGTTGCCGCTGGAAGGGGCTGGGCCGTATGAGACGCTGTTCCGCGCGCCGGTCAGCTTTTCCAATACCGAGGGCGTGCTGGTGTTCGACCGCGAGGACTTGCGCAAGATCTTGCCGGGATCCTGTCCCGAGCTGGCGCAGGTCAACGACAACATCAGCATCAGCTATCTGGCCAAGCTGGACAAGAACGACGTGGTCACCGGCGTTATCCAGAAGATCATCGAATTCCTGCCGGACGGCGAATGCGGCCGCGACAAGGTGGCCGCGGCGTTGTGCATGAGTCCGACTACTTTGCAGGCCAGGCTGGCCCAGCGCGGCAGCAATTTCCAGCAGCTGCTGGACGACACCCGCAAGGACATGGCGTGCAGCTATCTGCGCCAGGGCGGACGTTCGGTGACGGAAGTGACTTTCCTGCTGGGCTTTGCCGACACCAGCAATTTCACGCGCGCGTTCAAGCGCTGGACCGGCGTCTCGCCCACCGAGTTCCGCCAGCAGCCCTGAACCGTTCAACAGAACCCGTCTTTCCCGCGAAAGCGGGAACCCATGCATCGTCTGAATTCACCTCGTACTGAGTTTGGTTCAGATAGGTTCTATGGGTTCCCGCTTTCGCGGGAACGACCTGGGTGAGGAACGTGCGGGTTTTACTTCTTTTTCAGCGGCAGCACGATTTCAAAGTCGGCCGGGAAGCTGTCCTGCAGCGACAGCAAGCGACCCAGCGCCTGCGGTTCGCCGTCGACCTTGATCAGCCCCGTTTGCAGCGCTTCTTTCGGCGCCAGTTGCTGCGCCAGGATGCGGTCCAGCGTGGCACGGCTCAGCGTCAGCGTGGCCTGGGCATCGGCGGCGTCGCGCCCGGCCTGCCAGGTCAGCGCCGAGTTTTCCAGGTTCAGCACGTAGCGCTGGTCGGCCTTGCCCGCTTCGGTGAAGTGCCAATTCAACACGATGTGCAGGCCTTCCGCCTTGGGCGCGTTCAGTCGCACGCCCATGAAATCGAAGATGTTCTCGATCGACAGTGCGCGGATGGTGTCCGGGCTGGCGGTGCGCAACGGCGGCGGCACGGTCTTGCCGCCGCTGCGCAATTCCATCGCGCCGGTCAGGTAGGCGTTGCGTTCGACCGCCGATTCGGCCTGGTAGCCCAGCTGCTCCATCGCGTCCGCGCCTAGCTCGCGCGCGGCCGCGTTGCCCGGCTCGGCCTGCACCAGGTGGTTCATCGCCTGTGCCACCCAGCGGTACTCGCCGTTGCCGTAGTCGCTGCGGGCGTGCTCCAGCACCGCCGCCGCGCCGCCACCGTAGGCGACGAACTTGCGGCCGTAATCCGCTTCGCCGAGCGCGTCGATATGCGCAGGGTTGCCGTCGTACCAGCCCATGTATTGCTGGTAGACCGCCTTGGCGTTGCGCTGCACCGAGCCGTAGTAGCCGCGCGTGTACCATTCGGATGCCAGGCTGGCCGGCACCGTGGCGCGCAGCGTCTCGGCGATCTCGACCGGCTTGTAGCCATGATTCATCAGCCGCAGCGACTGGTCGTGCAACCAGGCGTACAGGTCGCGCTGCTTGGACAGGTAGTCGACCACGCGTTGATGGCCGAACACCGGCCAGGTGTGCTGGCTGATCAGCACCTCGGTGCCGGCGCCGAAGCGCTGCAAGGCGCCGTTCAGGTATTTGGACCAGGCCAGGCCGTCGCGGATCTCGGCGCCGCGCAAGGTCAGCAGCTGGTGCTGGGTCTGCAGCGCCAGTTCGCCGGTGTCGAGCACCTTGTGCTGCGGGAAGTAGTGGATCATCTCGGCCGGCGCCTCGGTGCCCGGCGTCAGCAGGTTGACGATCTCGACGCCGTCGATGACAATGGTCTCGAGCGGCTGCGTGATTTCGCGGGTCGGGCGTATCAGGGTGATGGTGCCGTTCGACAGCGTCTTGGCGCCGCCCAGGTCGATCTGGCCCTGGGCGCTGCGCGGCAGCGTGGTGCCGAACTGGTATTCGGCGCGGCGGCTCATGGCGTTGCCGGCCATGACGTTCTCGACCACGGCGTGCTCCATGAAGCCGGCCGGCGCGATGATCTGCACCTTGCCGGCGGCGACGTCGGCCTCGCTGACGATGCCCTTGACGCCGCCGTAGTGATCGATGTGGCTGTGGTTGAAGATCACGGCCAGCACCGGCTTGCGCGGCCGGTGCCGGTAGTACAGCTCCAGCGCGTTGCGCGCGGTTTCGGCCGACAGCATCGGGTCGACGACGATCAGGCCGGTATTGCCCTCGACGATGGTCATATTGGTCAGGTCCAGCCCGCGCACCTGGTACATGCCGTCGGTGACCTGGTACAGGCCGTTGCTCATGCCCTTGCGCGCCTGCACCCACAGGCCGGGGTTGACGGTGGCCGGCGCGGCGGCCGTTTGCAGGAATTCATAGCCCTTGAGGCCGTAGACCAGCTTGCCGTCGGCGGCGCGCGTCTCGGCGTCGGGCAGGCTGCCCAGGTAGCCGTGGGCGATGTCGGCGGCGATGGCCGGATCGTCGGCCGGCAGGCTGCGCGCGAACGCCGCCTGCGCCGCGATGGTGGCCGGCGTGGCCGGCTTGGGCTGGGTTGGCAACGCCGGCTGGGCCTGCGCCAGCGCGCCCTGATGCAGCATGCCGGCCAGCAGGCTGGCCAGCAGTGGAGTCGTCTTCATGGGTTTTCCTTGGAGTGAGGGATCAGCCGACCTTGCGGTCCATGCCTAGCCAGTATTTCTCGCGCACTTCGCGCCGCAGCACCTTGCCGACCACCGAGGTCGGCAGCATATCGACCAGCACCAGCGTCTTGGGCGTCTTGTAGCCGCCCAGGATGGCCTTGGCGTGCTCGATCAGCGCGGCCGGCGCGACCACGGCGCCGGCGCGCAGCACCACCTCGGCATGCACCGCCTCGCCCCATTCGGCGTGCGGCACGCCGATCACGGCGGCCATCATCACCGCCGGATGCGAGGCCAGCGCCGCCTCGACCTCGACCGCGTAGACGTTGAAGCCGCCGCTGATGATCATGTCTTTGATGCGGTCGACGATGTGCAGGTAGCCGTCGGTGTCCAGCCGGCCCAGGTCGCCGGAGCGCCAGGCGCCGTTCTCGAACTCGGCGGCGGTGGCCTCCGGATCGTTGTAATAGCCCTTGATGATGGCCTGGCTGCGGATGCGGATTTCGCCGATGGCGCCGGGCGCCACTTCCTTGCCCAGCTCGTCGGTGATGATCAGCTCCACGCCGGGCGTGATGCGACCGGCCGAACCCAGGCGCGCCAGCGCGGCGGCGTCGTCCGGCCGGTGCTCGGCCTTGTCCAGCACCGAGACGAACATCGGCACCTCGGTGGCGGCGTAGCCCTGGGCGAAGATCTGGCCGAAGCAGCCGACCAGTTCGCCCAGCTTGGTCGGGCTCATCGGCGCGGCGCCGTAGATCAGCGTGGTCAGCGAGCTCAGGTCGCGCGGCGCGGCGCGCTGCAGCTCCAGCAGGCGGTACAGCACGGTCGGCACCAGGAAGGAGTGCGTGACGCGCTCGGCCTCGGCGATGCGGCGCCATTGTTCCAGGTCGAGCTGGTTCATGGTGATGCTGGCGCCGCCGGCAAAGAAGGTCGGGAAGAAGGTGATCAGGGTGCCGTGCGACAGCGGCGCCACGTGCAGCAGCCGGGTGCGGGCGTTGAAGGCGAAGTCGGTGTTGATGAAGCCGCCGTCGCGCGAGGCCAGGATGTTGTCCGGCGCGTACATCGCGCACTTGCTCTTGCCGGTGGTGCCGCCGGTGAAGCGCAGCATGAAGATATGCTTTGCCGTATCGAGCTCGACGTCGTTGTCGGCGTCGGATGCGGCGTCCACCAGGTCCCAGAACGCGTGCACACCGGGTTTGCCGGCGGCCGGCCCATCCATCACGACGATCTCGCAGCCGAGGCCGCGCAAGGTGTCGTAATAGCTGTCGAGCAGGCGGGTCTCGATGAACACCACCTTGGGCGCGACCTGGCGCACCTGGCGCGCATGCTCCTCCAGCGGATCGCGCAGGTTGGTCATGGCCACCGTGGCTTCCTGTTTGAACACGGTGGGGAACATCAGCAGGCTGAGGTTGTCGTTATCGAGGATCAGCAGGAAGCGGTCGCCCCGGCCCAGCGCCAGCGGACCGCGCAGCGCGTTGGCGATGCGGTTGGTCAGCAGGTGATACTGGCGATAGCTGTAGCGGCGCTGGCGTTCGACGTTGACGATCGCTTCCTGCTCGCCGAAGCGCTGCGCCATCAGGCGCATCACGCGGCAAAAATTCATCTTCATGGGCGGCTCCGTGGCGGCGATGCAATGAATGGATCAGCGCGCGCGCAGGCGTGCGGCGCCGTCCAGGCGGATGGTCTCGCCGTTGACGTAGGCGTTTTCGATGATGTAGGCGCAGGTGTGGGCGAACTCGCGCGGATCGCCGAGGCGCTTGGGCGCCTCCATCGCGTCCTTCAGCGCGGCCAGCACTTTTTCATCCAGCGCCGCCACCATCGCGGTCAGGAACAGGCCGGGCGCGATGGCGTTGACGCGCACGCCCACCGACGCCAGCTCGCGCGCGGCCGGGATGTTCATGCCGATCACGCCGGCCTTGGTGGCGCCGTAGGCCGACTGGCCGATCTGGCCTTCGTAGGCCGCGCCGGACGAGATGTTGATCACCACGCCGCGCTCCTCGCCGCCTTCGGCCTCGTTCTTCGCCATCTTGGCGGCGCACTTGGACATGACGTTGAACACGCCGTTCAGGTTGACGGCGGTGGTCTTGGCGAACTTGGCCAGCGGCGCGGCGTTGCCGTCGCGGTCGAGCACCTTGAAGCCGCTGGCGATGGCCGCGCCGTTGATGCAGACGTGGATGGCGCCGAAGCGCACCATGACGGCCTCGGTGGCGGCATGCACCGACGCCTCGTCGGCGACGTCGGTGGCGACGAACATCGCGCGCTCCCCGCCCAGCGCCTTGACGGCGCGCTCGCCGGCTTCGACGTCCTGGTCGAAGATGGCGATACGGGCGCCTTTTTCGGTCAGCAGGTAGTTGGCGGTGGCCAGGCCCAGGCCGGAGGCGCCGCCGGTGATGACGACGACTTTGTCTTGAATACGCATGATGGATTTCCTTGGTTGGATTAGTGTTTGGCCAGCAGGGTGACGGCGACCACGGCTTCTTCGATGCCGAACAGGCCGCCGCCGTTTTCGTGGGCCGCGATGCGGGCGCCGACCACCTGGCGCTGGCCGGCCTCGCCGCGCAATTGCGTGACCAGCTCGTGCAGCTGGCCCAGGCCGGTGGCGCCGATCGGATGGCCCTTCGATTCCAGGCCGCCGGACGGGTTGATCGGCATGCGGCCGCCGATGCTGAAGTCGCCGCGCTCGGCGGCCGGGCCGCCTTCGCCGAACGGCACCAGCATCAGCGATTCGGCGTTGAGGATTTCGCCGATGGCCGAGGCGTCGTGCACCTCGGCGACGTCGACCTCGGCCGGCGAGACGCCGGCGATTTCGTAGGCTTTCCTGGCCGCCAGGTGGGCGACGATTTTCTGCGGCTCGTCCAGGCCGCGGTCGCTGCCGGTCTGGATCACGCTGGCCAGCACGCGCACGGCGCGGCCGGCGGCGCCGTTCAGGCGTTTCAATCCGGCGGCGTTGCACAGCACCACGGCGGCGGCGCCGTCGCTGATCGGCGAGCACATCAGGGTGGTCAGGGGGTAGGCGATAGGTGGCGAGGCCAGCACTTCCTCGATGCTGAAGGCCTTCTGGAACTGCGCCAGCGGGTTGTGCACCGAGTGCGCGTGGTTCTTGGCGGCGACGGCGGCGATCTGGCGCTGGGTGGTGCCGTAGCGCCGCATGTGGTTGCGGCAGATGGCGGCGTAGACGTCCATGAACACGCTGTACGGGCGCTCCGACATCGAGCCCGGCGGCGGCGTCACGCCGTCGCCCATGGCCAGCAAGGTGGCCTTGTTCTGCTCGACGGTGCTGACGTCCCAGCCGCCGTCGAAGGCGGAAAACATCTTGGCCTTGTCGGCGATGTTCATTTTTTCCGCGCCCACCGCCAGCGCGATGTCGCAGCTGCCCGCCTGCAGCGCCACGGTGGCCAGGTTGAAGGCCGACGACCCGGAAGCGCAGGCGTTTTCCACCGTGAACACCGGGATGCCCTGGATGCCCAGACGGCGCATGGCGATCGGGCCGGGGATCGCGGTCTGGCCCTGGAACTGGCCGTTGGTCAGCGTGCCGTAGTAGGCCGCGCCCAGCTGCGCCTTGTCGCAGCCGGCGTCGTCCAGCGCCAGGCCGACCGCTTCGGCTATCAGGTCGTACAGGCTGCGTTCGAGGTGGCGGCCGAACGGCGTCATGCCGACGCCGACGATGTAGATTTCGCTCATGTGATGTCCTTGCTGTTTAGCGGCCCTGGAACTGCGGCGCGCGTTTTTCGGAGAAGGCTTGCAGGCCTTCGCTCAGGTCGTAGGAACGCAGGTGCTGGCGCAGCATCACCTGTTCGTGCAGCAGCGCGTCGGCGCTGCTCTTGTCGGCCGAGGTGCGCGCCACCTGCTTCATGCGCTGCATGACGATCGGGCTGTTCTGGGCGATGCGCGCGGCCAGCTTGAGCGTGGCGTCGGCCAGCTCGGCGGCCGGATGGACTTCGGCCACCAGGCCGCAGGCCTTCATGTCGGCGGCGCTCAGCGATTTGCCGGTCAACAGCAGGTACATGGCCTGGTTCAGCGGGATCAGGCGCGGCAGGATGGCGGCGCCGCCGGCGCCCGGGTAGACGCCGAAGTTGGCGTGGGCGTCGCCGATGGTGGCGCTGTCGGCGGCGACGATGATGTCGGCGCACATGGCGATCTCAAGGCCCCCGGCCATGGTCACGCCGTTCAGTGCGGCGATCACTGGCTTGCCGAAGTTGCGCAGCGTATCGAGCACGCTGCGTGCGCGGTCGAGGAAGTCGGCCTCGCCCGGCGCCGGCGCGCCGCTGGCCAGCGCTTCCTTGAGGTCGGCGCCGGCGCAGAAGGCCGGGCCGGCGCCGGTGACAACCAGCACCCGCAGCGCCGGGTCGGCAGCGACCTGGCCCAGCAACTGGTCCAGGCGCGCCAGCATGGCCAGGTTCATGGCGTTCATGGCCTTGGGGCGGTTCAGGGTCAGGCGTGCGACCGGACCGATGATTTCAAAATGTACTACGTCGTCCATATGGTTCTCCTTGTGTTGTGCGATGCACCTAGGCGCTCATGGCCGTCAGCCAGTTGCACAGGTGCGGGCGGGCGTGGATGACGGCCCGCCGGTGGCTGGTGCGGATGATTTCATCGAGCATGGCGGCCACGGCGATGTCGGCGATGGTGGTGTGCTCGCCGACCAGGCGCGGGCTGTGTTCCAGCAACGCGTCCAGGCTGTCCAGGTGTTGTGCGAACAGGCGGTCGACCTCGGCCTCCGTCAGCCGCCCCAGGCCCTGGGCGCGCAAGCGGGCGCGGTAGTCGAGGCGCAGCAGCGGCACGATCAGGTAGCGTTCCCATGGCGGGCGGCCGGCGCAGATCGACGCCGCCGACGCCTTCAGCGCGGCGGCGTCGTGGACGCGGAAATACACCTCGAACCAGAACAGCGATTCGTCGGCCCAGTCTTCCCACATCAGGGCCGTCGCGCGCTGCGCTGGCTCGGCGGGAAATAGCGGATGGTCGGGGTGGCGTTGCTCGATGAAGGCGGCGATGCGCGAACTGTCGGCGATGCGTGTGCCGCCATAGTCCAGCACCGGCAGCTTGCCCGGCGGCGTCAGCCGGCGTACGCGCAGCGCGCGCAGGCCGTTGTAGTCGCAGGTCTGGAAAGCCAGCCGCTTGTGGCGCAGGATGCGCCTGACCTTGCCGCAGTAGGGCGAGATCTCCCATTGGTGCAATACGATCTCCATGCTTGCCACCTCGTGCTCGCCTGGCGGCGGGTTCAGAACGCGTTGACGCCGGTCAGGGCGCGGCCGATGATCAACTGCTGCATTTGCGACGTGCCTTCCGGGATGGGCGTGACGATGGCTTCGCGCGCCAGCTTCTCGACCAGGAATTCGGTGGTCAGGCCGTTGCCGCCGTGGATCTGCACCGCCTGGCGCGCGACGGTGACGCCGATTTCGCAGGCGAAGTACTTGGCCATCGCCGCTTCCATCTCGGCCGGCACGCCGCGCTCGATCATCTCGGCGGCGCGGTAGGTCAGCAGGCGGGCGGCGTCGACCTTGGTGGCCATGTCGGCCAGCATGCCGGAGATCAACTGGTGGCCGGCGATGACCTTGCCGTGCTGCTTGCGCTCCTTGGCGTACTTGACCGCTTCCTCCAGCGCGCGGCGGGCCACGCCCAGACCCTGGCCGGCGACGAACACGCGCGAACGCTCGAAGAAGGACAGCGTGTTCTTCAGCGCCTCGCCTTCGTTGCCGATCATATTGGTGGCTGGCACGCGCACGTCGTCGAGGAAGATCTGCGCGGTCGACTGGCTGTTCCAGGCCAGCTTGTGGATGTTGCGCACCTCGTAAGGATGTTCCTTGCGGTCGAGCAGGAAGTGGGTCAGGCCCTTGCGCGGATCGTCGCCGGTGCGGCAGGTGCAGATCAGGAAGTCGGAATAGGCGCCGTTGCTGATCCAGGTCTTCTCGCCGCTGATGATGTAGTGGTCGCCGTCGCGGCGGGCGCGGGTCTTGATCTCCAGCACGTTGGAGCCGACGTCCGGTTCCGAGATGCCGACGCTGACGAAGGACGAGCCGTCCAGCAGGCCAGGCAGGTAGCGCTCGCGCAGGTGCTGCGGCGCCAGCTTGGACAGCATCAGCGCGCCGAAGGAGTTGATCAGCACCGGCACCGACATGTCGATCGACGTCGCGGCCACTTCCTCGAACAGCTGGATCATGGTCAGCCAGTCGATGCCCATGCCGCCATGCTCTTCGCTGATGGTGCCCGACACCAGGCCGAACTGGGTCAGCTTGCCCATCAGCTCGGCCATTTTCTCGCGCGGCACGAACTGGTCGCGGTATTGCTTGTGGAAGACGTCGTTGACTTCGTCCGCCAGGTAGCGCTTCAGTCCATCGACTGCGCCTTGTTGTTCTTCGGTTCTGAATACGTGACCCATGCTGTCTCCTTAGTGAATGATCGATAGTAGAAATGGGGCGGGGCGGGCGCAGGTCATTGCAGCGAAAGGCGCGGTCCGGCCAATCGCCGCAGTGCAGGTTGTCGCTTGGCCGCGTCAGCCCTGGTGCAGCAGGCCGGCGATGGCCGCCTCGTCGAGGCCGGCCGCGCGCAGGATCTCGGCGCCGTGCTCGCCGCGCCGCGGCACCGGGCCGGGCAGCGGGTCGGGGCTGCCGGAAAAGCGTGGCGCCGGCCGCGCCTGCAGGATGCCGTCGCGCTTGAAGTACACGTTGCGCGCCGTCATATGCGGATGGCGCGCGGCCTCGGCCGGCGTCAGCACCGGCGAGAAGCAGGCGTCGCTGCCTTCCATCAAGTCGACCCAGTACTGGCGCGGCTGGCTGGCGAAGATGCCGGCCAGTCGGGCGCGCAGGGCGCTCCAGTGGCGCGGATCGTAGGGGTGCTGGAATTCGGGATCGTCCGCCAGCCCGAGCTGCCGGAACAGCAGCGCGCTGAATTGCGGTTCCAGCGCGCCGATGCTGATGAACAGGCCGTCGGCGCAGGCATAGCTGCCGTACCAGTGCGGTCCGTCGAGCAGGCCGCAGCCGCGTTCCATCGGCTGCTGGCCGGCCGCGTGGGCCGACAGCAGCAGGTTCATCAGGTTGGCGCTGCCGTCGACGATGGCGGCGTCGATCACCTGGCCGACGCCGTGTGCGCGCGCATGCAGCACGGCGGCCAGGATGCCCATCGCCAGATACAGTGCGCCGCCGCCCAGGTCGCCGACCAGGGTCGGCGGCGCCATCGGCGCGCTACCGGGAGCGCCCGAGTACCACAGCGCGCCCGACAAGGCGATGTAGTTGATGTCATGGCCGGCCGCCTGCGCCAGCGGGCCGTGCTGGCCCCAGCCGGTCATGCGGCCGTAGACCAGCGCCGGATTGCGCGCCAGGCACACCTCGGGCCCGAGTCCCAGCCGCTCCATGACGCCGGGGCGCATGCCCTCGATCACGACGTCGGCCTGTTCGATCAGCCGCAGCACCGCCTCGATCGCCGCCGGATCCTTCAGGTCCAGCGCCAGCGAGCGTTTGCCGCGGTTGACGATGGCGTTCTTGCCGAGGTCGAGCGGATCGCCGGCCTTGCCGCCGGCGCGCTCGACCAGCGTCACTTGCGCGCCCATGTCGGCCAGCAGCATGCCGCAAAACGGCCCCGGTCCTATTCC
Source organism: Duganella sp. S19_KUP01_CR8 (assembly GCF_036688705.1). Taxonomy (NCBI): domain Bacteria; kingdom Pseudomonadati; phylum Pseudomonadota; class Betaproteobacteria; order Burkholderiales; family Oxalobacteraceae; genus Duganella; species Duganella sp. S19_KUP01_CR8. Next base: position 318,010 of record NZ_JAQQPR010000003.1, on the reverse strand, counting down.
CGCGATTTCGACGACCCGCAGTCCATCCAGTACAACCATGGTATTTCCCTCATGAAGTGAAAACAGGCGTGCCTGTTTGTTGATGAGGTCAGTTTTTCATGGTGCAACTACTGGCGCTGGTCACGGCAGTCAAATCAATGGTCCGGCCAACCGGCGGGGGGCGCGAGAGGATAGCCGTATGAGGTCGCCATATTTAGTGCACAATGATGCCGTCCCTGCTCATTCAAGTGATTCATGACCTCTCCGCATCCAGCCTCCGAAGCCGTCGCCAACACCGATCCGCTCGTTTATCGCACCCTGCTTGAGTCCACCCGCGCCATCCCCTGGCGTATCGACTGGGCCACGATGAGCTTTAGCTATATCGGCCCGCAGATCGAGCAACTGCTGGGCTGGAAGCAGTCCAGCTGGCTGTCGGCGAACGACTGGGCGCAGCGGATCCACGAGGAAGACCGTCAGAAAACGGTCGATTTCTGCATCGCCCAGTCGCAAAAGGGCGTGGACCACGAAGCCGACTACCGCGCCCTGACGGCCGACGGCGACTATGTCTGGATCCGTGACGTGGTGCACGTGATGCGGCGCGCCGACGGCAGCGTCGAGGCGCTGGTGGGCTTCATGTTCGACATCACCGAGCGCAAGCAGGCCGAAGACAAGATCCTGCAACTACAGCGCGAGCTGGAAGTGCTGTCCTACCGCGACAGCCTGACCGGCGTGGCCAACCGCCGCATGTTCGACACCCTCTATCCGGTCGAATGGGCCAAGGCGCACGCCACCGGCGAGCCGCTGTCGCTGGTGGTGATCGACATCGATTACTTCAAGCAGTACAACGACCACTACGGCCACGTGCAGGGCGATGAGTGCCTGCGCCGCGTGGCCCAAGCCCTGGACACTTGCGCCTCCCGCTCGCGCGATCTGTGTGCGCGCTTCGGCGGCGAGGAGTTCATCCTGCTGCTGCCGGCCACCGACGGGGACGCCGCCCGCAACGTGGCCGAGCGCTGCCGCAAGCTGCTGGAGCGCAAGGAAATTCCGCACGCCCGCTCGGGCGTCGGCCGCATGATCACCGTCAGCATGGGCGTCGGCACCATCGTGCCCGGCGCCCACGACGACCGCAACGTCTTCCTGGACCGGGTCGACCGCCGCCTCTACCAGGCCAAGTCCGCCGGGCGCGACCGCATTTGCGACAGCGAGACTTGATGAATTGCCGATTTAACATTCCACTCGAAAGTACAAGATGAAACAATTGCTATCCACCTGTGTTATTGGACTCACCCTGACCTTGGCCCTGGCCGGTTGCGAGCGCGCCAAGGCGCCGCAAGAGGCCGCGGCCGCCGCCGCGCCTTTGCAAAAGATCGATACCGTGGTCGGTACCGGCAAGGAAGCGGTGGCCGGCGTGACCGCCGTCGTCAACTACACCGGCTGGCTGTACCTGCCGACCGCGCCGTTGCAGCACGGCGCGCAGTTCGATTCCTCGATCGGGCGCGAGGCATTCAGCTTTCCGCTCGGCGCCGGCCGCGTCATCCCGGGCTGGGATGAGGGCGTGAAGGGTATGAAAATCGGCGGCAAGCGCACGTTGATCGTGCCTGCCGCCATGGGCTATGGCGAAAACGGCGCCGGTCCGATCCCTCCGAACGCCACCCTGATCTTCGACGTCGAGCTGCTGGACGTGCGCTAGGCGCCACGGCGCCATCGGAACCGGCCGATGTGTCACGGCGGCAAAAATGCCGGATAATGGAAGCCAGCCGCCCCGCCGAGGGGCGTGGCCGACACGGGAGGACGCATGGCGCAAGTGCTGAAGGTGCTGGTGGTCGATGATGTCGAAACGATGCGCAAGGTCACGGCCGGCCAGTTGGCCGCGCTGGGCTACGGGCCGGTGGAGCTGGCCGGCGACGGCGCCGAAGCCTGGCGCATGATAGAGCGCAAGCGCTACGACCTGGTGATCTCCGACTGGAACATGCCGGCCATGAGCGGCATCGCCCTGTTGCAGCTGTTGCGGGCCAGCCCGCGCCATGTGCATACGCCGTTCATCATGATCACCGCCGAGGCCGAGCGCAGCCGCATCGAGGCGGCTATCGCCAGCGGCGTCAGCGACCTGCTGGTCAAGCCCTACACGGCCGGCCGGCTGGCCACCAGCGTCCAGCGCGCGATGGCGCACCACGTGGCACCGGCGGCGCCGGACATGCTGGCGCCCGCATCCGCGACGGCTGCCCCGGCCGTGCCGCTGGTGGCGGGCGCAGCGGCCGACCCGGTTGCCGTGCCGGCGTCCGCCATCCACCTGCCGCCGCTGGAACCGCCGCCGCCGACCCTGTTGCTGGTGGACGACACCGCCGACAACCTGCACGTGCTGGCCAATATCTTCAAGGGCCAGTACCGCATCAAGGCCGCCCACAACGGCGAGAAGGCGCTGGCGCTGTGCTGTTCCGACACGCCGCCCGACCTGGTGCTGCTGGACGTGATGATGCCCGGCCTGGACGGCTTCGAGGTGGCGCGCCGCATGCGCGAGCATCCCAGTTCCGAGAACGTGCCCATCATCTTCGTCACCGCGCTGAGCGACGACAGCGCGCGCCTGCAGGGCATGGAGCTGGGCGCGGTCGATTTCGTCACCAAGCCTATCGATCCGACCCAGCTCAAGCTGCGGGTCGACAATTTCATGCGCTATGTCGAGCTGCGCCGCCACCTGCAGGCCGACTACGACAACATGCTGGCGATCGCCCGCCTGCGCGACGACGTCGAGGCGATGACCCGGCATGACCTGAAAGGGCCGCTGGCCGGCGCCATTGGCCTGGTGCAGTCGCTGATCGACGCGGGCGACCTCGACCGGCGCCAGAACGAGCATCTGCGGCTGGCCGAGCAGGCCATGTTGCAGGTGATCGACATGGTCAACCTGTCGACCGAGTTGTACAAGATCGAGACCGGAAAATACCTGCTGCGGGCGGAGCCGCTGGCGATCAGCGACATGCTGCGGCGGGTGGTGGAGACGGCGCGCGCCACCTATGCCGGCAAGCAGCTGGTGATCGCGGTCGATACCGACTTCGACGTCGGCACCGATCCGCCGCAGGTGCTGGGCGACGCCATGCTGAGCTATTCGCTGCTCAACAACCTGATCAAGAACGCCTGCGAGGCGGCGCCGGAGCGCAGCCGGGTGATCGCCACGCTGTACGCCGGCCAGCCGGTGCGCATCGAGATCGTCAACAAGGGCGTGATACCGGAGGCGATACGGGCGCGCTTCTTCGACAAGTTCGTCACCGACGGCAAGGCCAGCGGCACCGGCCTGGGCACCTATTCGGCGCGCCTGCTGGCGCGCGCCCAGCATGGCGAGGTGGTGTTCGCGGTGGACGACGAGGCCCAGATCACCACGCTGATCATCAGCTTGCCGGCCGCGCCTTCGGCGGCGTAGTCCCGTCGGCGCTTCAGGCGGGCGGCGCCAGCGCGTCCAGCGCCAGCAGCGCCGCGTCGAAATCAAAGCGCTCGATTTCCTGGCTGACCTTGCGCAGCTGGCGCGCCAGCGGGTGCCCCTCGGCCAGGGTCTCCAGTGCGCCCAGCACTTCCAGCGCGGCGGTGTCGCTGTCGGCCAGCAGCGTACGCAGTTGATGCAGCAAGGCCGGGGCCTGCGGCGGCAACGGCGCGGACGCGGGAGGCGGCGACGCGGCGCACACCGCGCCGCCGCTGGCGCCGTTGAGTACGGCCAGGCCGGCCAGCACCGGCGCCAGTTGCTGCTCGACCGCCACCAGCAAGGACGCGATCTGGTCGTCGCCGGCGCCGGCCTTGCACGCCAGTTCCAGCGCGGTCGCCGCTGTCGCCACATCCTTGGCGCCGATATTGCCGGCCGTGCCGCGCAGCGTATGCGCCACGCGTGCCGGCGCGCTTGGATCGTCGCCGCGCCGCGCTTCGTCGAAGTTGGCGCGGAAGCGGCCCTGGCCGTCGCGGAAGCGGCCCAGCATGCGCCGGTACAGCTCCGGGCGGCCCATGCTGGTCGCCAGGCCGGCGCGCTGGTCGATGCCGGGCAAGGACGCGGGCAGGGCGTGCGCGCCGGCGGCGTCGATGGCTGCGGCGCCGGGCGCAGGCACGCCACCGGTGTCGATAAGCGGCGCGGCGGCAGGCTGCGCCGGGTGTATCCACTTGGCCATGGTGGCGAACATGGCCGCCACGTTGAGCGGCTTGGAGATATGGTCGTTCATGCCGGCCGCCAGCGCCTGTTCGCGGTCGCCCGCCATGGCGTTGGCCGTCATGGCGAGGATGGGCAGGCCGGCAAAGCGCGGCTGTGCCCGCAGTTCGCGGGTGGCGGTGTAGCCGTCCATGACCGGCATCTGGCAATCCATCAGCACGCCGTCGAAGGGCGCGCCGCCGGCCAGCAAGTCCAGCGCCTGCCGGCCGTCGCCGACGATGGTCAGCACGATGCCGGCGCTCTCCAGCAGGTCGCGCGCCAGCTCCTGGTTCATGTCGTTGTCCTCGGCCAGCAGCACGCGGGCGCCGGCCAGGCTGGCCTGGTCGGCGGCGCTGCGGTCCTGGCGCTCGGCCTGGCGGGTCTCGGCCACCACGCCCTTGCCCAGCACCTCGCCTATCGCTTCGAGCAAGGTCGACGGCGTCACCGGTTTGGTCAGCACCGCCGGCAGCACGACCTGCTGGCGCGCCGCCGCGTCCTGCGCTTCGTCGCGGCCGAAGGCGGTCACCATGATCACCGACGGGATGTGCGTGACGGCGCCGGTCTGCATGCGGTGCAGCGTTTCCACGCCGTCCATGCCGGGCATGCGCCAGTCCAGCAGCACCAGGTCGTAGGGCAGGGCCTGGTTCTCGGCCGCGACCATCGCGCGCAGGGCGCCGGCGCCGCTGTCGGCCACGTCCACCTCCAGGCCGAAGCTGCGCGCCATGGTCGACAGGATCTCGCGCGCGCTGGCGTTGTCGTCGACCACCAGCACGCGCAGGCCGAGCAGCTCGTCGGCGTGGAACATGCGGCGCGGCTGCACCTCGGTCTGGCGCCCGAACCAGGCGTGGAAGTGGAAGGTGGAGCCCTGGCCGGGCGCGCTGTCGACCCAGATCCGGCCCGCCATCAGCTCCACCAGTTTTTTCGAGATCGCCAGCCCCAGCCCGGTGCCGCCGTATTTGCGCGTGGTCGAACTGTCGGCCTGGCTGAACGACTGGAACAGCCGCTCGCATTGTTCCGGCGTCATGCCGATGCCGCTGTCGCGCACCCAGAAGTGCAGCTCGACCCGGCCGTCGATCTCGTTCAGCAGTTCGATGCCGACCACGATCTCGCCGCGCTCGGTGAACTTGGCGGCGTTGTTGCCCAGGTTGATCAGCACCTGGCCCAGCCGCAGCGCGTCGCCGACCAGCGCGGTCGGCAGGTCGGCCGGCGTGGCGAACAGCAGTTCCAGGCCCTGGTCGTCGGCCTTCAAGCCTATCATGCTGGCGAAATTCTCCAGCACGTCCTCCAGCCGGAACGGCGCCTGCTCGATGCTCATCTTGCCGGCCTCGATCTTGGAGAAGTCGAGGATGTCGTTGATGATGCCCAGCAGGTTCTCGGCCGAGCGATGCACCTTTTCGATGTAGTTGCGCTGCTTCTTGTCCAGTTCGGTCTTCAGCGCCAGGTGGCTCATGCCGATGATGGCGTTCATCGGCGTGCGGATTTCGTGGCTCATATTGGCCAGGAAGTCGCTCTTGGCGCGGGTGGCGTCCTCGGCGATCTCCTTGGCGCGCAACACCTCGGCCTCGGCCTGCTTGCGGTCGCTGATGTCGCGTACCGAGGCGCACACGCAGACGCCGCGCTCCTCGATCGCAGGCAGTCGCGACAGGCCGATCTCGATCGAGAATTCGCTGCCGTCCCTGCGCAGGCCGTGCAGGTCGGCGCCGACCGTGCCCATCTGGCGCGCGCTGCCGTGGTCGATGAAGCCGTCGCGCTCGCCGACATGGCGGCCGCGCGCCGCCAGCGGCACCAGCGTCTCGAGCGGCCGGCCGGCCAGCTCGCCGGCGTCGTAGCCGAACAGCTGGTCCAGCTGCGGATTGGTCATCATGATCTGGCCGTGGGCGTCGACCACCAGCATGCCGTCCGGCGCCGCCTCGATGATGCCGCGGTACCAGGCTTCGGTGGCCTTCAGCACCACTTGCTGCGAGGCCAGTTCGGCCGACTGGCGTTCGGTCTGTTCCAGCAGGGTGCGCACCGCCTGGTTGCGCATCTTGATTTCGATGGTCATCGCCAGCTTGGGCAGCAATTCGTCCAGCAGCGCCTGTTCGGCCTCGCCGGGCGGGTCGAAGCTGGCCATCTCCAGAACCCCCATCAGGCGGTCGGCATGCAGCAGCGGCAGCACCATCAGGTGGCGCGCCTGGGCCTGCCCCAGTTGCGACTGGATGGACGCATATTCCGGCGGCAGGCCGGTCAGCCGGCGCGGCTGGCGGTCCTGCGCGCACTGGCCCAGCAGGCCGGCGCCCAGCGCCAGCTCGGGCGCCGGCGGCCGGCCGGCGTCGGCCGCATAGCTGCCGCTGAGCAGCAATTTCTGGCCGCTGTCGTCCAGCGTGTACAGCACGCCCTGGCCGGCCCGCAACAGCGTCGCCGCCAAGGTCAGGAAGCGCTGCGCCACCTCGTCCAGCGTGTTGGCCAGTTGCAGCTCGGCCTGGATCGCCGCCTCCTGCGACTTGATCCAGCGCTGCATTTCCAGTTGCCTGGACTCGACTTGCAGCTTGGCGATGGCGCGCGCCAGGTCGCCGGTTTCGTTGCGGTAGTCGGTGTGCGGGATCTGAATGTCGAGCTGTCCGGCGGCCAGCGTGTCGACCGCCTGGCGCAGCCGGTCGACCGGACGGCGGATCGACATGCTGATCAGCGCGGCAAACAGCAGCGCCAGCGCCAGGCCGCCGATCAGCAGCGCATAGGTCAGCGTGCTGCTGGTGACGGCGAACTGGCGGATGTGGTAGATCGTGCTGCGCACGTTGGAATCCTTGACGGCGGCGATCTCCGCCAGTTGCTGGTCGGCCGTGCCCAGCGTCTGCTGGAAGCGTTCGCTGTCGAGCAGCGCGCCGGCCTCGCCGGAGCGGTGCAGGCGGACCAGTTCGAGCGCCTGGTCGGCGGTGCGCTCGACGCGCGCCAGCATGGTGTCGAAGGTTGCCAGGCGCTGCTGGTTGTCGAGCCGCAGCAGGGTGGCGCGCGCCTCGTCGTCGGCGAAATGCAGCCGTTCGCGCGCCAGGTCCAGCTGCTGCAGGGCGTCGTCGGCCGCCACCGGGTCGGGGGCGTGGGCCACCTTGTACAGGGCCAGTTCGAAGTGGGTCAGCTGGATGCGCGCTTCCTTGACCTGCACGATGCCGATCATGCCTTCGGTGAGCAGGCGCTGCATGTCGCGGTTGAGCTGGTCCTGGGTGCGCAGGCTTTGCACGCCCAGCGCCAGCGCCAGCAGCAGCATCGAGCAGAAGCCGACCACCAGTTTCTGGCGCAGGCGCAGGCGTTCGAGATACTCCAGCGGCGACCTCATGGGCACCCGCTCACGCCGCCGGCGCGATGTGGGCCATCGCGGCGGCCTGCCTGGCCATGTCGTGGTCGCTGTCGGCGAAGCGCGCGGCGATCTGCTGGAACGCCGGCAGGCAGGCCTGGAAGGCGTCGCAGATGTCGGGGTCGAAGTGGCTGCCACGGCCGTCGATGATGATCTGCACCGCCTTCTCGTGCGGCATGCCCTCCTTGTAGACGCGGCGGCTGATCAGCGCGTCGTACACATCGGCCACCGCCATCAGCCGCGCCGAGATCGGGATGGCGTCGCCGGCCAGGCCTTCGGGATAGCCGCTGCCGTCCCACTTTTCCTGGTGGGCGTAGGCGATCTCCTTGGCCAGGCGCAGGAAGTCGACGTCCATGCCCAGCTGTTGCTCGGCGTGGGCGATGGCGTCGCGGCCCAGCGTGGTGTGGGTCTTCATGATCTCGAATTCCTCCGGCGTGAAGCGGCCCGGCTTGAGCAGGATGCGGTCGGGAATGCCGATCTTGCCGATGTCGTGCAGCGGCGCCGACTTGAACAGCAGGGCGATGGTGGCGGCGTCGAGGAAGCGGCGGAAGCGCGGATGGTCGCGCAGGTGTTCGGCCAGCACCCGCACATAGTGCTGGGTGCGGCGGATGTGGTTGCCGGTTTCGTTGTCGCGCGTTTCGGCCAGCGAGGCCATGGCGTGGATGGTGACGTCCTGGATCGCGCCCAGTTCGCGCGTGCGGCGCTGCACTTCGCGTTCCAGGTAGGCGTTCTGGTCGCGCAGGAACTCGGCCGCGTCCTTGACCTTGAGCTGGGTGCGCACCCGCGCCAGCACCACCGGTGGGCTGATCGGCTTGGTGATGTAGTCGGCCGCGCCCATTTCAAGGCCGCGCGTCTCGTCGTCGCTGGAGGCCATCGCGGTCAGGAAGATGATGGGGATGTCGCGCGTGGCCGGATCGGCCTGCAGCAGCTGCGCCACCTCGTGGCCGGTCATGCCGGGCATCATGATGTCGAGCAGGATCAGGTCCGGCGGCGGCTGGTCGCGGGTGATCCGCAGGGCTTTCTCGCCATTGTTGGCGGCCTTGACGGTGTAGCTATCCTTGAGCAAGTTAGCCATCAGCATCAGGTTGTCGGGCGTGTCGTCAACCACCAGGATGACGGGTTTGGTGGGATGGTCGGGGGACAGGTTCATGCCTTGGCGCTCCGGTGGGTGGCCCGATTAGCTAGCTTGTTGCTCAGACTATAACGCTGCGCCCGACGGCTGTAAACATGCAGTTGGGTTTGCATATCGCGACAGCGTCTCGACACTTGACGACAGGGCGCCGCCGGCGATTGACAACGCCATCGCCGGCGCGCCAGACTGACCGGCCGATCAATCCGCACCGAGGAATCAGCATGACCCAAGACGTTGTTGTTTTAAGCGCAGTACGCTCCGCCATCGGCGCCTTCGGCGGCAGCCTGGCCGACATGGAGCCGGCCGACCTGGCCGCGCAAGTGATGCGGGCCGCCATCGCCCGCGCCGGCGTGGCGCCGGACGCCGTCGGCAATGCCGTGGTGGGCACCTGCATCCCGACCGACGCCCGCTATGCCTATGTGGCGCGGGTGGCGTCGGTGACCGCCGGCATGGGCAAGGATTCGGTGGCGATGCAGGTCAACCGCCTGTGCGCCAGCGGCTTGCAGGCGGTGGTTAACGCCGCGCAGGGCATCCAGCTGGGCGACTTTGAATACGGCCTGGGCGGCGGCGTCGAAGTGATGTCGCGCGGCGCCTACATGCTGCCGGCGTTGCGCGGCGGCGCCCGCATGGGCGACGCCAAGGCGATCGACATGATGGTGGCGGTGCTGACCGACCCGTTCGGCGTCGGCCACATGGGCATCACGGCCGAGAACCTGGCCGCCAAGTGGGGCATCACGCGCGCCGAGCAGGATGCGTTCGCGCTGGAGTCGCAGCGCCGCGCCGGCATGGCGATCACCGAGGGCCGCTTCGTCGGCCAGATCGTGCCGGTGCTGCGGCAGACCCGCAAGGGCGACATCGTGTTCGACACCGACGAGCATGTGAAGCCGAACACCACGCTGGAGACGCTGGCGGCGATGCGGCCGGCCTTCAAGCCGGACGGCTCGGTCACGGCCGGCAACGCGTCCGGCATCAACGACGGCGCCGCCTTCCTGCTGCTGGCCGACGCCGCCGTGGCCGCGCGCAACGGCCAGCGGCCGCTGGCGCGCCTGGCCGGCTATGCGGTGGCCGGTGTGTCGAACGAGCTGATGGGCGAAGGGCCGATCCCGGCCACCCGGCTGGCGCTGGCCAAGGCCGGCCTGCGGATCGACCAGATGGACGTGATCGAGTCAAACGAAGCGTTCGCGGCGCAGGCGCTGGCGGTCAGCCGCGCGCTGGAGCTGGACCCGGCCAGGACCAATCCGAACGGTGGCGCGATCGCGCTGGGCCATCCGGTCGGATGCTCGGGCGCCTTCATCGCCACCAAGGCCATCCACGAGCTGCACCGCGGCGGCGGCCGCTATGCGCTGGTGACGATGTGCATCGGCGGCGGGCAGGGCATCGCCGTCATCTTTGAGCGCTGCTAAAGCCAAGGCGTTTGACTATCACGCGGGTCGTGATATATTGATCCTGCAGTCCTACAGCCCCTATCGTTCAGTGTTACTTGCCTCGGCAGCGAGCGGGTAACAGTCTTTAGGATCAGCCACGGGGACTGCTCCCTCCTTTTCTGCGTATCGCCGGCAGTCCTTTCGGTATGACGTCATCGATGTACACGCTGCCGTGGATATCTGACCGGATCGGGACAATCAGATTGTATGTTCTGCTTGTAGCGTCTTGCATGGGGCCGGAGCCCAGATGAACGCGTGTGCCATCGGTGGCCGCGCTGGCGGTCGCGGCATCAGAACAACCGATGACTAACCAGTCAATAAATTGCTGGCCTGTGTATCCATCCTTTAAAACGCGACTCTGGTAGCCATGATTTGGCTTGAGCGGCAACACGGCAGGGCATTGATAGTCTTGCTTATCCCACAGTGCGGCTAGCAAGAATTTCAACGTTTCCTGCTGTTGTGGCGTCAGCCTGACTGCATTAGTGATCGTCAGCTTTTCAAGCTCTCCCTCTGTCTGAGCTCGCCGCACATATTCACGCAGCACCCGTTCTGCCGCCGCAGTCATCGCCATCTTTGCACCCCGGATTAAGCGGATAGGTTACGGCGGAAGAGGCGAGGCCTATCTGTGCTGGCGCAAAGCGCCCGCTACTGTGCGGTTGGTGCATACCTGTCGTGAAATGCGAAGTGGTCGTCATCAAATGGATGCGCGACTGCAAGCGACGAATTCTATGATGGCTTACCGTCGACGCCGACCGGACACCATAAGTCCGGCATTGATCGGCGGCCACAACATCTGGAGACAGCACGATGCACATCACCACCACTGGCGCGCCCCGGGGCGCCGCCACAGCCGTTTTGCGCCCTGCACCTTTGGTCCGCCACGCGATCGCCGCCGCTGCCGCCCTGTGCGCCATCGGCGGCGCCCAGGCGGCCGAGATCGATACCGGCAACCCCGACCTGGCGCTGCGTTTCGATAACACCATCAAGTACAACTACGGCCACCGCCTCAGCGGCCAGAACGCCTCGCTGCTGAAGTCGGCCAACTACGACGACGGCGACCGCAATTTCAACAAGGGCATGGTCTCCAGCCGGCTCGACCTGATGACCGAGCTGGACCTGGTGTTCGAGAAGCGCATGGGGATGCGCATCTCGGGCGCGGCCTGGTATGACGGCGCCTACGGCAGCCTGGACAACACCAACGTCGCCAGCTCCAACCACACCGACGGCGGCAAGCCGGCGATCGGCCTGTCCAACTACACCAAGCGCTACCACCGCGCCTCGGGCGAGGTGCTCGATGCCTTCGTGTTCGGCAATTTCGAAGTGGCCGACATGCCGGTCAACGTCAAGCTGGGCCAGTATACCGTGTACTGGGGCGAGAGCCTGCTGACGCCGATCCACGGCGTCAGCTACGGCCAGTCGCCGGTCGACCTGCTGAAGGGCTATTCGGTGCCGGGCTCCGAGGCCAAGGAACTGTTCCTGCCGCGCCAGGCCGTGTCGGCGCAATTCTCGCCGACCGCCGAACTGGGCTTCGCGGCGCAGTACTTCTTCAACTGGAAGCCGGCGCGCCTGCCGGAGTCGGGCTCCTTCCTCGGCTTTTACGACTACGCCTTCCAGGGCGGCGAATCGTTCATCCTCGGCCCGCTGGGCGCGCCCGCCGCGCGCCGCGCCGACAGCCGCGCGCCCAACAGCGGCGACTTCGGCGTCGCCACGCGCTGGAGCCCGGAATGGCTGGACGGCACTGCCGGCCTGTACCTGCGCCGCACCTCCGACCTGCTGCCGCAGGCCAACGTGCGCCTGGCCGGCTTGCCGACCGCCTTGTTCGGCGCCGGCGCGGTCGGCCAGGCCGTCTGCAAGGGATTTATTCCGGGCGCGGCGGTGGCGGGCAACAACTGCCTGTTCTATCCGGGCCAGCTGGGCGGCAACGAATACCAGCTCGAATACGCCAGCGGCATCGACGTGCTGGGCCTGTCGCTGTCGAGGAGCGTGGCCGGCGTGGCGGTGGGCGCGGACCTGTCCTACCGCCGCAATATGCCGATCTATTCCACCCCGGCGCTGCTGATGCCGGTCGGCACCAACGTCGCCGTGCTCAACGCCTTGAACGCCAAGGTGGCGCCAACCTTGGTGGTGGTGGCGGCCGACCTGCCCAAGCAGGGCGAGGTCAGCGGCACGCGCGGCAACACCATCCACGGCGTGCTGAACTTCCTCGGCACCACCGCCAGGACGCCGGTGGCCGACGCCTCCACCTGGGCGGTGGAATTCGTCTGGAACCGCGTGGCCGGACTGACGCAGAATCCGCAGTTCTTCCGTGGCCGCGACAGCTACAACGGCGTCGACAAGGTCAGCCATGACTTCTACGCCATGTCGGCCACCTACAGCTCGACCTGGTTCCAGGCGCTGCCGGGTGTCGACGTGTCGATGCCGCTGGCCTATTCGGTCGGCATAAAGGGCAATTCGGCGGTGCAGGCGGGCGGCAACAAGGGCGCCGGCAACTACTCGCTCGGCGTGTCGTTCGACGTGCGCCAGAAGTACCGCTTCGATCTCAAGTACGTCAGCTTCTTCGGTCCGCTGGCGACCGATCCAACCAGCGGCGCCGTGACGTCGTTCGGCGGCGTCACCTCGCTGCTCAAAGACCGTGGCTTCCTGGCCGCGACCTTCAAGACCACCTTCTGATTTGGGATCCATCATGAACTGTACACAAACCCTCATGCTGACCGCGCTGATGGCCGCTTTCGCCGTCCAGGCCGCCGTCACTCCGGAAGAAGCCCGTCAACTGGGCGCCACGCTGACCGCGGTCGGCGCCGAGAAGGCTGGCAACAAGGACGGCACCATCCCCGAGTACACCGGCGGCCTGGCGTCGCCGCCGGCCGGCTACGTCAAGGGCAGCGGCGTGCGTCCCGACCCGTATGCGGGCGAGAAGCCGCGCCTGGTCATCACCGGCAAGAACCTGGCCGGCATGGAAGACAAGCTGACCGCCGGCACGCGCGAATTGCTCAAGCGCTATCCCGGCTTCCGGGTCGACGTCTATCCAACCCACCGCACCGTGGCGCTGCCCAAGGCGCAGCTGGATAACACCGCGCTCAACGCCGTCAACGCCAAGGCCACCGACGGCGGCGTCGGCGTGGAGAACGCGCTGTCCGGCGTGCCGTTCCCTATCCCCAAGACCGGCAACGAGGTGATGTGGAATCACCTGCTGCGCTACCAGGGCCAGGCCTTCACCACCAAGTATGAATCGTGGAACGTCGATTCCTCCGGCACGCCGAGCCTGGCCACGGCCGGCGAGATCTTCGAGGAATTCCCGCTGGCCGATCCCAAGCACACCGAGGTGGCCAAACAGAACGACGTCTTCTTCCGCACCAAGCTGACCTACCTGGCGCCGGCCCGCCGCGCCGGCGAAGGCCTGATGGCGTTCGACGCCGTCAATCCGTCGGTGCAGCCGAGGAAGGTGTGGCAGTACCTGCCGGGCCAGCGCCGCGTCAAGCTGGCGCCGGACGTCGCCTACGACACGCCGAATCCCGGCGCCGCCGGCGCCGCCACCTACGACGACGCCTGGATCTTCAACGGCGCGCTGGACCGCTTCGATTTCAAGCTGGTCGGCAAGAAGGAGATGATCGTGCCATACGGCGAATACGCGCTGTTCGGCGCCAAGGTGGTGGCGGACGTGGTCAAGGCCAATCACCTGAATCCGGACTTCGTGCGCTGGGAGCTGCACCGCGTGTGGGTGGTCGAGGCCACGCTCAAGCCGGGCAAGCGCCACATCTACGGCAAGCGCACCTTCTACATCGACGAGGACAGCTGGGTGGCGCTGGCGTCGGACCAGTACGACGGCCGCGGCCAGCTGTACCGCTCTTCGTTCGATCACCTGATCTATGCGTACGACGTGCAGGCCACCTACACCGGCAACCACGTGATCTATGACTTCGTCAGCGGGGCCTACAACCTGACCGGCATGTCCGGTCCGTACGGCGGTCTGAAATACATCGATCCGTTGAAGCCTGCCCAGTGGTCGCCGGAAGCGCTGTCCGGCGCCGGCGTGCGCTAAGGCCACAGCACCAACCCCGTCGTTCCCGCGCAGGCGGGAACCCATGCTGAGTATCCTGCCCGGCAAAGTATGGATTCCCGCCTGCGCGGGAATGACGGTTTCCGGGCCGGTAGTCTTTTGCGAGTCCCCTATGTTTTCAGTTTTCCGTTTGCTGGCGCCGGCCCTGGCCGTTGCCCTGAGCATGTCACCGGCATCCGCCGCGCCGGCCGGCTTTGTCGATCCGCTGGTCCTGCCGGCCCAGCCCAGCCCTCTGGCCAGCCGCACCTTGGTCAACGGCGTGGCGGCCGCCGGCAAGCGCCTGGTGGCGGTCGGCCAGCGCGGCCACGTGCTGTACTCGGACGACCAGGGCGGCAGCTGGCGACAGGCCAGCGTGCCGCTGTCGACCGACCTGGTGGCGCTGACCTTCGCCGACGCGCACGAAGGCTGGGCGGTCGGCCACGACGCCGTGGTGCTGCACACCACCGACGGCGGCGCCAGCTGGCGCCGCCAATACGACGGCCGCAGGGATGTGCTGGCCGGCGACAAGCCGCTGCTCGATATCTGGTTCGACAACGCCGGCCACGGCCTGGCCATCGGCGCCTTCGGCCTGGCACTGCGCAGCGATGACCGCGGCCGCAGCTGGCGCCATTGCGAAGAGCTGCTGGACAATCCGCGCGCGCTGCACCTGAACGCCATCCGGATGGTCGGCGACGCGCTGTACATCGTCGGCGAACAGGGGCTGGTGCTGCGCCGCACCGCCGGCGCCGAGCGCTTCGAGGCGCTGCCCACGCCTTACCAGGGCAGCTTCCTCGGCGTCACCGGCGACGCCCGCACGCTGCTGGTCTACGGCCTGCGCGGCACCGCGCTGCACAGCGAGGACGGCGGCCGCAACTGGCAGCGCGCCAACACCGGCACCCAGACCGGCCTGACCGCCGGCGCCGTGCTGGCCGACGGCGCACTGCTGCTGGTCAGCCAGTCCGGCCAGCTGCTGCGCAGCCGCGACGGCGGCGCCAGTTTCGCGCCGATGGCCGGCATACCGCCGGGATCCGCCGCCGCCGCGCTGCCGCTGGATAGCCAGCGCCTGCTGATCGGCGGCGCGCGCGGCCTGCGCGTACAGCCACTCAAATAGAAAGACAAATATGGACATGAGATGCAATGGACCGGACAATCGACCGGATGATATGCCGGTGGTGCGCGAGCTGGCGGGTTTCGACCGCCGCTCGGGCAACTGGCTGGAACGGCTGGTGTTCAACCACCGCATGGCGATGGTGGTGCTGTGCGCGTTGGCCACGCTGGCGCTGGGCTGGCTGGCCGCCACCCGTTTGAGCCTGAACGCCAGCTTCGAAAAAATGCTGCCGCAAGGCCAGCCCTACATCCAGAACTACCTGCTGCACAAGCCGGCCCTGCGTGGCTTGGGCAACGCGCTGCGGGTGGTGGTGGAGAACCCGCAGGGCGATATCTTCGAGCCGCGCTACCTGGAGGCGCTCAAGCAGGTCAACGACAGCCTGTTCCTGACGCCCGGCGTCGACCGCGCCTGGATGAAATCGATGTGGACGCCGTCGGTGCGCTGGACCGAGGTGACGGAGGAGGGCTTCCAGGGCGGCCCGGTGATGCCGGACGGGTACGACGGCTCGGCGCGCACCGTCGAGCAGCTGAAGATCAACATCGCGCGCTCCGGCATCGTCGGCAGCCTGGTGGCGAATAACTTCAAGTCGACCATGGTGTTCGTGCCGCTGCTCGACAAGGATCCCGCCAGCGGCAAGGCGATCGACTACCGCGAGCTGGCGCAGGCCATTGAGAAGACGGTGCAGGCGCACCAGTCGGCCGCGTATCCGGTGAAGATCCACGTGATCGGTTTCGCCGAACTGATCGCCGAACTGCTGGCCGGCATGCGGCAGGTGCTGATGTACTTCGGCGCCGCCGCCGCCATCGCCACGCTGGTGATCTACGCCTACACCCGCTGCGTGCGTTCGACCGCGCTGGTGGTCGCCTGCTCGCTGGCGGCGGTGCTGTGGCAACTGGGCCTGGTGGCGGCGCTGGGCTTTTCGCTCGACCCGTTCTCGATCCTGGTGCCGTTCCTGGTGTTCGCCATCGGCGTCTCGCACGGCGCGCAGAAGATGAACGGCATCATGCAGGACGTGGGGCGCGGCACGCACCGCCTGGTGGCGGCGCGCTACACCTTCCGCCGGTTGTTCCTGGCCGGCCTGACCGCGCTGCTGGCCGACGCGGTCGGCTTCGCGGTGCTGATGATGATCGATATCCCGGTGATCCGCGACCTGGCCATGACCGCCAGCATCGGCGTGGCGGTGCTGATCTTCACCAACTTGCTGCTGTTGCCGGTGCTGTTGTCGTATGTCGGCGTGTCGCCGGCGGCGGCGGCCCGCGCCATGCGCGTGCACACCGGCGCGCCGCGCGGCATGGAACGCCTGTGGCGCGGGCTGGAACGCTTCGCCACGCCGCGCTGGGCCGGCGTGACCGTCGCCGCCGCGCTGCTGCTGGCGGTGGGCGGCTACGCGCTGTCGACCCGGTTGAAGATCGGCGATCTCGATCCCGGCGCGCCCGAGCTGCGCGCCGACTCACGCTACAACCGCGACAACGCCTACATCACCGCCAACTATTCGCTGTCGTCCGACCAGTTCGCGGTGATGGTCAAGACGCCGAAGGAGGGCTGCCTCAAATACGAAACGCTGATGGAGGCCGACCGCCTGGCCTGGGCGCTCAAGCAGGTGCCCGGCGTGCAGACCACGGTGTCGCTGGCCGACGCCGTGCGCCAGATCACCGCCGGCACCTCGGAGGGCAGCCCGAAGTGGCTGACGCTGTCGCGCAACCAGGACGTGCTCAATTACGGCGTGCAGCAGGCGTCGGTCAACAACCCCGAGCTGTTCGACCGCGATTGCGCGCTGATGCCGGTGATCGCCTACCTGTCCGATCACAAGGCCGAGACGCTGGAGCGGGTGACCGAAGCCGCCGCCGCCTTCGCCGCCGCCCACAGCACGCCGGAACGCCAGTTCCTGCTGGCCGCCGGCAGCGCCGGCATCGAGGCCGCCACCAACATCGTGGTGCGTGAAGCCAACCACAAGATGCTGTTGTACGTGTACGCCGCCGTCATCGTGCTGTGCTGGGTCACCTTCCGCAGCTGGCGCGCGGTGCTGGTGGCGGTGCTGCCGCTGGCGCTGACCTCCATCCTGTGCGAGGCGCTGATGGTCTTGCTGGGCATGGGCGTCAAGGTCGCCACCTTGCCGGTGATCGCGCTGGGCGTGGGCATCGGTGTCGATTACGCGCTGTACCTGGTGTCGGTGCAGCTGGCGCAGCAACGCGCCGGCGCCTCGCTGGCGGACGCCTACAGCCACGCCTTGCAGTTCACCGGCAAGGTGGTGGCGTTGGTGGGCGTGACGCTGGCGGCCGGCGTGGTGTGCTGGGCCTGGTCGCCGATCAAGTTCCAGGCCGACATGGGCGTGCTGCTGACCTTCATGTTCACGCTGAACATGGTGGGCGCGCTGGTGCTGGTGCCGGCGCTGTCGCACTTCCTGCTGAGGAAAGTCAAATGAGCGCCGGCGCGCCGCCGGCCTCGCCCGCGCTGACGGCGCAGCTGCAGACGCTGCGCGCCTGCGGCGCCTCGTACAACAAGATCGCCGCCACCCTCAACCGGAACGGCGTGCCGGGTCTGCAGGGCGGGCGCTGGTTCGCCGCCTCGGTGCGCCGCGCACTGCTGCAAATGCAGGCCAAGGAATCCACATAAGGAGTTTGCAATGCTAGGACTAATGCAGCACCAACCGCTGCTGGTATCGTCGCTCATCGAGCACGCCTGCCACGCCCACCCGGACCGGGAAATCGTGTCGCGCACGTCGGAAGGTCCGGTCCACACCTGCACCTACGGCGCGCTCGGACGGCGCGCCCGCCGGCTGGCGAACGCCTTGCTGCGTCTTGGCGTCAAGCCGGGCGACCGGGTGGCCACGCTGGCCTGGAACGGCTACCGCCACATGGAGCTGTATTACGCGGTGGCCGGCATCGGCGCCGTGCTGCACACGATCAACCCGCACCTGTTCCCGGAGCAGATCGAGTACATCGCCAACCACGCGCAAGACCAGCTGCTGTTCTTCGACATCGGCTTTGCCGGCCTGGTGTCGGACCTGATGCCGAAGATGAGGAGCGTGCGCGGCTTCTATGCGCTGACCGACCGCGCCCACATGCCTCCCTTGCCGGTGATCGGCTGCTACGAGGAGCTGCTGGCGACGGAAAGCGAGCAGTTCCTGTGGCCGCAACTGGACGAGGGCAGCGCCGCGGCGCTGTGCTACACCTCGGGCACCACCGGCAATCCGAAGGGCGTGTTGTATTCGCACCGCTCAACCGTGCTGCACGCGATGGCGGCCTGCGGCGTCGACGGCCTGGGGCTGTCCGGCGCCGACACCGCGCTGGTGGTGGTGCCGATGTTCCATGTGAACGCCTGGGGCATGCCGTATGCAGGCGCGTTGTGCGGCGCACGGCTGGTGTTCCCCGGCCCGTCGCTGGACGGCGCCAGCGTCTACCAGCTGATGCGCGAGCAGCAGGTTACGCTGGCGCTGGGCGTGCCAACGGTGTGGCTGATGCTGTTCCGCCATGTCGAACAGCAGGCGCTCGATCCACGGGAGGAGCTGTGCCTGCGGCGCGTGGTGATCGGCGGCGCCGCCGCGCCGTTGTCGATGATCGAGACCTTCGAGGACCGCTTCGGTGCCGAAGTGCTGCACGCCTGGGGCATGACGGAGCTGTCGCCGCTGGGCACCGTGTGCCGGCCCATGGCCAAGCACCACAAGCTGGATAAAGCAGCCTATCGCAAGCAGCAGATGAAGCAGGGCCGCCCGGTGTTCGGGGTGACGCTGAAGATTGTCGACGACGAAGGCAAGGCGCTGCCGCACGATGGCAGCGCGGCCGGCCGCCTGCTGTTGCGCGGTCCCTGGGTAGCCAGCGCCTACTACGGCGGCAGTGCCGGCGAGCTGCTGGATGCCGACGGCTATTTCGACACCGGCGATGTCGCCACCATCGACGCGGACGGCTACATGCTGATCACCGACCGCGCCAAGGACGTCATCAAGTCCGGCGGCGAGTGGATCTCCTCGATCGATCTGGAAAACGCCGCCATGGACCATCCTGCCATCGCCGAAGCGGCGGTGATCGGCGTCGCCCATCCGACCTGGCAGGAACGCCCGCTGCTGATCGCGGTGCGCAAGCCCGGCCAGAACGTCGCGGCGGCCGAGCTGCTGGCACACCTGTCTACGCGGGTGGCGCGCTGGTGGTGCCCGGACGAAGTGGTGTTTGTCGACCGCCTGCCGCACACCGCCACCGGCAAGCTGCAAAAGCTGGTGCTGCGCCAGCAGTTCCGCGACTACCAGTTGAAAAGCGCCGCCCCGGCCCGCGACGCCGACGCGGCCAGGACACCGACCCTGCTGATCGTGCCCGGCCTGCGCGACCATGTGCCGCAGCACTGGCAAACCCTGTTGGCCGAGGCCACGCCCGGCGCGCGCACCGTGCCGCCGCTGGAGGTGGACGGCTTGAGCTGCGAGGCGCGCGTGGCGGCGCTGGACGCGGAGATCGCCTCCATCGAGGGACCGGTGATCCTGGTCGCCCACAGCGCCGGCGTGCTGATGGTGGCTCATTGGGCTGCATGCCACCAGCGCCCGATCGCCGGCGCGCTGCTGGTCACGCCTCCCGATTTGAACGCCGAGTGGCCGGAACCCTATCCGCGTCCGGCCACCCTGGCGGCCAACGGCTGGACGCCGCTGCCGCGCCGGCGCCTGCCGTTCCCGGCGCTGGTGGCGGCCAGCAGCAACGACCACCTGGCCAGCCTGGAGGCGGTACGCGCGCTGGCCGATGGCTGGGGCGCCGAGCTGGTGGAACTGGGCGAGGTAGGCCACCTGAATCCGGCCTCCGGTTACGGCCCCTGGCCGCAAGCGGCGGCGCTGCTGGAGCGGCTGCTGAAGAAGACTGTCGCGAAATGAGAACGCGCTGTCGTCCTATGTTCGATTCCGGCCGGAAGACCGGGGCTATACTCGATAAAACACTGGGCGGCACGCACCACAAGTAAAGAACAAGGAGACATGGCATGGCAAAGGCAGTGCGTTTTAACACCACCGGTGGACCGGAAGTGCTGTACCTGGAGCAGGTCGAAGTTGGCGATCCGGGCCCCGGCGAGGTGCGGGTGCGCCATGTGGCGGTCGGCATCAACTACGCCGATACCTACTTTCGCAACGGCACCTACGCGATCCCGCTGCCGAATGGCATCGGCGTCGAAGCTTCCGGCGTGGTCGTAGCGCTGGGCGAGGGCGTCAGCCACCTGGCGCTGGGCGACCGCGTCACCTACACCGGCTTTATCAACACGCTGGGCGCCTACAGCAGCGAACGGGTGATATCCGCCGCGCCGCTGATCAAGCTGCCGGAGACCATCTCCTTCGAAGCCGCCGCCGCCGCCACCATGCGCGGCCTGACCGCGGCCTACCTGATGCGCCGCATCCGCGACTTCAAGCCCGGCGACACCATCCTGCTGCACGCCGCCGCCGGCGGCGTCGGCATGATCGTCTCGCAATGGGCCAAGCTGCTTGGCCTGAACGTGATCGGCACCGTGTCGACGCCGGCCAAGGCCGAACTGGCGCTGGCCCACGGTTGCAGCCACGTGATCAACTACAGCACCGAGAACGTCGCCGAGCGCGTGCGCGCGCTGACCGGCGGCGTCGGCGTCGACGTGGTGTACGACAGCGTCGGCAAGAACACCTTCATGGCCTCATTGGATTCGCTGCGCAAGCGCGGCCTGCTGGTCTGCGTCGGCACCGCTTCCGGCCCGGTACCGCCGTTCGATCCGGTGCTGCTGGCGATGAAAGGCTCGCTGTTCGTCACCCGTCCGGCGCTGGCCGACTACATCGCCGATCCGGCGGAGAAGGCCGCGCTGGCCGGCGAGCTGTTCGACCATGTCGGCAGCGGCCGCATCAAGATCGAGATCAACCAGCACTACGCGCTGGAAGACGCGGTGCAGGCGCACCGCGACCTGGAAGCCCGCAAGACCACCGGTTCGTCGATCTTCGTGATCTGAGGAGTATGCGATGCGAGTAGAACAACTGACCTGCGCCATCGGCGCCCAGCTGCACGGCGTGAACCTGGCCGACGCCATCAACGACCACTTCCTGTTCGACGACATCCGCGAACTGCTGCTGCGCCACCGCGTGCTGTTCCTGCGCGGCCAGGACTTCAGCCGCGCCGAGCATGTGGCCTTCGCGCGCAAGTTCGGCGAGCTGGAAGACCATCCGGTGGCGGGCAGCGATCCCGATCATCCGGGCCTGGTGCAGATCTACAAGAGCCCCGACCAGCCGGCCGACCGCTACGAAAACGCCTGGCATGCCGACGCCACCTGGCGCAACGCGCCGCAGTTCGGCGCGGTGCTGCGCTGCGTCCAGTGCCCGCCGGTCGGCGGCGACACCATGTGGGCCAATATGGCGCTGGCCTACGAGCGGCTGCCGGACGATATCAAGCTGAAGATCGAAGGCCTGCGCGCGCGCCACAGCATTGAGGCCAGCTTCGGCGCAGCGATGCCGATCGAGAAGCGCCACGCGTTGAAGGCGCAGTTCCCCGACGCCGAGCATCCGGTGGTGCGCACCCATCCCGAGACTGGCGAGAAGATCCTGTTCGTCAATGCCTTCACCACCCACATCAGCAACTACCACACGCCCGATCGCGTGCGTTACGGCCAGGACGCCAATCCGGGCGCCAGCCAGTTGCTCAGCTATCTGATCAGCCAGGCCTACATCCCCGAATACCAGGTGCGCTGGCGCTGGCAGCCGGACAGCGTGGCGATCTGGGACAACCGCGCGACCCAACACTATGCCGTGATGGACTACCCGCCATGCCATCGCAGGATGGAACGGGCAGGCATCGTCGGCGACGTACCCTATTAAAAAACCAAGGAGACACCATGCAATTTCTCGACGATTCCCTGCACCCGGAGAACCAGGACAAGGTAGTCATCACCACCGCGCCGTACGGCCCGGAGTGGGCGCCTGAAGACTTCCCGGAAGATATCCCGGTGACCATGGAAGAACAGATCCAGAAGGCGGTCGACTGCTACAACGCCGGCGCCACCGTGCTGCACCTGCATGTGCGCGAACTCGATGGCAAGGGCAGCAAGCGCCTGTCCAAGTTCAATGAGCTGATCGCCGGCGTGCGCGCCCGCGTGCCGGACATGATCATCCAGGTCGGCGGCTCGATCTCGTTCGCGCCGGAAGACGACGGCCAGGCCGCCAAATGGCTGTCCGACGACACCCGCCACATGCTGGCCGACCTCGATCCCAAGCCGGACCAGGTGACCGTGGCGATCAACACCACCCAGATGAACATCATGGAGCTGCTGTATCCGGAATACCTGGAAGGCACCTCGCTGGCCTCGCCGATGATGCACGCGGCCTACAGCGAAATGACGGTGCCGGCCGGCCCGGCCTGGGTGGCCGAGCACCTGAAGCGCCTGCAGGCTTCCGGCATCCAGCCGCACTTCCAGCTGACCGGCATGCACGCGCTGGAAACGCTGGACCGCCTGGTGCGCAAGGGCGTCTACACCGGCCCGCTGAACCTGACGTGGATCGGCATCGGCGGCGGCTTCGACGGCCCCAATCCGTTCAACTTCATGGACTTCATCCGCCGCGCGCCGGACGGCGCCTGCATCACGGCCGAATCGCTGCTGAAGAACGTACTGCCGTTTAACATGATGTCGATGGCGATGGGCATGCATCCACGCTGCGGCACCGAGGACACGCTGATCGGCCAACTGGGCCAGCGCATGACGTCGGTGCAGCAGATCGAGCAGTGCGTGCGCGTGGCGCGTGAACTGGGGCGCGAGATCGCCAGCGGCAAGGAAGCGCGCCAGATCTACCGCATCGGCGTGCAGTACAAGGATGCCGAGGAAACGCTGCGCATGAACGGCATGGCGCCGAACCGCGCACGCGGCCAGAAGAACGTACCGCTGCGGACCTGAGCATCATGGCCTTCCATCCCAACACCGACGCCGGCGACGACGATCCGGCCATCGCGCGGCCCTATGCCTGGCTGGTGTTCGCGCTGACCTTCGGGCTGCTGATCTCGGACTATATGTCGCGCCAGGTGCTCAACGCCGTGTTCCCGCTGCTGAAAAGCGAGTGGCTGCTGAGCGACTCCCGTCTCGGCCTGCTCTCGGGCATCGTCGCGCTGATGGTGGGCTTGCTGACCTTCCCGCTGTCGCTGCTGGCGGACCGCTGGGGCAGGGTGCGCTGCCTGGTGCTGATGGCCGTGCTGTGGAGCCTGGCCACCTTGGGCTGCGGCCTGGCGCAGAACTACGAACAGATGTTTGCGGCGCGCTTCCTGGTCGGCGTCGGCGAGGCTGCGTATGGCAGCGTCGGCCTGGCGGTGGTGCTGTCGGTGTTCCCCAGGCATTTGCGGGCCACGCTGACCGGCGCCTTCATGGCCGGCGGCATGTTCGGCTCGGTGCTGGGCATGGGCCTGGGCGGCGGCATCGCCGCGCACCTGGGCTGGCGCTGGGCCTTCGGCGGCATGGCGCTGTTCGGCCTGGCGCTGGCGCTGCTGTATCCAATGCTGGTGCGCGAGGCGCGCATCGCCCCCGGCCGCAGCGCGAATGATGGCCGGCAACGCGCGCCGCTGCGCAGCCTGTTCAACAGCGCCTCGATCCGCGCCGTGTATGTCGGCAGCGGCCTGCAGCTGCTGGTGGGCGGCGCCTTCATCGTCTGGATGCCCAGTTTCATCAATCGCTACTACGGCCTGGGCGCGGACCGCGCCGGCCTGGGTGCGGCGGTGGTGGTGCTGGCCAGCGGCGCCGGCATGATCCTGTGCGGCATGCTGAGCGACCGCATGTGCCGCAATGCGCCCGAACGCAAGATCTCGCTGGCGATCGCCTACTGCGTGCTCAGCTGCCTGTTGCTGTCGCTGGCCTTTGCGCTGGCGCCGGGCGTGCCGCAGATGGTGTTGATCTGCGCCGGCATGTTCCTGGCCGCCGGCACCACCGGCCCGGTCGGGGCGATGGTCGCCAACCTGACCCACCGCTCGGTGCATGGCACCGCGTTCGCCACGCTGACCCTGGCCAACAACCTGCTGGGCCTGGCGCCTGGTCCGCTGTTGACCGGCGTGCTGGCCGACCGCTACGGCCTGGCGACGGCCTGCCGGCTGGTGCCGCTGGTGAGCGTGGTGGCGGCCCTGGTGTTCGTCTATGCGCGCCGCCACTACCTGCTCGACGTGCGCAACGCCGCCAACCTGCAACTGAAAGAGGCAGCATGAGTACCACCTTGAATCTCCACGTCGGCTTCGATTTCATTTGTCCGTGGTGCCTGATCGGCAAGCGCCATCTGCAGGACGCGCTGGCGCAGCTGCGCGCCGAACGGCCGGAGGTGGAAGTGCAGCTGCACTGGCTGGGCGTGCAGCTGCTGCCGACCGTGCCGTCGCAGGGTTGGCCGTTCGAGGCTTTCTATCGCCAGCGCCTGGGCGGAGAAGCGGCGATGCGCCAGCGCCAGGCCATGGTGCAGCGCGCGGCTGACGCCGCCGGCGTCCGCATCGACTACGGCGCCATCGGCGTCATGCCGAGTACGGCCGACGCCCACCGGTTGCTGGCCTGGGCCGGCCTGCACGCCAGCGCGGCGCAGCGCGACGATTTGCTGGAGCGCCTGCTGCGCGCCTATTTCGAGGAAGGCGACGACATCGGCAATGCGGTGGTGCTGCTGGCGCACGGCGAGGCGGCCGGCTTGGACCGCGCCGCCATGCAGGCCGAATTGCGCGGCGCCGAGACGCCATACCGCTCCGCCGACGTGCGCGCCGGCATGAGCGGCGTGCCGTTCTTCTCCATCAATGGCAGGCTGACGTTGACCGGCGCCCAGGCGCCGGCGGCGCTGCTGGCCGCCATGCGCGACGCGCTGGCCGACGCCGACTCGCCAGCCTGATGAGCTTCCGCATTGAAATCGAGCCCGCCCGGCTGCCGGCGGCGGGCGGTCACGCCTGGCTGCGGCTGGAAGGCTGGTGCATCGCCCTGTTCCACGCCGACGGCCGCTACTACGCGCTGGACGACAGCTGCCCGCACCAGGGCGCCTCGCTGGCGGGCGGCAAGGTGGTCGATGGCAAGGTGCAGTGCCCGGCGCACGGCCTGCGCTTCGACCTCGCCACCGGCTGCCTGCAAAACGTGCCGACGGTGAAAGTCGTCACCTATCCCATCCACATTGAAGAGGGCAGGGTTTATCTGAGCCTGCCCGGCCCGGAGTCCACAACATGAATACCGCAGTCCTGAGCAGTGCCCATCAACGTGCGCGCGCGCTGGCGCCGGGCTTCGTCGTCAGCGCGATGGTGGCCGCCGCCGCCAGTTTCCTGTCCGAGCACTACGGCGCGCCGGTGATGCTGTTTGCCCTGTTGCTGGGCATGGCGCTGAATTTCCTGTCGGCCGAGGGCCAGTGCAAGCCCGGCATCGAATACACGGCGCGCACCGTGCTGCGGCTGGGCGTGGCGCTGCTGGGCCTGCGCCTGACGCTGGCGCAGATGGCGGCGCTGGGCTGGCGGCCGGTGGTGATGGTGGTACTGATCGTCACCGTCACCATCCTGCTGTCCATCGTGGTGGCCAAGGCGCTGGGCTTCAATCGGCTGTTCGGCCTGCTGACCGGGGGCGCCACGGCGATCTGTGGCGCCTCGGCCGCGCTGGCGCTGGCCGCCGCGCTGCCTGCGCATCCGCAAAAGGAAAAAGCCACGCTGTTCACGGTGATCGGCGTGTCGGCGCTGTCGACGGTGGCGATGATCGCCTACCCGATGATATGCCGCTGGTTCGAGCTGTCGCCGCAGCAGGCCGGCGTGTTCCTGGGCGGGACCATCCACGACGTCGCCCAGGTGGTCGGCGCCGGCTACAGCATGTCGCGCGAGACCGGCGACGCCGCCACCGTGGTCAAGCTGATGCGGGTGGCGATGCTGCTGCCGGTGATCCTGTGCGCCACGCTGGTCACGCGCGCGCAGAGCGCCAGTGCAGGCGAGGGCGGCAAGCGGCCGCCGCTGCTGCCCGGCTTCGCGGTCGGCTTCCTGGTACTGGCCTGCATCAACAGCACCGGTTGGGTGCCGGCGGCCGTGCAACAACTGGGCAACGACGCATCGCGTTGGGCGCTGACCATCGCGATCAGTGCGCTGGGCATGAAAACCCAGCTGAAGGAATTGGCGGCGGTCGGCATCAAGCCGATCGCGCTGATGGTGGGAGAGACAGTGTTCCTGGCTGCATTGGTGATGTTGCTGATGCACTGGGGCCTGTAAACTAAAACGATAGGGATCACCATGAAAAAAACGATATTGGCCTGCGCTGTGCTAACCGCGTGCAGCCACGCCGGCGCCGACCAGGGCAGCTTGAACATCAGCGGCTTCGGCTCGCTGGGCGTCGCCAAGAGCAACACCAATGAAGCGCAGTTTGTCCGCTACAACCAGGCCGAAGGCATCGGCGACCAGGCCCGTATCGGCCTGGACACCAATCTGGGCCTGCAGGCGAGCTATGGCTTCAACGAGCGCCTGTCCGACACCGTGCAGGTGCTGACCCGCAAGAATACCAGCCCGACTTTTACCACCGACCTGACCTGGGCTTTCCTCAAGTACAAGGCCACCGATGAACTGAACGTGCGCGTCGGCCGCGTCGCGCTGCCGGTGTTCATGATCTCGGATTACCAGAACGTCGGCTACGCCAACACCATGATGCGGCCGCCGGTCGAGATGTACGCGCAGGCGCCGATCGAGTCGGGCGACGGCATCGACTTCAACTACCAGCACGCGCTGGGCGACACCACGCTGAACGCGCAGGGCGTGCTGGGTGTCAGCCGGGGCAAGCTGTTCCTGGTCAGCACCGGCACGGTGGCGACCTACCGCGCGCCGGTGCGCGGCCTGAGCGTATCGGCCGAGCACGGCCCGCTGACGCTGCGCGCGGCTTGGCTGGGCGCATCCATGAGCAGCAACGACATCACGCCGGTCAATGCATTGGCCGGCACGCTGCGCAACGCCGGCTTCGGCCAGTTGGGCGACGACCTCGCGGTCAGCGGCAAGAAGATGACCTTCGCCGCCGTCGGCGCCACGCTGGACTGGAACAAGCTGCTGCTGCAGGCGGAGTACGGCCAGCGGCGCGCCAAGGACAAGGTCTACATCCCCGACACCAATTCCTGGTACGCCATGGCCGGCTACCGCATCGGCAAGGTGCTGCCTTACTACACCCACGCGGTGGCCAAGAGCGCCGGTACCTCGATCACGCTGCCGGCGGGCTTCCCGGCCAGCGGCGCCTTGTCCGGCGCGGTGCGCGGCGCGCTGACCGCGTCGGAGCAAAGTTCCGATACGCTGGGCGTGCGCTGGGACTTCACCAAGTCCATCGACCTCAAGGTGCAAGTGGACCGGGTCCATCCGCACCAGCGCAACGGCATGCTGATCTACGCACCGGCCGCCGGCTTGCAGCGCAGCGTGACCGTGGCCGCCGCCTCGCTTGATTTTGTCTTCTAAGGAACCCTCCATGCATAAGCTGAATCTCGCCGCCATGTTGTGCGCAGCCGCGCTGACGGCGCGCGCGGAAACCGTCGTCATCGTCAACAAGGCCAACCCGGCCACCCGCATGTTCTCGGAGCAGGCGGCCCAGTTCTTCCTCGGTAAATCGAATATGTTCACGCCGGTCGACCAGGCGGAGAGCTCGGCCATCCGCGCCGAGTTCTATCACAAGGTGGCGGACAAGGACCCGGCGCAGGTAAAGGCGATCTGGTCCAAGCTGGTGTTTACCGGCAAGGCCACGGCGCCGAGGGAATTCGGTTCGAATGCGGAGGTCAAGAAGGCTGTCGCGGCCGATCCGAAAGCCATCGGCTACATCGACAAGGCGGCGCTGGACGACAGCGTCAAGATGATCCTCAGCCTGCCTTAAAGGCTTACACCGGGCTCGCGTAGGGTTTGCCGTTGGCGGCCCGCCACGCGGCCGGCGTCGCGCCGAACTGGGCGGTGAACCAGCGCGTGAAGCTGCTGGCCATGGAATAGCCCAGCAGGTCGCCGATGCGCGCCAGCGAGTAGCTGGGGTTGTTCATATAGCGCTGCACCAGGTCGCGCCGCACTTCGTTGATCAAGTCGCTGAAGTTGGCGCCGTCGTCCTCCAGACGGCGCTGCAGCGTGCGCACGTTCATGCCCAGCGCCTGGGCGATCTGCTCGATGGTGGCGCGGCCCATCGGTAGCAGCAGGTAGATCGCCTTGCGCACCTCGAACACCAGCGACGCTTCTCCCACGGCCGGCAGCGAGTCGACAAAGCGCTGCGCATAGCGCGCCATGGCGGGATCGGCGCGCGGGTTGGGCGCGTCGAAGGCGGCGGCAGGGCAGGCGATGCCGTTGAACTCGGCGCCGAACTGCACCGGGCAACCGAACACGCGGCGGTGGATGCGGCTGTCTTCCGGCGCATCGTGGCTGAAATTGACGCTGGCCGGGCGCCATGCCGCGCCCAGCAGGCTGGCGCACAGCCGCGCCATCACGCCCAGCGCCAGTTCGATGGCCTGGCGGGCCGGCAGCGGGGTGTCGGTCACCACTTCCTCGCGGATGATCACCATGTCGCCCGCTTCTTCGAGATAGATGGCCAGCGCGCGGTTGAGCAGATGGCGGTATTGCACCGTCACATTCAGCGCATCGCGCAGTGTGGCCTGGTGGGTCAGCAGCAGGGCCACCGCGCCCAGGTCGGAAAACTGGCGCGACTCGGCCATGCGCAGGCCGAAAGTGGGGCAGCCGCTGCGGGCGGCGGCGTTTTCCAGCAATTGCACGGCGGCGTGCACGGGGATGGAAAAGTCCGGGTCCTGCAACATCTTCTTGTTCAGTCCCACCTCGGCCAGTTCGGCTTGTGGATTCAGGCCCAGGTGCAGGGCGACTTCCAGGAAGTTGGTGAGTACGGCTGCGCGGACCAGTGTGGGCATTAAGGGGTATTTCCTTTGGTATGCCGGCACGGGGAGACCGACCGGGAAATTGTAACGGTGATCGCTTGCTATTGGCAACCGGAAGGACGTAAAAGGGCAGCCGGTGTCCCCTTTTTGTCATGGCGTTCCGGCCCGTTGACATGGACCGGACCATGTATATACTTGTCGATACATCGGGAGGATATCATGGCAAAATCAGTAAATCTTACCATTCAACAGTGGGGCAATAGCCTGGCGGTGCGTATCCCGGCGGCGATTGCCAGATCCGCGCATTTTTCAGTAGGGCAGCCGGTGGAGGTGGTGCTGGAAGAATCTGGCGTTACTGTGCGGGCGGTGGGGGCTCCCAAGCTGTCGCTGGCTCAGAAACTGGCGCTGTTCGATCCGGCCATCCATGGCGGCGAGGTGATGGCGACGGCGCCGGTGGGCGTCGAGGAAATCTGATGGCGGCCAAAAAGACATGGTCACCCGATCGGCGCGATGTCATCTGGATTGATTGCAACCCACAGGCAGGCCGCGAAATCAAGGACACACATCCTCTGCTGGTGCTGTCACCCAAGGCATTTAACGAGCGCACTGGTATCGTTATTGGCCTGCCGATGACGACCGCATCCTACAACGACACCAACCCGTTTGCGATTCGATTTGTCGGCACACGCGGCGTTGTAAGCTATATCCTGGCGCACCAGCCTAAATCGTATGACTGGAAATGCCGGGGAGCGAAAGCGCATCCGATGAAACGAGCGCCGGAAGATGTGTTTGTACTGGCCTGCGATGCTCTGAACCAGATTATTGCGATAGGATAGCAGTACGAGATCGCCACATTTAATGCAAGGTGGCATTTTGATAGAGTCAATATTGCAAAATAGTCTTGCACCAACCCTAGTCCGTGGGTGTTGGTCTTTGGTCACAATCTGCGGGGGAATTGTCTTGGACAGCGATATTCGGTACTAGAATTGGCCGATATGCATAAAACTACAGCCGCCACGATAGCCCGCTTTGCCGATTTGCTCATGGACGCCGTCTGCATGGTCGATGCGGACGGCCGTTTCGTGTTTGTCAGCGCCGCCTGCGAGCGCATCTTCGGCTATGCGCCGCAGGAAATGATCGGCATGCAGATGATCAACTTGGTGGCGCCGGCCGACCGCGAGCGCACACTGGCGGCGGCGCGCGCCATCATGGACGGCCAGCCCACCTCCCGCTTTGAAAACCGCTACGTCCGCAAGGACGGCAAGATCGTCCACATCATGTGGTCGGCGCGCTGGTCCGAGACCGATCAGCTGCGCGTGGCGGTGGCCAGGGATATCACCGCCACCAAGCAGGCGGAAACGATGCAGGCGGCGCTGTATGCGATATCGGAAGCGGCGCATGCCAGCGACGACCTGCCGGCCTTGTTCCAGCAGATCCACCAGATTATCGGCGCCATGCTGCCGGCGCCCGGATTCGCGGTCGCACTACGGAGCGACAAGGAAGAATGCGTGGAGTTTTCCTATCACGTCAACGCCCATGGCCGCGCCTCACCGCCTCCGCTGGCGTGCTGGCTGGGCGAGCAGGTGCTGCGCAGCGGACAAGCTGTGCTGCTGACGCCGGCCACCGCCGCCGCGCTGCCGCCGGCATTGCAGGCGGACGGCATGCTGCCGGATTGCTGGCTGGGCGTGCCGCTGACGACCAGCCAAGGCAGCATCGGCGTGCTGATGCTGCAGAGCGGCGACGGGCCGGAGCAGTCCGGCTACACCGACCAGGACCAGGAATTGCTGATGTTTGTGTCCAATCAGGTGGCGACGGCGATCCAGCGCAAGCAACTGCATTCCCGGCTGCGCTTCATGGCCCAGCACGATGAACTGACCCAGCTGCCCAATCGCCGGCTGTTCCTCGACCGCTTGCAGATGGCGGTGGCGCGCGCCCAGCGCCACCAGGGCCGGCTGGCCCTGCTGTTCATCGACCTGAACAAGTTCAAGCAAGTCAACGACGAACACGGCCATGCCTGCGGCGACCTGCTGTTGCGCGAAGTGGCGCACCGGCTGAAGCACTGCGTGCGCGTATCGGACACCGTGGCGCGGCTCGGCGGGGATGAGTTCGTCATCATCGTGGAAGAAGTGCTGGTGGCCGATGACACGCTGCAGATCGTCGACAAGATCCACCAGGTGCTGGCGGCGCCTATGCTGCTGGCCACCGGCCTGGGCCTGGCGGTCACCGCCAGCGTCGGGGTTGCGCACTATCCCGAGCACGGCGCCGACATCGCACAGCTGATGCGCTATGCCGACCAGGCCATGTACGCCGCCAAGCAAACGGAAGAGCATTCCGGCTAGCCTCGGCAGCGCGATCCAGACAGTGGTGTTAATGCATGGCTCCTTCGGGAGCCATGTTCGTTTTGGCCCCGGTTGTGCCGATTTCGTACGTTTCCAGTGCTGAGACTGCCAAGACGTCATCAGCCGAGCCACGTAAGCTCTGTTGCGATTCGATAGCCTGTTGACGCACGCCATCGAAGCAAACCGGCAGTTTCATTACAACGATCCTCCACACGCGATGGGGGACGTCATCACTAGGAGACGAGTAATATGTTTCAGGAAAAAATATGTGTGCGCTGGGTGAAGTTGGCGCTGGCCTTGTTGTCGGCCCACGGCGTGGCGTACGCGCAGCTGGAGGAGGCGCCCAAGGCGGACGCCAAGATGGAGCGGGTGGAAATCACAGGCAGTAACATCAAGCGCATCGCGCAAGAGGGCGTCTCGCCGATGACCCTGATCACCAAGGAAGACATCAAACGCTCCGGCGCGACCTCGGTGCTCGACGTGCTGCGCAACCTGCCTTCGGTCGGCGGCAATGGCCGCGATTTCGGCGGCGGCAACGATTTCCGCAACGGCGCTACCACGGCCAGCCTGCGCGGCATGCCGACCCTGATCCTGTTGAACGGCAACCGCCTGCCGGTGTCCGGCTCGGACGACTCCAACGGCTTCACCTCGGTGGACTTGAACATGCTGCCGCTGGCGGCGATCGAGCGCATCGAGGTGCTCAAGGACGGCGCCTCGGCGATCTACGGCACCGACGCGGTGGGCGGCGTGATCAACTTCATCATGCGCCAGAACTACCAGGGCGTGGACCTGAGCACCAGCTACGGCACCACCACGCTGGGCGGCGGCGATGTGCGCAAGCTGTCGGTGGCCGGCGGCTACGGCGACCGCGCCACGCAGAAATTCAACCTGACCTACGCCGCGATGTACGAGGACACCAAGCGCATCAAGGGCACCGACCGCGACTGGGCCAACCACATCGACTTCGGCGCCAGCGGCGGCCTGCAGTACGCCAACGTCTACGGCGCCCACGGCACCGAGCCCGGCACGCTGTCGATCGGCGGCAATCGCTTCGCCGATCCGGAATGCGCGGCGGGCTCCAAGCTGCCTTATCCGAGCGGCGCCGAATGGTTCCCTTCGCCGACCCGCAACGGCTGCCTGGCCGCGACGGCGGAATTCACCGACCTGGTCAAGCCGTCGCGCCGCGCTGGCGCGACCGCCGCGCTGAACTGGGACATTGCACCGGACCTGACGCTGTTCGCCAACGCCTTCTTCACCAACTTCGACAAGCGCATCGTCGGCCAGTCGTCGTGGCTGCAGAACCGCGCGCGCAACAACCTGGTGATCCCGGCCTCGAATCCCTTCAACACCTACGGCAAACCGGTGACGGTGCGGCGCGATTTCCCGGTCTACGAGGGCGGCATCAAGACCAACGTCGACAACCTCTGGCTGCTGACCGGTCTCAAGGGCGAGCTGGGAGGCTGGGACTGGTCGGCGACCTTGTCGCACGGCGAGGAGCGGGGCCGCACCGATACCCTGGGCGCCTACAAGCTGGAGGAATTGAACAAGGCGGTCGACGATGGGCGTTTCAATCCCTTCGGCATCAACAAAAATTCGGACGCCCTGATCAGGGAGTTGTCGGGCGAGATGTATGTGAAGACCCGCAGCAAATCCGATTCCATCAAGGTGCAGGCCGCGACCGAATTCGGCGAACTGCCGGGCGGGAAGATCGGCGTCTCGGTGGGTTCCGAGCTTCGCAAGAATTCGCTGTCGTACACGCCGTCGCAGGATTGGCAGCAAGGCTTGCTGGGCCAGTACGCGGTGTTGCCGCCGATTTCTGGTTCGGAAAAATTGTCGGCCGTGTATGCGGAGCTGAGCCTGCCGCTGCTGAAGACACTGGAGGCGCAGGCCGCCGTGCGCTACGACAAATATGAGCTGGCCGGCGCCACCACCAATCCCAAGTTCGGCCTGAAGTGGAAGCCGAGCAAGGAGATCATGCTGCGCGCGAACTACAGCACCGGCATGGTGGCGCCGTCGCTGCCGCAGCGCTTCAGCCAGGGTCGCGACGCCTTCTATCAGACCAAGGACCCGCACCGCTGCGTCGAGGGTGATGTGTATTTCGATACCTACTGCACCCGTCAGGTCAAGGCGTCCAACGTCGGCACCAAGGATCTGCAGCCGGAGAAATCGAACCAGTACAACATCGGCTTCGTCATCGAACCGTTCAAGGACCTGAACATCGGCCTGACCTATTACGACATCAAGTGGAAAAACAAGATCGACATCCTCGATACCACGACGGTGCTCGATAACGAAGACGGCGCCTACAAGTCGCACGTGACGCGCGACGAAGTCACCGCCGACGATATCGCGGCCTATGCGGCGTTGTCGGCGGCCGACCGGGCGCGGCTGGGGCCTTTGCGCGGCCAGCTGTCCAACATCAAGACTGGCTGGGTCAACCGCTTCCAGTCGCACACCTCAGGCATCGACCTGGACGCGTCCTACACCTTCCGCACCGAGAAGCTGGGCCGCATCAAGGTGTTTAGCGAAGCCAACTACACGCTGCGCTACGACACGGTGCTGTTGGCCGACAACGTCTACATCAACTGCCCGAACAACACGTCGTGCGACACCGGCGAGTACGGCAATCCGCGCGTGCTGGCCAACGTCGGCGTGAACTGGGATTTGGGACCGTGGAGCGGCACCGGCATCGTCAAGTACGTGGCCGGCACCAAGGTCGACCGCTCACCGTCGGCCGTGCAGAACCAATGGTATGACTTCTATGCCAAGGGACGGCGGATTCCTTCCATCGCCACGCTGGACGCATCGCTGTCCTATTCCGGCATCAAGAACGCGGTGGTCCGCGTCGGCGCCAACAATGTGTTCAACCGCGATCCGGCCTTCGATCCTGGCTCTTCGCTGGGCTACAACGATAACTGGGGTGATCCGCGCGGCCGCTACGTGTATGTCAGCCTGGACTACAGCTTCAAATAAGCGTTGCTGACTATCCGGCCGCTTTCCTCCGGGAGGCGGCCGGATTTGTCGTTGTTGCGGAATATCGTTCCGGCTTTTCGTCATTTTCGTAATTGCCCGGCTTGCGCGCCGGGGGCACAATCGCCCGCAAACAATTCAGAAAGTGATGGAGACACATGAAATTTCAGAGAAAAATCAGCCTGATATCGGCCGCCGTGGCGCTTTGCTGCGGTAGCGTCGGCGCGCAAACCGGCGTTGCCGGCGAGACCGCCGTGCCGCTGGCCACGCCGTGGATGAATGCGCAGCTGGGCGCGGAGGAGCGGGCCCGCCTGGCGGTGGCGGCGATGACGTTCGACGAGAAGCTCAAGCTGGTCTACGGCTACTTCGGCGCCGACATGGAGTCGAAAAAGACCACGCGGCCGGCGCCGTCGCACAAGCAATCGGCCGGCTTCATCTACGGCGTGCCGCGCCTGGGCATCCCCAACCTGTGGGAGACCGACGCCGGCCTGGGCGTGGCCAGCCAGGCCGGCCCTGACGTGCGGCCGGGCACGGCGCTGCCGTCCGGCTTGAACACGGCGGCCACCTGGGACCTGCAGACCGCCTATGCGGGCGGCGCCATGATAGGCGCCGAAGCGCGCGCCTACGGCTTCAACGTGCTGCTGGCCGGCGGCGTCAACCTGATGCGCGAGCCGCGCAACGGCCGCAACTTCGAGTATGCGGGCGAGGATCCCCTGTTGTCCGGCAAGATCGTCGGCGCGCAGATCAAGGGCATCCAGTCGAACCGCGTGGTGTCCACGCTCAAGCACTTTGCCCTGAATGACCAGGAAACCGGCCGCACCACGCTCAACGTCAGGATCGACGACCGTTCGGCGCGCATGTCGGACCTGCTGGCGCTGCAGATTGCTTACGAAGAGGGCAATCCCGGCGCTGTCATGTGCTCCTACAACCGCATCAACGGCGCCTATGGCTGCGAGAGCAGCTATCTGCTGAACGAGGTGCTGAAGAAGGACTGGGGCTTCAAGGGCTGGGTGATGTCGGACTGGGGCGCGACGCACAGCACGGTGCCGGCCGCCAATGCCGGGCTGGACCAGCAATCCGGCATGCCGTTCGACCTGGCCGATTATTTCGGCCCGCCGCTGAAGGAGGCCGTGCTGAACGGCTGGGTGCCGCAGGCGCGCCTGGACGACATGGTCCGCCGCATCCTGTATGCGATGTTTGCACACGGCGTGGTGGACCACCCGGTGGCGCCGGCGCCTGAGACGATCGACTTCACTGCGCACGCGGCGGTGTCGCGCAAGGATGCGCAGGAGGGCATGGTACTGCTGAAGAACAGCAACGGCGCCTTGCCGTTGAAGCGCGCCGCCAAACGGATCGCGGTGATCGGCGGCTATGCCGATCGCGGCGTGCTGGCCGGTGGCGGTTCGTCGCTGGTGTATCCGGCCGGTGGCAATGCGGCGGCCGAGCTGACGCCCAAGACCTGGCCAGGCCCGGTCATGGTCTATCCGTCGTCGCCGCTGAAGGCCATCCAGGCCCGGCTGCCGTCGGCCACGGTGGCGTACAACGACGGCAGCGACCGCGCCGCAGCGGCCAAGCTGGCGCGAGACAGCGACGTGGTGCTGGTGTTCGCGACCCAATGGACGGGCGAGGGCTTCGACATGCCCAACCTGTCGCTGCCCGACAAGCAGGACGAGCTGATCGCAACGGTGGCGGCGGCCAACGCCAACACCGTGGTGGTGCTGGAAACCGGCGGGCCGGTGACCATGCCGTGGCTGCCCAAGGTATCGGCCGTGCTGGAGGCGTGGTATCCGGGCACCAGCGGCGGCGAGGCGATTGCCGGCGTGCTGTTCGGCGAGGTCAATCCTTCAGGCCATTTGCCGGCCACCTTCCCGGCATCGGAATCGCAATTGCCGCGCCCGGCGCTGGACGGTTTCCCCGAAGTGGCGGACCGGCGCTTCGATGTCGACTACAGCGAAGGCGCGGCGGTCGGCTACAAGTGGTTCGACCTGAAGGGGCTCAAGCCTTTGTTCCCATTCGGCCACGGCTTGTCCTACACCGAGTTTGCTTTCTCGGACCTGGCCGCCAGCGTCAAGGGCGGCGTGCTGCGGGCATCGTTCACGGTGAAGAATGTGGGCAAGGTGGCTGGCAAGCAGGTGGCCCAGGTCTACGTGTCGCCGCTGACGGCGCGCTGGGAAGCGCCCAAGCGCCTGGCTGGCTTCCAGAAGGTCGAGGTGCAGCCGGGGGCGGGTGTCCAATCTTCCGTCACGGTCGATCCGCGTTTGCTTGCGGTCTATGACTCGGCATCGAAGACGTGGAAGGTCGCCAAGGGCGATTACAAGCTCTCCCTGGCGACCAGTGCTGCCGACGACCAGGCCGTCAGCACCGTGGTTCATCTGGAGGCCGCCGTTTATGATGTGAACGGCAAGCGCTCCCGTTAAATCGTTACCACCACAGGCTGTAGATCGTCGTCAGCGCGACGGCGATCACAGCCGAACCCAGCGCGAAAGCGCCGTCAACGCGGAACAGCGAGGTATCGATATGCATGTGCTTCGATAAGCTGTCGCGCTTGACGCCGGCCATTTTGCTGATCACGACCATGCCGGCCACCACCACCCAGAACACGATGAACATGCGGTCGAGGAAGGGGATCTCGGCCAGGCCGCTGGCGGTGACCTTGGCAAAGCCGATCGGCACCAGGAACGACAGGTCCATCATCGTCGGCAGGAACTTCAGCACGATCGAACCGACCAGGCCGCCCAAGGTGGCGAACATGGCCGCGCCGGCCGTGGTTTTTTTCCAGAAGAAGCCCAGTAGGAACATGGCCAGGATGCCGGGCGAGACGAAGCCGGTGTATTCCTGGATGTACTGGAAGCCGCCTTTCTTGTCGATGCCCAGCATCGGCGCGATCAGCACGGCCAGCACCATCGCCACCACCACGCTGACGCGGCCGATCCACACCATGCGCTGCTCGCTGGCCTGTTTGTTGAAGGCCTTTTTGTAGATGTCGAGCGTGAAGATGGTGGCGATGCTGTTGGCCTTGCCGGCCAGCGAGGCCACCACGGCGGCGGTCAACGCGGCGAAGGCGATGCCCTTCAGTCCCGATGGCAGCAGGCCCAGCAGGATAGGGTAGGCGCGGTCGGGATTGACTTCGCCGCCGACCTTCATGGCGTCGCCCAGCGCGCCGGACTTGTCGAGCGCATACGCGGCGATGCCGGGCAGGACCACGATCACCGGCATCAGCAGCTTCAGGAAGGCCGCGAACAGCAGGCCCTTGCGGGCGGTCGGCAGGTCGGCGCCCAGGGCGCGCTGGGTGATGTACTGGTTGCAGCCCCAGTAGTTCAGGTTGACGATCCACATGCCGCCCAGCAGCACGGACAGGCCCGGCAAGTCCATGTAGTTCGGATTGTCGCGCGTGAGCACCATGTCGAAGTGGTCGCGGGTATGGTTGTACAGTTCGGACAGGCCGGACAGCGCGCCTTGCTTGTGCGCCAGCGCGGCCACCATGTCGAGCGCCAGCCAGGTCGTGACCAGGCCGCCGACCACCAGGCAGGTCACCTGCACCACGTCGGTGTAGCCGATCACCTTCATGCCGCCCAGCGTGATCACCGCCGCGAACACCGCCAGGAACAGCATGCAGGGCAGCAGGGCGATGCCGGACAGGCTGCTGATGGCCAGCGCGCCCAGATACAGGATCGAGGTCAGGTTGACCACCACGTACAGGCCCAGCCAGAACAGCGCCATCGTGGTCGCGACCGCCTTGCCGTAGCGTTGTTCCAGGAACTGCGGCATGGTGTAGATGCGGTTCTTCAAATAGACCGGCATGAAGAACACGGCCACGATGACCAGCGTGGCGGCGGCCATCAGTTCATACACGGCGATCGCCATGCCGATGCGGAAACCGGAGCCGCTCATGCCGATGAACTGTTCGGCCGAGATGTTGGAGGCGATCAGCGAGGCGCCGATGGCCCACCAGGTCAGCGAGCCTTCGGCCAGGAAGTAGTCGTGCGAGGCCGAGCCGGAGCCGGCCTGCTTGCGCCGGTAAATCCAGATGCCGTAGCCTGCCACAAGGATGAAATAAAAAAGAAAGACGATCACGTCTATGGTTGAAAAAGTACTCATGCGGTGCTCACGATAAAGGGTTGTCTCCGGGTTGCCGGCCTTGCTGCGGCCGGCGCCCTTTTTTTGATGAATCTGCCAAGGGGAAATCTTAGGCGATTTGGGCCTGTCTTTTCCAATAAGACTTTTGCACTCAGCTATATTGTTTGGGTAGGGGTAGGCCGTATCGGGAGCGGAAACGCTACCGGAAGTTACAAATCAGCCAGGCGCGCGCGGGTT
Source organism: Duganella sp. S19_KUP01_CR8 (assembly GCF_036688705.1). Lineage (NCBI taxonomy): Bacteria > Pseudomonadati > Pseudomonadota > Betaproteobacteria > Burkholderiales > Oxalobacteraceae > Duganella > Duganella sp. S19_KUP01_CR8. The sequence continues at coordinate 279,459 of NZ_JAQQPR010000003.1, read as the reverse complement.
GCGGCGGCCTGTTCCTGCAGCGCTTGCCGGTCGGCGGCATCCATGCGGTGCAGTTGGCGATAGACCATGCCGAGGCGATGGTTGCCGCCCAGCCGTTGTTCGTTCCTGGCAAAAAAGTCCCAGTACAGCGCGTTGTAGGGGCAGGCGCGCTCGCCGATGCGCAGTTTTTTCTGGTAATGGCAGCCTTTGCAGTAGTCGCTCATGCGGTCGATGTAGGCGGCGCTGGAGACGTAAGGCTTGGTCGCCAGTTGGCCGCCGTCGGCATACTGGCTCATGCCCAGCGTGTTGGGCAGCTCCACCCATTCGAAGGCGTCGATGTAGATGCCCAGGTACCACTGATGCAGCTCCTGCGGCGACAGCCCCGCCAGCAAGGCAAAGTTCCCGATGACCATCAGGCGATTGATGTGATGGCTGTGCGCGTGCTGCAGCGACTGGCCGATCGCCGTCGCCAGGCAGCGCATCCGGGTCTCGCCGCTCCAGAACCAGTGCGGCAACGCGGTCGCATGGCCGAAGGCGTTGAGCTGGTCGTAACCGGGCATGCGGTGCCAGTAGACGCCGCGCACGTACTCGCGCCAGCCGAGGATTTGCCGGATATAGCCTTCGGCCGATTCCAGCGGCACGGCGCCGTCGCGCCATGCGGCCTCGACCCGTTCGACCACCGTGCGCGGATCGAGCATCTTGGTGTTCAGTGCGAACGATAGCAAGGAGTGGAACAGCCGCCAGGCGCGCAGGCTCATCGCATCCTGGTAGCGGCCGAAATGTGGCAGGGCATCGCGCACGAAGCTGTCCAGCTGCTGCAGCGCTTCCTCCCGGTTGAGCGGCCAGGCGAAGTCGCCGGCCTGCGGCTCGCCGAAGCTGCGCACGCCGGCGGCCTCGATGGTCTGCCACAGGGCGCTGTGGTCGTGCCGGCCGCGTGGATCGACGGGCTCCCACGGCAGGCCTGGCCAGGCCTCGCGGTTGTCGTGGTCGAAATTCCACTGGCCGCCGGCCGGGGCGCCGTTCCCGGTCATCAGCACGTCGTGCCGCTTGCGCATGTGGCGGTAGAACGGTTCCATCACCCAGGCGGCGCGGGCGTTGAAGAACTGCGCGGCCTCGTGGCGTCCTGCGTAGAAGTGTTCGCTGTCGTCCATGCTGGCGGGGATCGACAGGCCGGCGGCGTAGTCCGCCAACTGCCGGTCCAGCCGCCATTCGTCCGGCGCCTGCCAGGCAAAGGCGTCCGCCGCATGGTGCGCCAGCAGGTAGTCCAGGTTGGCGGGCAAGGACTGGCGGTTGTCCGGGGCGTCGATGGACAAATAGTGCACGCGGTGTCCGGCCGCGCGCAGCCGGCGCGCCAGATCGCGCATGCCGGCAAAGATGGCGATGATCTTCTGAGCGTGATGCAGCACGTAGTCGGTTTCCTGGCGTATTTCCATCAGCACGAACACGACGTCCGGCGACGGCTGCGCAAACCAGCTGTGGCGGCAGTTGAGCTGGTCGCCCAGGATCAGCTTGAGCGTCTTGCTCATGACGCGGGCATGGGGACGCGGAAGCGGCCGCGCAGCCAGCGTATCGGCGCGCCGACCAGCGGCAGCTTTTGCAGCAGTTCCTCGGCCGCGTCCCAGTAGTCGCGGTGCATGACGACCAGGCCGGCCTGGTTGAAGCGCAGATGGCTGCTGCCTTCGATCTGGAAAGGCACGCCGCGCAGGCTGAACACGAACATCCAGGTGACGAAAGCCTGGTCGCCCTGCGCCATGCGTTCGCCGATGATGAAGCGCGGCTGCTCGGTATGGACGAACATGTGGCGGAAGATCGCTTCGATCGCGGCGATGCCCCGCACGTCGTTGAACGGGTCGCGGAACTGCGCGTCGGCGGCATAAAATTTGCCGGCTTGGGTCACGCTGTCGGGCGTCAGCGACGCGTACCAGGCCAGCAGTGGTTCGGGATCGGTCATTGCGGCACCAGGAAGTGAGTGATTACGGCAAAACGCCAGCGGTAGGGCAGCCAGCGCAGCAACTTCACCAGCCGCGTGAAACGCTTGGGGAAGTGGATTTCGAATTCGCCGGCGGTCAGGCCACGGCAGATCGCCTTGGCCGCCGCCTGCGGCGTCTGCAAGGCCGGCATGGGGAAGGCGTTCTGCGCGGTCAGCGGGGTTTGCACGAAGCCCGGATTGATCAGGTAGACGTTCAGTCCGCGCGGCCGCAGGTCGGTGTACAGCAGTTCCGCCAGGTTGATCAGCGCCGCCTTGCTGGGGCCGTAGACGCTGGCGTTGGGCAGGCCGACGTAGCCGGCCACGCTGGCGACGATGGCGACGCCGCCGCTGCCGCGCGCCAGCATGTCCGGCAGCACGGTGGCCAGGCCGGTGTAGACGCTGCCCAGGTTCACCGCCAGCGTGTGGGCGGCGCCGGCGGCGCTGACATCCCAGCTGCGTTCCGGATGGTAGGCGGCGGCGCAGAACACGATCAGGTCGACGCCGCCCGCCTGCGCGCAGATATCATGGTAGCGCGCGCTCCACGCATCGTGGTCGAGGATGTCGAACGGCGCCACGATGGCCTGCGCATGGCCGGCGGCCACCGCTTGCAGCAGGTCGGCGCGGCGGGCCGACAGCGCCACCCGCGCGCCGGCCTGCAGCAGCTCGACGGCCAGCGCGGCGCCGATGCCGCTGGAGGCGCCTACCAGCCAGACCCGCTGGCCGGCCCAAGCCGCGATCGGCCGGTTCAGGGCGCGCATGCGCGTCTCCGGAACATCAGCGTCACTTGCCCCAGCTCGACGCCGAACTTGCCCATGCTGGCGCGGTTGATCATGGTGCAGTCGTCGATCAGGAACATCCAGTCGTCGAAGCGCATGTCGTAGCTGCGGCCGTCCACCGGCAGCCGCAGCGTGTACTGCCAGTGCAGCGCGTTGCCGGCCAGTTCGCCCAGCGCCTCTCCTTCGACGTCGTCGGCGCGGCCGTGCCAGACGCCGTCGGCCGCGCGCGTCAGGCGCCAGACGCGGCGCTGGCTGCTGCCGTCGTCGTAGCGGAACTGTTCGTCCAGCGTCAGCGTGCCGTCGACGCTGGTGCCGGTGATGACGACATGGAAGCGCTTGACCACGTCGCCGCTACGCCGCTGGAACATGCCCCAGGCGTCGGTGGTGCCGTTGAAGTAGGCCGGCAGGTCGAGCGCCGGCTGCAGCGCCTTGTATTGCTGGACGTCGGGGCCGGCGCAGCCGGCAAGCAGGGCCAGCAACAGGCCGGTGAACAGGGTTTTCATGATGTACTCCGGTAACGGCAGGCGGGAACCGACGTTGGCGCAGCGCGCCACAGCGCCGCCATTGCCAGCAGTTTCAGTAAGCAGGGCAGGGCGGCATACACCAGCGCCAGTGCGCCGCCGGTGGCGCCGGCCATGCCGGGCCGGTAGCCGAGCGCGGCCAGCAGCGGCAACGCCAGGCCGGACAGGGCCAGCGCCAGCTTGCCCAGCAGCGTCAGCACGCCGTAGTAGGCGCCGGCCGCCTCGTCGGGCGCGAGCGTCTCGGCCAGCAGCACCGGCGGCATGGCCAGGTCGGCGCCCAGCGCCGCGCCGGCGGCGACGCAAACCGCAAAGTAGGGCAGCACGTCGCCGGCGCCCAGCAGTCCGGCGCCGGCAAAGCTGGCGATCGACAGCGCCATGCCCAGTCGCCAGCAAGGCAGCACGCCGATGCGGCGCGCCAGCGCGGTCCACAGCGGCAAGCCGCAGGCGGCGGCGATGAAGTAGCAGCCCAGGAAGGCGCCCGCCAGCGGCGCGGCCCGCAACTGGTCGCCGATGAAAAACAGCGCCAGCGTCGCCGGCAGCGAGACCGAGCAGGCATTCAGGAAATACGGCGCGAGCAGGCGCCGGAAGCCGCGATTGGCCGCCATGCGTCGCTGCGTCGCGCGCCAGTCGCCGGCCGGCTGGGGGGCGGCCGGCCACGCCGGCGCCAGCTTCAGCAGCGCCAGCAGCGCGGCCAGCAGCAGCGCCGCGAACGCCAGGCTGTAGAGACCCATGCGGGCCGGGATGCGGTCGGCGGCGCCGCTCATGATGGTGGCGGGGATCACGCTGGCGATGATCATGCCCGCCAATCCCGCGCCCTCGCGCCAGGCCGCGGCCGGCAGCCGGGCGCCGCCGTGTTGCGCGGCGCCGCCGGACAGGCGCGCGCCCCAGGTCAGGTAGGCGATGTTGAGCATGCTGTGGGCGCTGTAGGCCAGCACCAGCATGGCGCCCAGCCACAGCGTCGGCGACACGCCCGCGCCCGGCGGCGCCCACAGGCCGGCGAAGGCCAGCGCCAGTACTGCGCCACCCAACGCCAGCCAGCGCTTGATGCCGCCGCGCAGGCCGTCGATCAGATGGCCCTGCAGCGGATCCTGCAGCGTGTCGAGCAGGCGCGCCGCGAACAGCACCCATCCCAGTTCGGCCAACCCAACGCCGCGCAGCACGCTGTAGTAGGCCGCCACCTGCAGGTACACGGGCAGCGCGGCCATCGCCAGCGGCAGGCCGAGCAGGCCATACGCGGGCAGCCGCCACCAGCGCGGCTGGCTGTCCGACGGCTTGGTCGCGGTGGTCACTGCGGCGCTCCCATCAGTTTGCGGCGCAAGTCCTGGTCGCGCGTCTCGCGGTCCAGCCAGATGCCGAAGAAGGCAAGGGCCAGACCGACGTCGTCGATGTCGGCCAGCAGCCGTTGCTGGTTGTAGAGGCGCATGCCGTGGCCGGGCAGGTAGACGCCGATCAATTCGTCACCGGACGCGACGTCGGTGAAGGCGCGCTCCAGCGCGCGTTCCCATTGCTGCAAGGTGGCCGCGTCCAGGCCGGCGCCGCGCAGGCGCCGCATTTCATCCAGGCTGGTCTGCACCAGGCGCTGGCGGCTGATGCTGCGGTAGTAGCGCAGTTGCAGCGCAAACGCCGCCTGCGGCTGGAACGGCCGCTGCTGCGCCCACAGCGTGGCGTGATAGATGCGGAAGCCCAGCCAGCTCAGCTCGCCGTCACCCAGCCGCTCGGCTTGCGGCAGCTCGTCTTGCCAACTGGCGGCGTGGCACGCGCTGGCGAGCAGCAGGCCGCCGATCGCCAGCCAGCGCCAGGCGCGTAGCCAGCGTGCCGGCTCAGGATTTTTGCAGCAGGAACTGGACGACATCGGTTCTTCCCTCGTCAAAGGCGGCTTCGCAATAGGCGAAGTACATATGCCAGATCCGCATGAAATGCTGGTCGTAGCCCTGGCCGGCGATTTGCGCGTGGGCGGCGTTGCACTGGGCGTTCCAGCGGCGCAGCGTTTCGGCGTAGTCGCGGCCGAAGGCGTGGCGCTGCAAGGGCCGCAGGCCGGCGCGCGCGGCGTGCCGCTCGAAGCGCTCTATGCTGGGCAGCATGCCGCCGGGGAAAATGTACTGCTGGATGAAATCGGTGCTGCTGCGATAGCGCGGGAAGAATTGCTCGCCGATGGTGATCGACTGGATCAGCGCCTGGCCGCCGGGCTTCAGGCGCGCCGCCACCGTCTTGAAATACTGGTTCCAGTATTGCTCTCCAACCGCCTCGAACATTTCGATCGACACCACGGCGTCGTATTCGCCGTCGAGGTCGCGGTAGTCGCACAAGGCCAGTTGCACCCGGTCCTGCAGCTTCAGCGCCTGCACGCGGCGCTGCGCGACCTCCAGCTGCGACGGCGAGATCGTCACGCCATGCACGTGGATGCCTTGCTGCGCCGCGTGTTCCGCGAATCCGCCCCAGCCGCAGCCGATCTCCAGCACGCGCTGGCCGGGGCGCAACTGCAGCGTGTCGATGATGCGCTGGTATTTGCGCTGCTGCGCGGCCTGCAGCGACAGGCTGTGGTCGCCGTCGAACAGGGCGCTGGAATAGGTCCAGCTGGGATCGAGCCACAGCCGGTAGAAATCGTTGCCGATGTCGTAGTGGGCGTGGATGTTGCGCGCGCTGCCGCTGCGGGTGTTGGGCCGCAGCCAGTGGCGCAGCCGGTACCAGCAGCGCGCCAGCGCACCGCCGAACAGCATGCGGTCCAGCGACGCTTCGTTGCGCAGCGCCAGGCGCAGCAGCGCGGTCAGGTCGGGCGTATCGACCCAGCCGGCGGCATAGGCCTCGGCAAAACCGATGTCGCCGGCGCGCAGGATGCGCTGGCAGGCGCGCCAGTCGTGCACGGTCAGGGTGGCGCCGGCCGGCGCGTGGGCGTCGCCGAACACCATGCGGGTGTTGCACGGCGTGACCAGTTCCAGGTGGCCCTGGCGAATATTGTTGAGCAGCGTGAGAAACCATCGGGCGCCGACTGGCGCCGACGGCAGTTGGGTCGACAAGGTGCGGTTCATCGGGCGGTCTCCTGGTGCACGGTGGTGTGGTCGGCGGGGGCGGGCGGCTTGCGGAAAAACGGTACGCGCTTCAGCCACAGCCTGAGCGCCTGCCAGTGGATGCGGGCGACGATGCCTATCCCCAGCAACGGATAGCGCAGCAGGGCGCCGGCCAGTGCGCGGTCGGTCATCGGCATCGGGCGGCCGCTGAGCGCGGTCTTCAGCAGCAGGCCGTGGTCGTCGTGATAGTCCAGTCCGGTGCAGTGGCTGGCGCCGCTCAGCCGGAAGCGGAAACGATAGTGTCCCTGCACCGCGCAAAACGGCGACACGTGCAGCTGCTTGGCGGCCGCGCACGTGCCGTCGGCGGCGATGCGCAGCAGATAGCGGTGGCTTTCGCCGAAGGTGTTGTTGACCTCGGCCAGCACGGCGCACAGCCGGCCGTCGGCGGCGTGGCAATGCCAGAAGCTGACGGGATTGAAGGCGTAGCCGGCCATGCGCGGAAAGGTCTGCAGCCAGATCTCGCCGTCGGCGGCGATGTCATGCTCGCGCAGCAGCGCGCGCATCCACAGTTCCAGGCTGGAGCCGTCGTGCGGGCCGTAGTCGCGGCGGCGGATCGACAGCGGCCGCCAGCGGTCGACCCCGAACCAGCCGGAATTGCAGGCGTCCAGGCGGGCCAGGTTGAGACGCACATACAGCACCGGGTAGACGAAGCGGTGGCGCACCGGCCGCAGGCGCGCGTGCATCACCTGGCCGTGCACCAGCTGGTGGGCGGGCTGCTTCATGGCAGCGTGGCCCAGTCCGGCGCGACGTCGAATGCGGCGGCGATACGCAACGCCGATTTCAGGCCGTCCTCGTGGAAGCCGTAGCCGGTCCAGGCGCCGGCGTACCAGATGCCGCCGTTGCCCTGGATCTGCGCCAGTTGCTGTTGCGCCCTGATCGTGGCCTGGTCCATGATCGGGTGGGCGTAATCGAATTGGGCCAGGATGGTGTCGGCGGCCGGCAAGGCATGCGGATTGAGCGTGACCATCAGCGGTGTCTTGAACGGCAGCGCCTGCAGCTGGTTGAGCCAGTAGCTGACGCAGACCGGGCGCTGGCCTGACGACTGCGAGCCGGCCAGGTAATTCCAGGCCGCCCACACCTTGCGCCGGCGCGGCATCAGGCCGGTGTCGGTGTGCAGATAGGCGGTGTTGGGCTGGTAGCGCACGGCGCCGAGGATGGCGCGTTCGGTCTCGCTGGCGTCCGGCAGCAGGGACAGCGTGGTCGGCGCATGGGTGGCGCACACCACCGCGTCGAAGTTCTCTGCGCCGGCGGCGCTGCGGACGATCAGCTCGCCGGCGGCGCCGCGCCGCACCGCCTTGACCGGCGTGCGCAGCCGGCAGTCCGGCAGGGTGGCGGCGATCTTCGCGACGTAATGGCGGGCGCCGTCCGCCACCGTGCGCCATTGCGGGCGGTCGTTGATTTGCAGCAGCGCGTGGTTGAGGCAAAAGCGCAGAAAGGTCGCGGCGGGGAAGTTCAGGATATCGTTCGGCGAACTGGACCAGATGGCGGCGGCCATCGGCAGCAGGTAGGCGTCGCGGAAACTGGCGCCGTAACCCTGCTGTTTCAGCAGCTGCCCCAGGCTCAGGCCGCCTTGGGTCGACTCTTGCAGCAGGCGCCGGGCATGGCGGTTGAAATGCAGGATATCCCACAGCATGCGCAGGAACGACGGCGAGCCCAGGTTGGCGCGTTGCGCGAACACGGTGTCGAGGCTGGTGCCGGCCCATTCCAGCTTGCCGTGGTCCATGGAAACGGCGAACGACATATCGCTGGCGTTGCTGGCCACGCCCAGTTCGTCGAACAAGGCCACCAGGTTGGGATAGGTGTGCTCGTTGTAGACCAGGAAGCCGGTGTCGACGCCGTGGCTGCGGCCTTCGAGCGTCACCTCGACGGTATTGGTGTGGCCGCCCAGATAGTCGCCGGCCTCAAACAGCACGACATCGTGCTTGCGGCTGAGGAAATAGGCGCTGGCCAGGCCGGAGATGCCGGAGCCGATGACGGCGATGCGTTTGCGTGTTGGATTCATGTGCTGTTGTGGGTTATTCTGGCCGCGGTTCTACCGGCGTGCTAATATTACTACCACCAAACAACAAAAGCTACTGATTAGTAGCGAAAATTTACCAATGAGTATCCTTCCGAGATTAAGCTTTAAAAATCAAGCGTTTAAGTTGCGCGAGAGTGCGATTCTCGATGCCACGACGGTGGTGCTGAGTCATAAAGGCTACGATTTGATGACGATGGACGATGTCGCCGGCGCCGTGGGCATCTCCAAGCCCAGCCTGTACAAGCACTTCAAATCGAAGGAGGAGCTGGTCGGCGAGGCGCTGATACGCCTGCTCGACGGCGCGCTCGACTACGTGGCGGCGCTCGATGCGGCGTTGAGCCCTGTGCAGAAATTGTCGGCCTTGCTGGAATGGGCGCTGCGGGTGCGGCTGGATGGCGGCTTGCCGTTCTTGCCGTCCACCAGTCCGCATGTACGGGATATGTTGATACGCAATGTGAAATACATGCTGCGCATCATGAAGCTGAACCGGCAGCTGGAGGCCCTGGTTAAGCAGGCTCAGCAGCAGGGGCAGCTGAGCAGCGAGCTGCCCACCGACGTCATCCTGTTCAGCTATTACGCCCGCACCTGCGATCCGGCGGTGGAGTATCTACAGAAGTACAGCAAGATGGCGCCCGACGATATCGTGCGCCACATGCTGCAAGTGTCGTTTGACGGTTTCCGCTGAGTAGTCAGCTGCGGCGGCGGCGCGCGATCGCGCCGAGCAGCAGCAAGCCGCCAGCGAGCATGGCGTACGACGACGGTTCCGGCACGGCGCTCACCGAGAACTTGATGTTGTCGATGCCGACGTTGTAGGCGCTGTCATGCCACTGGATGCTCAGGCCGCTGGCCGACGAGACGTTCGGCACCAGGGTGGTTGCGGAGTTATTGGTCGGGATAATGCCGTCAAAACTGAACAACACGCCGCCGCCGATCGCCGACACCGTCACCGAAGTGGTGTGCGCGCCGCCATAGGTGCCGAGGTCGAAGCGCGACAGGCTCACCACCTGGCCGGCTTGCTGCGGCAGCAGATCGATGCGGGCGGCCGAATGGGCGTCGTTCGAGCCGGCCCACAGCACGCCATACAGGGTGTTGTAGCCGGTGCTCCACCAATTGAGCGTGCCGTGGCCGGTGTAGGGCGCGGAGTATTGCACATCGACCACGCCGGCCATGTCGCCGTAATCCTGCCCGATGCTGCCATTGCCGTTGGAGCAATCCTGGTGCGCGCCGTAGCCACTGCCGTTGGCGGTGCAAATTTTCGGGCCGTCGAAGTCGAGCGTGTAGTTGCCCGCGTGCGCGCTGCCGGCGAGCGCCAGTGCCGCGCCCAGGACGAGTGATGCTGTTTTCATGTCGCTTGCCTTTTGGAATGGTGTTGAAAATAAAACATATACTATACAATAATTATCAATTCGACACCGCATTCATCCGGACCGCGCGCCCGCCGAGCAGGGGCAGCAGGCTGATCAGCGCAAGCACGGCCAGCGCCACGCCCACCCACAACGGCGAGCGCAAGCCGTAGCCGGCGGCGATGCCCAGTCCGCCTATCCACGATCCGGCGCCCAGGCCGATGTTGATAACCGAGGTGTGGATGGTGTTGACCAGCGGACCGGGATGCGCGGTCCGCATCACCCGCGCGATGATGGCGGGATTCATCGACATGCCGACCAGCCCGGTCACCACCAGCAAGGCGATGCTGGCCGTCTGTTCGTGCGCAAACACTGCGAACAGCGCCAGGCTGATGCTCAGGATCAGCATGCCGCCGACCATGATCGGTATCGTGTACTGGTCGGCAAACCTCCCCACCACGCCATTGCCCACCACGTTGGCGACGCCGTAGACGCCCAGCAGCCAGGGGATCGAGGAGGGCGGGAAGCCGCTCACCTCGGTCAGGATGGGCGCGAAGTAGCTGAAGGCGGCGAAGATCGCACCGATGATCAGGCCACTGCTGGCGTAGGCCGCCCACAGATGGGGATTCCTGAACTCCTTCAGTTCGCTGCCCAGGCTGACCGCCTGGGATGGCTTGGAGCGCGGCACCAGCAGCGTCACCAGCACCATGCACAGCACCGTCAGCACCACCACCAGCCAGAAGCTGGCGCGCCATCCCAGATGCTGGTCGATCAGTGTGGCCATCGGCACGCCGACCACGGAAGCCAGCATCAGGCCGCCGATCACGACGGCGGCGGCGCGCCCGCGCGCGCGGACGTCGACCACGTCGGCACAAATCGCCAGCGATACGCCGAAGCAGGCCGAGGCGGCCACGCCGGTGGCCAGCCGCGCGATCGCCATGACTTCATAGCTGGTGGCCGAGGCGGCGATGGATTGGGCGATCACGTACAGGCTCAGCAGCCCAAGCAAGCCTTCTTTCTTGGTGATGCGCAGCCTGAGCATGCCGACGGTGATCAGCGGGCCGCCGACCACCATGCCGATGGCGTACAGCGAGATCAGGTAGCCGATCCGTGTCACCGGTTCGCCCAGCGCCAGCGCCAGCGACGGCATCATGCCCGCCACCATGAATTCGGACGTGGTCAGCGAGAAGATCGTCAAGCCGAGTATAAAGACAAGCAAGGGCATACAGGTTTCCTTCGAAATAAATGGCTAGGACTGGGCAGGGATGAAAATGCTGTCCGCGATGTCGGCGGTTGAGAAGTTCGGAAAGTCGCGCACCGACAGATGCTGCGGGTCGTTGCCGGTGACCATGCGCAGCAGCTGGTTGCCGCCGGCCTGCAGGTAGAACACCGAGCGCGCCTTGCCGGGCCGTTCAATCACCCAGGCGTCGGCCGGCTGGCCCAGCACGGCGTGGCGGCCGTCGTGCAGCGCCTCGCCGTCGCGCAGGATGGCCTGCGGCAGGAACAGTTCACGGAACGGCGCCACCTCGTCCGGCAGCGCCGTTTCCTGCAGTTGCACGCCTTGCCTGGCATACGCCACCTTTTGCTTGCGGCTGCGCTCGCGCCCGGCGTCGCCGATTTCCGACATCCACAGCCGGTGTCCGGTTTCCCGTTCCGACCAGGGATTGAACAGGCCGTCGATGCGGCAGATATTGCGGGCATAGTCGAACCAGCAATAGCCGGAGGTGACTTCGTCCTCATCCCGCAGCGGCGACCAGTAGGAGATGTAGGCGCTGCTCCATTGCAGCGGCAGCAGCGGCGGGGTGGCGTAGGTCGGCATGGCGGCTCCTTATCGACCCAGGGCGTAGCCGAGCGTGGCCATCAGCGCATCCTGCAACGGCGGCAAGTCCTTGCGGCGGTTGTCGAAGCTGATGGTCAGTTCGGCGTTGCTCAGTCCGATACGGTCGCTGACGGTTTCAAACCAGCGGCGGCTGCCGTCGGCGTGGTCCTTGAACAGCCGCACCAGCGGCACCGCGCGGGCGTTGAAGTTGGCCAGCGCGGCGGCTGTGTCGGCTTCGGCGCTCAGGGTTTTCGCCAGCAGCAGGGCGACCGTCACCGCCATCGTGGTGCCATGGCCGATCGAGAAGTGGCCGGATTGCAGCGCATCGCCGATCAGCACGAACTTGCCGTCGCTGGCCTGTTCGCGGCTGAGCGTCATGAAGTTGCGCCAGCCCTGGCCCGGCTGGCTGATCAGGTCGTGGTCGCCCAGTTCGGCCTGGAAGGTCTGGGCCAGATAGGCGGCGACCTCGCTGTCGCTGCGGTTCTCCAGCCCGGCGCGGGCAAAGCTGTGTTCGCTGCACTCGACGATGAAGGTGCTCATCGTGTCCGAGTATTTATAGGCGTGGCCCATGAAGATGCCATGCTCGTTGCTGCGGAAGACCAGGTTCATCTGGTCGAACAGCTGGGTGGTGCCGTACCAGATGTATTTGTTGCGGCCGAAATCGACCTGCGCCGCCAGCGCCTGCGGCAACTCCAGCGATTTGTGGTTGACGCCGTTGGACACCACCACCAGGTCGTACTCGGCCTCCAGCGCTTCCTTGCTGGCCAGCGGCGTTTCGTATTGAATCGGGATGCCGGCCGCCACGCACTTGGCGCGCAGCGCCTGCACCAGCGCCTGGCGTCCGACGCCGCACAGCGTGATGCCGGTGCTCATCAGGTTGGGCTGGTCGTGGTGCACCAGCTTGAACTCTTCCAGGTACTGCGGGTTGAGCAGTTCCGGCTGCTCCAGGTAGGACAGCGGATTGGCCGGATGGCGCGGCGGCCGTCCCGGCAGCACCACGCCCCAGCCCAGCACTTCTTCCTGGGTATTCTTTTCCGCGATGCGGATGTCCCAGGAGGGTTGGGCTTGCTTCATCTGACTGGCGAAAATCAGTCCTGCGGGTCCGGCGCCGATAACGAGAATCTTCATTAATTTACCCTTCCAAGTTTGTACCAAACGTTTTGCTTCTTCTGGATTTGTTGCAACTCATCGTAGGGAACCGATGTGAAGTACAGTTTCTCCGCCATGTCGGGCGGATAAACACGGGGGAATTTCTTGTGCATGTAGCGGGTGTACCGGGTCTGCAGGAAGAAAATCAGATTCGGGTTGCTCAGCGCCTCGTAGTTGGCGATCGCCATATCCTGCATGGCGTCGGCCTGAACCTTGCGCTGGCGGGTGAACTCGGCCAGCACCTGGCCCATCGCATCGGGCTGGCGGTCCAGCAGGGTGGCGAAGACGTACACGTCCTCCAGCGCCATGTTCATGCCCTGGCCGAGGAAGGGCGCGGTGGCGTGCGCCGAGTCGCCGATCAGCAGCACATTGCCCTTGTAGTGGAAGGTGTTGGAGCGAACATTGATGAGGTCGTTGCTGGGCAGGGCGATGAACTGGTCCAGCAGTTCCTGGCGGCTGGCCGGCGGCAGGCTGCCGAAGTAGCGGCTGAAGAAGTCCGCCATGGCTTCGCGGTTGAGCGTGGCCAGGCTGGGCGTGCCGGTGTAGGGCAGGCAGATGGCGAAGCTGATGCTGCCGTCCGGGATGGTGGCGGCACGGCCGGCAAACAAGCCCTTGGAATCCATGCCGAAGAAGTACAGCAGGTCCTTGCGGAAGCCCAGTCCGGCCGCGTTCGGCAGCACCAGGGTCTTGTAGCCGTGGCGGAAGAAGGTCTGCTTGAACTCGAAGCGCCGCATGCCGCTTTGCATGGCGCGCCGCACCGCCGAGTGGGCGCCGTCGGCGCCGATGATCAGGTCGCCTTGCAGATGCTGCAGTGCGCCGCTGCTGTCCTGGATCAGCACGCTTTTCCGGTCGAGGTCGACATCCAGGCATTTATGCTCGAAGTAGTATTTGACCTCGTGCTTGACGGCGTGCCGGTTCAGCAGCCGCTGGAAGGCGGTGCGGTCCAGCGACAGCGGGAACAGGCCTTCGAGCGGGGTCAGCTCGCGCACCTTGAAGTCGCCGCGCACCGAGAACGCCATGCCGACCACGGGTTCGCCGCACTGGTCCAGCTCCTGCTTGCTGATGCCGGCCCCCAGCACCGCCTTGATGCCGCGCACGGTCATGCTGACGCCGATCGCGCGCGAGCCGATCGGGTCGGCACTGGCCGCATTGGGCCCGAGTGGATCGCAGCGCTTTTCGATGACGTGGACGTCGTGTCCCCGCTGCGCCATGTAGATGGCGGTCAGGCTGCCCGCCAGGCCTCCGCCGACGATGATGATCTTTTGCATTTCAGGCCTCTCTAGACATCTTTCCCCGAGATAAATCGGTTAATTGCTGATTAAAAAACTCCAACATTTCGATCTGCGCCAGGCCGACCACGCCGTCCTCCAGGCAGCGGCCGTACTGCGCCAGCGCCAGGCATTGCTGCGCCAGCTGTTCGCAGCCCAGGCTGTAGTCGCTGCTGATGACGGCGCTTGGCGGCTCCGGCACCGGCGGCCCGGCGTTGCGGCCGGGCAGGCCGGACGGCATGTTCATCAGCGCGGCCGACAAGGGCCGCAACAGGCCGGTCATGATGTCGATGGCGGCGTTCATCAGGCGCGAACGGCGCAGGCTGCCCAGCGGCTGTTGCGCGAAATGGTGGGCCATCAGGCCGAAGGTCAGCGCATAGCAACCTTGGTACAGCTGCATCAGCGAACGCGCCTTGAGGTCGGTCACCACCGTGCAGTCTGCGCGCGCCGCCAGCACCGGGTTCTTCAGCGACGGCACGGCCGGCTCGAACGGTTTCTCGCGCGACGAGAAGCGGCCGCCCAGCGCGCGTAGCCGGTGGAAGTGCGAGACGTCGAAATGCGGCGAATCGACCGCCACGCCTTCTCCCTGCTCGGTGACGAAGTCGATCGCGAACAGCGCGCTGGCGCGGTCGCCCACTTCCAGCTGGTAGCCGGGATAGGCGCGGTTGGTCAGTTCCTTCAGGAACAGGTGGTGCTCGCCGCCGCGCTTGCCGCCGTTGGCGCCGTTGGCATCGAACAGCTCGGGCAGCTCGGCCAGGGCCTGGCGGATGGCGAGGTAGAAGGTGGCGATGGACTTGCCCGGCGTCGGCAGATAGTCGGGCCATTCGAAGCGCACGAACCTGGCCAGCACGTGCTCGGAAAACGGTTCGAATGCAAATTCCGTGTCCAGGCCGAAGCGCTCCCGCGCCTGCTGGCCCAGCAGCGGGGCGCCGGCGTAGAACGGCTCGCCCAGCGCCATCAGCACGTTGTTGATCAACAGGTAGTGGATCATCTCCTCATGGGCGATCTCCAGCAGCGCGCCGCGCGCGCCGCTGTTGCGGCGCCGGTCGGCGTCGCCGCAAGCGAGCTCCAGCTCGTCCGCCTGCCAACGGCCGGCTTCCACCAACTGCTGGCCCTGCTCGTAGTTGGGGATGCTGTACGCTGCATACAGGTACTGCATCATCAGCGACAGTTCCAGGTCGACCGCCTTTTTCAGCTCGTCGACCAGCGCTTCCTTGCTGCGGATGACGTGCGGCGCCGGTTCCGGCGGTGCGGCGGTCTTGGCGGCGGCTTCGACCTGGGTCAGGTATTTCAGGAACAGCCGCGATTTCGGCAGCGACAGTTCGCGCGTGCTCGGCATGTAGTAGCTTTTGTCGCGGTTCCGCGGATCGCACATCTGCCACATCAGGCGCGAATAGGTCTCGCACTTGCAATGGTCCGCCAGGCTGAACACCTTGTCCGCCATGAAGGGATAGACCAGCTCGTAGTAGCTCATCACATGGCGGTAGAGGAAGGCGTAGTCGACCTGTTCGGCCGGCACGTCATCCAGATGCCAGTCGTCGGGCAGCACGCGGACGCCGAGGTGTTGGCCGTCCTGTTCCTCGCCCAGTTTGATGCGGGTGGCGCCGGATGCACGGCCGGTGACGGTCAGGTCGGTGTAGCCGGTTCCGAGCGCCGAGGGTTGCAGCTCCAGCGCCAGCAACTCTCCGTGTTCGGCTTGCACGGCCAGCGCCGGATGCGCCTTCAACTCGCCGCGGTAGCGGCTTTGCAGCGTGACCGTCTGCGGGTAGTCCTGCCTCCGTTGCCGGTCGGGCGCTTCCAGGTACAGCTGGTTGCTGTCGGACTGGTGCACCCAATCGGCTTCGTCCCACTGCGCCTGCGCGCTGCCCAGGCTGAGCGGGCCGGCGCTTGCGGCGGCGTGCAGCAGCGGCACGTCGACCACGCCATGATGGCGCCAGTGATCCAGGTACAGCTGCTCGGGAATGCGGGCCAGCAGCACGCCATCGGCGCCATGCAGCAGCAGGTCGCCCAGCGCCGCCTTGCCGCCCAGGGCGTGCGTCGGATGTTGCTCGGACACGGGGCCGGCCGCGCGGGTGGTGAACGGAATCGCGGTCGGCATATTGAGCGAGACCCGCTCCCCATCCACCTTGACCAGCACCGGTCCCAGGCTGGCCTGGCGCGGCAGCAGCAGGCGGCCGGCCGGATAGGTGGCCAGCTCGTCCCGTCGCCACAGGCCAATGCTGCCGGCCAGGTCGTAGAACACCGGCGAGTCCGGCTTCTGCGGCGTCGACATATTGAACAGCGCGTACTGGATTGTCAGCCCCAGCACGTCGTCGCCGGCCAGCGCCTGTTGCAGGGCGCGCATGCTGGCCGGCAGCGGCGTGTCCGGGTTGAAGAGGAAATGCGGATCCCGCTTCGCCACCGAAAACTGGAACAGCCGCGAGCGGCCGAACTCCTCGTCCAGGAAGTGCCCGCTGCGCTCGGTGATATGGCCGCCGCCCAGCCAGCGCACCGAATGTGCCTGCGCGATGTCGGCGCTGAACAGGGCCGGCGTGTTGGGCGTGGCCTGCATGCCGCTCAGCGTGAACTGGCCGGCATAGATCAGCGTGGTGTCCGGCTGGGAGGGATTGTTGTCGACCCACCTGGCGCGGTTGAACGTGGTGCGCAGATAGTCGTTGTAGTGGCCCCATAAGGCCAGCTTGGCGCCGACCAGCGCGTCCTCGGTATCGACCTCCCCAGGCCGCAGCTGCACGCCGGTGATCCTGGCGTTTTCCCAGGAAAAGTGATTGTTGCCGCAGGCGTTGTAGCCGGCCGCCTGGCTGAAAACGCCTTCCGGATCCGGCTTGCCGGCAGCGTTGAAGCGCGGCGCGAGCTGCTTCAGGTGCTGGTGGAAGTCGGACGGAGGGCGGTCCAGGTCGAAGGGGTCACCCGCCATCGATATCGTGTTGGTGGCGATATCGATGTGGCCGTGCGTGTTGCGATTGGCGGTCGGCACATTGGCGCGGGCGAAACCCCGAAAATGAAAGCGCGGAAAATCCAGCAGACTCATACGTCCTCAGCGGTGGAGGTGGCGTATGCCTGGGCGTCGTTCGCGGCGTCGGGCAGTTGGCTCAGCCGTTCGAGCAGCAGCTGGCTGGCGTGGCGGGCGCTGATCAGGCTGCCTTCCATCCAGCCGCAATGGGAGGTGTAGGCGTCCGAGCAGGCGATGATGCCGTCCTGGTGCAGCAGGGCGGCCGGATGGTCGGCGTCGGTGTCCATGCAAAACTCGACGCCGTGCGGCCAATGCTTGTAAAAATGCCCCTTGATCGGCGGCAGCGGCTGGCCGTTGAGCGGCAGCACTTCTTCCAGATGGCGGCGGACATGTTCCAGATAAACGTCCTCGCCTTGCGTCAGGCAGTCCCGCCAATAAGTCGCGCTTTGGCTGTCGGTGTAGAACAGCAGGTATTTGTCGCCCTTGAAGTAGATTTTCCGCAGCGGGTTCTCTGCCATCAGCACTTTGTCGGTCAGTCCCAGTGCTTGCCACCAGGCCTCGTCGAACGTCAGGAAGCCTTTGAACAAGGGCAGGGAATCGTACTGGAACGGACTCCAGCCGGAGCGCAGGTCCAGGTTCAGGCGCGCCATGGCGGTGGGCGGCACGGCCATGACCAGGTGGCGCGTCCGGTGCACCCGCCGTTCGCCCATGTGGTTGAAGGCGAGCACATGGTCGGCGCCGGATTTTTCAACCGACAGCAGGCGGTGGCCCAGCTCGAACTGCACGCCGCCGGCCTGGGCCTCGCCTTGCAGCTGGCTCAGCAGCTCACCGTAGCCGTCGGTGGCATACAGCCATTCGTTGGCGGCGTTCTCGGTGATGCTCTGGGTCTCGGGATGCTTTTTGATGATGTCGTAGGCCATGGCCGGCGAGACGATGGGCAGCAGCAGGGCGTCGTAGCCGGTGGCCTTGATGATGCGGGTGGCCTCGGCGGCGCCCAGGTAGTGGCTGACGAACTGCAGGAACGAGTCCTGCGGATGTTCTTTCAGCATAGGCTTCAGGCTCAGCAGTGTGGCCTGCAGTTGCTCCTGCACGCGATCGTGGAATACCGCCTCGGTGAACGGATAGACCGCATGCGGCAGTTCGCTGCCCTGCATCAGCTGCTGGAAGTTCGGATGCAGCTGCGGCGAGTAGCGGGCGGCGCCGAGTTCGGCGATTTCCTCTCCATTGATTTTGCGCGACTGGATGCGCCCGCCCACTGCGGCATTCAGATCGAACACCCGTATGCGCAGGTGCTTGCTGATGGCGGCACCGATCAAACGGGTGGCGCAAGTCAATCCTCCGATGCCTGCGCCGATGATGCAAATGTCAGAATAATTGGTCATCCAGAATTCCCTTTTGGTGAATCCCGAGCCACTAACCCAAATGTCCCCCTCTGCGTGCTGGTATGGCGAGAGGTGCAGCGTGCCGCCCCTTGTGGAGGCATTACTGGCGTGGTTCAAGAGTGATGTCGATTTGTCGAAGTCACTTGCATGTCCCTAGTTGCTTATTATTAAATATTGCGCAAACAATATCTTGGGCGAACCTCAAACGGCTTGATAAATATCAAGCCGAGTTCGTCTGACGAAAAATGGCGGGAAGTCGGCAAGACGGCTGCGCGGACCGTCTGGGTTGTTGCGGAAACACCAGCGCATGATGGTCATCGGCAGTGCCGACTGTACAAGCGCGCTTCAACCTGCCAACATGTTTTACTAGAGCAATTATTCGGGTGATGAGCGGCATATGGCAACGATGAACCAACGGCGACCGGCGCCGCTACACCTCCCAATACTTTGCGGTTTGCTCGCGTGCTATCCCTGCGCCGATGCGCAAGACCTGACCACGTTGCCGCTGGAGCAACTGGTGTCGCTGGAAGTGTTCAGCGCGTCGAAGTTCGTCCAGCGCGCCAGCGAGGCGCCGTCCAGCGTCACCGTGATCACCGCCGCCGATATCCGCGCCTATGGCTGGCGCAGCCTGGCCGATGTGCTGCGCAGCGTGCGCGGCGTCTACGCCAGCTACGACCGCAACTACAGCTACGTCGGCGCGCGCGGCTTCCTGCGGCCGGGCGACTACAACACCCGCTTCCTGCTGCAGATCGACGGCAACCGCATCAACGACGCGGTGTTCGATTCGGGGCCGATGGGCGGGGAATTTCCGCTCGACCTGGAACTGGTCGAGCGCATCGAATACGTGCCCGGTCCCGGTTCGTCGGTGTACGGCGCCAACGCCTTCTTCGGCGTGATCAACGTCATCACGCGCCGCCCGCGCGACATCGAGGGCAGCGCGCTGACGCTGGCCGGCGGCCAGGACGGCGCCCGCCGCGGCCATGCCAGCCAGGCCTGGAGTGACAGCTTCGGCACCGACTGGCTGCTGGCCGCCAGCCGCTACAAGACCGACGGCCGCGACCAGTTCTACGCCGCCTACGCCCAGGACGGCGTCGGCGACGGCGTGGCGCGCGGCCTCGATTATGAAAGCGGCCACCGCCTGTTCGCCAAGGCCATCCATGGCGCCCTGACCGCCACCCTGATCCACGCGGAGCGCGACAAGGGCGTGCCGACCGCCTCGTACAGCCAGCGCTTCAACGATCCGCGCTCGCGCACGATCGACACGCAAAACTACGTCGACCTGGCCTACCGCACGATGTTGACGCCGCAGGTCGAGATCAGCGCGCGCGCCTACTGGGCCGAGTATGGCTCGCTGGGCGACTACGTCAACGACGATGCCGCCGGCACCCTCAACCGCGACGTCTTCGCCAGCCGCTGGTGGGGCGCGGACCTGACGCTGCTGGCCAACCTGGGCGACCACAAGCTGCTGGCCGGCCTGTCCTTCGAGGACGACTATCGCCAGCGCATGCTCAACTTCGACGACGCGCCCTACGCGTTGTACCTGAACGAAAACCACAACGGCAACCGCTACGGCCTGTACCTGCAGGACCAGCTGGCGCTGACGCCGGCGCTGTTGCTGAACGCCGGCTTGCGCTACGACCGCCATGCCGCCACCGGCGGCGTGTTCAGCCCGCGCCTGGCGCTGGTGCAGCAGTGGAACGCCGAGACCACCGTCAAGGCCATGTACGGCAACGCCTACCGCGCGCCCAACAGCTACGAGTTGTATTACAGCGCGCCCGGCGACGGCGGCCAGCTGGCCAATCCCACGCTGGGCCGCGAGCGCATCGTCAGCGCAGAGCTGGCGCTGGTGCGCCAGCTGCCCGGCAATCGCCGCGTGACGGTATCGGCGTTCCGCAACGTGGTGTCGGCGCTGATCACGCAGGTCGACCAGGGCGGCCTGCCGATCTTTGTCAACGCCGGCCGCGCCGTGGCGCGCGGGGTGGAATTCGAATACGAACAAAACTGGAACAACGCGGCGCGCCTGAAGGCCAGCTACAGCTGGCAGCGCACGCGCCAGGACGGCGGCGACGGCGAGGGCGGCAACGTCAACACGCCCAGCCAGCTGGCCAAGCTGAACCTGACCTTGCCGCTGCACGGCGCATGGCGCGCCGGCGCCGAGGCCCAGTACGTCGGCCGGCGCAGCATGATCCAGGGCGGCAGCACCGGTTCCTTCCTGCTGGCTAACCTGAACCTGTATTCGCATCGCCTGGCGCCGCACGCCGACCTGGCGCTGACCGCCTACAACCTGTTCAACCGCCGCTATGCCGATCCGGCGTCGGTGGAGCACCTGCAAGACGCGATCCAGCAGGATGGCCGGCGGCTGCAACTGAAACTGATACTGGACTATTGAGATGCCGATGGTGCGCGCCATAGCCGTGTGGTTCTCCACCTTGCCGTTTGCCCTGCTGCTGGGCGGGTGGGGCGGCGCCGCGCGCGCGGAAAGCGCGGTGCCCGAATACCAGCTCAAGGCGGCCTTCGTGTTCAACTTCGCGGTGTTCGCCGAATGGCCGGCCGAGGCGCTGCCGCAGGCCAGTCCGCTGGTGCTGTGCGCGTACAGCGGCAACGCGCTGCTGGCGGCGCTGCAGGAACTGCGCGACAAAAGCGTCAACGGTCATCGGCTTGAGGTGCGCGTGCTGGCCGCCGGCGCGGCGCCGCGCAACTGCCACCTGCTGGTGCTGGACCGCCAGGACCGCGACGCCTGGCCGCAGCTGCGGCAGGACCTGGCCGCGGCCGGCGCCAGCGTGCTGACCGTCGCCGACGACCGCCAGATCGCCCGCGCCGGCGTGATGCTGGCGCTGTTCATGGACGACAAGCGGGTGGTGTTCGACGCCGACCTCGGCGCCTTGCGCGGCGCGCGCATGGTGCTGAGCTCCAAGCTGCTGCGCCTGGCCAGGAGCGTGCAATGACGCGCGCGCGGCCTCGGGAAGCTGAAGCGGCAGCGGGAGCCCCGGCGGGTCCGCTCGGCAGCACGGTCGCGCGCAGCAATCTGCTGGTGGCCGGCGCCGCGCTCAGCGTGGCCGCCTTGCTGCTGGTGGTGTTCCAGTATTTTGTGCTGCGCGACGCCTTGCTCGAGGATGTGCAGGTGCAGGCGCGCATCGTCGGCAGCAACAGCAGCGCCGCGCTGATGTTCGAGGACCAGCGCGCCGCCACCGAAACGCTGGCCGGGCTGGCGCTGTCGCCGGTGGTGGAGAGCGCCGCCATCCTCGATCGGCGCAGCGTGCCGCTGGCCAGCTACCGGCGTGCCGGCGGCACGCCGCCCACCGTCAACGAAGCATTGCGGGCCGGGCGCCAGGTGTTTTCCGCCGGCGCGCTCGAAGTGCTGGAGCCGGTCGCCGCCAACGGCGCCGTGATCGGCAGCGTGGTCTTGCGCGCGACGCAGGCGCCGCTGTACCGCCGCCTGGCCGCGTTTGCCGCCTACATGCTGCTGGTGGCGCTGGCGTCGATGGCGCTGGCCTGGCTGCTGGTGTCGCGCATGCGCGCCACCGTGCGCGCGGCCGAGCGCCGCCTGAACTACCTGGCCCTGGTCGATCCGGTGACGGCGCTGCCGAACCGCAACGCCTTCAACGAGAACCTCGACACTTGCTTGCGCCGGGCCGACCGCCAGGCCGGCGCGGTCGGCTTGCTGCTGCTCGACCTGGACAACTTCAAGGTGGTCAACGACACGCTCGGCCACACCTGCGGCGACCTGCTGTTGCAGATGGTGGCCCAGCGCCTGCTCGCGACGCTGCGGGCGCAGGACGTCATCTGCCGCATCGGCGGCGACGAATTCGTGGTGATCGTCGAGGCGGAGGACGCGGCGCGCGTCACGGCCGGCGTGGCCGACAAGATCCTGGGCGCGCTGGCGGCGCCGTTCCCGATCGAAGGCCAGCAGCTGTACGTCAGCGCCAGCATCGGCGTCGCCACCTATCCGGCGCACGGCGACAACGCCGAGTCGCTGATGCGCGGCGCCGACATGGCGATGTACCACGCCAAGCACCTGGGCAAGAACACCAGCCAGGTGTTCCACCAGGAGATGACGCTGCGCGCGCACAAGCGGCTGACGATGGAGGCCAGGCTGCGGCGCGCGCTGGACAACGATGAACTGGCGCTGCACTACCAACCGCAGATCGACACGCGCAGCGGCCGCATGATCGGCTTCGAGGTGCTGGCGCGCTGGACCTGTCCGGAACTGGGACCGGTCAGCCCGGCGGAGTTCATCCCGGTGGCCGAGGACAGCGGCGTGATCGTGCCGCTGGGACGCTGGGTGTTGCAGACCGCCTGCCGCCAGGCCGCGCAGTGGCAGCGCGAGGGATTGCTGGAGGGCATCGCCCATATGGCGGTCAACCTGTCGGCGCACCAGACCCGCGACAAGGACCTGATGGACGAGATCCTGGCGCTGCTGGAAGAGACCGGACTGCCGGCGCACCTGCTGGAGCTGGAGCTGACGGAAAGCGCGATGATGGAAAACGTCGAGGCCAACCTGGCGCTGATGCAGCGCATCCAGGCCGCCGGCATCCACCTGTCGATCGACGATTTCGGCACCGGCTATTCGTCGATGGCCTACCTGAAGCGCTTCCCGATCGACCAGCTCAAGATCGACCGCAGCTTCGTCAGCGACGTGCCGGGCGACGGCGCGGCGATCGCGATCGCCATCATCGCGCTGGCGCACAGCCTGGGCCTGTCGGTGGTGGCGGAGGGCGTGGAGAACGCGCAGCAGGTCGAGTTCCTGCGCCAGGCCAACTGCGACGTCATGCAGGGTTATTATTTTTCGCGGCCGGTGCCGGCGCCCGAGCTGGAGTTGATGTTGCGGCGGGCGCAGTCGGCGCAGCCGCTGCAAACGGTCCAGGCGCCTCTCTGAATTCACTCCTTACTGACGGTTCGCGGCCATGCGGGTTTTCTGGCGCGCGCTCTCGACGGTGCGCAGCACCTGCTCCGTGTCATGCGGCGGCTTGAGGAATTGGCGCAGCCCTTCATACATGGGCGCGACCAGGTCCGCCCTGGCGTCGCGGTCGAAGAAATGGGTGAGTCCGGCCGCGCCGGCCAGGATGCCGCTGGTGGCGTCGCCCAGCAAGGTGGGCGGTGCGGCCGGGTCGGCCTGGACCGAAAAGGTCTGGTCGGCCTCGGCGATCTGGCGCAGCGCGCCGCTCTCCGCGAGGAAGGCCAGGAAGCGGTTGCGGGCGCTGGCGTTCAGGCCCCTGGCGGGCAGGACCAGCACATCGAGCGGCGCCTCCTCATACGCGGGCAGGTTGGGCGTGTAGCTCGGGAAGGCGAAGAAGCCCATGTCGGCCGCCACCGCCGCCGGAAACTTGGCGGCGACAAAGCTGGCCGTCAACACCATGCCGACATGATCGCGGTACAGATACGGCGGCACGCGTTCCGGTTCCTGGTCCATCGTCGCCTCCAGGAAGTAACCCTTGCTCAGCAAGTCGCCCCAGGTGTCGAGCACCTGGCGCACGCGCGCGTCGCCGAAGCTGGCGTCGCCACGCAGCAGCTTGCGGTGGAAGTCGATGCCGTTGATGCGCAGGTTCAGGTAGTCGAACCAGGCGGCCGCCGGCCAGCCGCTCCTGGCGCCCACCGCCAGCGGCGTCACGCCCGCCGCCTGCAGGCGCTCGCAGGTTTGCAGGAACTCGCTCCAGCTGGCCGGCGGCCGCAAACCCAGGCGCTCGAACAGCGACTTGCGGTACATAAAGCCCCAGGCGTAGTAGTACAGCGGAAAGCCATAGACCTCGCCATCGATGCGCGTGCCTTCGACGGCGGCGGGCGCGAACTTCTTTTTCTTCATCAGTGTGACCAGCTCGCCATCGATGGGCGACAGCAGCTTGTTCCTGGCGGCGTCGCGCAGGCGTTCGCCCGCGTACCAGAAGGCCAGGTCGGCGCGGCCGGTACTCAGGCGCGCGCTGAAGTCGCGCTTGTATTGCTCCTGCGGGTAGCCGTGGTGTTCGACCTGGATGTCCGGATTGGCGGCGGCAAACTGGTTGATGATGCCCAGCCACGCATTGCGCTGGGGGCTGTTGGACACCACGTAGTCGATCACCAGGTGTTCAGCGGCGGCTGCGGACAGTCCCAGGCCGGCGCACAGCAGGCCGCCCGCCAGCCAGCGCTGGATCCGGAGGATGGCGGTCGTCGGGGTCTTGTGCATCATGCAAGTTTGTGCGGCTATGCATGGTATGTCAATCCGGGTTTGCCGCAACGAAGGGCGGAAGCGGCATCTGACCCAATTTCGTTCTGTCGTTTGGTGATTTTCATAATTGCGAGCGGGGGGCTGAACTCGCAGAATGGTCTCACGCGTCCCGATACGCGATAAAAATAAATCCAACGGAGACAACAATGAGAGTTCACCCCCTGGCGGCGCTGCTTGCAGCGTTGCTGATCCCGCTCGCCGCTACGGCGGAAACCTACCACTGGGACTCGGTCGCCATCGGCGGCGGCGGTTTCGTTACCGGCGTCGTCG
This sequence comes from Duganella sp. S19_KUP01_CR8, assembly GCF_036688705.1. NCBI lineage: Bacteria > Pseudomonadati > Pseudomonadota > Betaproteobacteria > Burkholderiales > Oxalobacteraceae > Duganella > Duganella sp. S19_KUP01_CR8. Next base: position 254,749 of record NZ_JAQQPR010000003.1, on the reverse strand, counting down.
CCAGCAAGAGCGAGCGCGACGTGGTGTTCGTCCGCACCGACGTCGGCGGCGCCTACCGCTGGGATGCGGCGCAGTCGCGCTGGTCCGCGCTGACCGACTGGGTTGGCGAGGCCGATGTCGGCCTGATGGGCATCGAGTCGCTGGCGATCGATCCGCGCCACGCGGCCAATGTCTACCTGCTGGCCGGCACCAGCTACTTCAGCAACGGCAAGACCGTCATCCTGCGCTCCAGCGACTACGGCAAGACCTTCGCCGCGACCGATGTAACGGCGCAGTTCAAGGCCCACGGCAACGGCATGGGCCGCCAGAACGGCGAGAAGTTGCAGGTCGATCCGGGCTCGGGCAACGTGTTGTACGTCGGCACCCGGCGCAACGGCCTGTTCAGGAGCACCGACTCGGGCGCGACCTGGAAGCATGTCGACGGCCTGGCCGTCGGCGACACGCCCAACGACAACGGCGTCAGCTTCGTGCTGCTGGATCCGGCCAGCGTCAGCGGCGGCGTGGCGCAGCGCATCTTCGTTGGCGTCTCGCGCTACGGCTCGGTCGGACCCAATCTGTATTTCAGCGCCAATGGCGGCGCCAGCTTCGCGCCGGTCAAGGGCGGCCCGGCCGCCGGCCTGATGCCGCAACGCGCGGTCATGTCCTCCAAGGGCAAGCTGTACATCACCTACGCCAACGGCGCCGGCCCGCATCCCGCCAGCAACGAGCCGATGGACAACGGCCAGGTATGGGAATACAGCGCGGTCGGCGGCAACTGGGTCAACATCACGCCGGCCGGCGCGGCCCATCCCTACGGCGGCATCAGCGTCGACCCGGCCGATCCGAAACACCTGGTGGCGTCGACCATCAACACCTGGCTGCCGCAAGGCGCCAACAGCTACGGCGACCGCATCCTGACCTCCCGCGACGCCGGCCGTTCGTGGACCGACGTGGTGGCGCGCGGTTTCGCGCTCGACCAACGGGGCGTGGGCTGGATCGGCAACGGCCAGTCCATCCACTGGGCCGGTTCGGTGGAGTTCGATCCCTTCGACACCAGCAAGGTGTGGGTCGGCTCGGGCAACGGCCTGTTCAAGACTAGCGACATCAACGCCGCCACCACCAGCTGGGCTTTCGATGTCGCCGGCATCGAGGAGACGGTGCCGTTCCAGGTCGAGAGTGTGCCGCAGGGGCCGCTGGTGTCGGCGATCGGCGACTTCGACGGCTTCATCAACGCCGACGCCGGCCAGTACGGCGTGCAGCACACGCCGCAGATGGGCACCACCAGCGGCCTGGCGATCGCCGCGCAGGACGGCCGCATCATGGCGCGCGCCGGCACGGCGATCTACTACAGCACCGACGGCGGCGCCAGCTGGAACAAGGCGGCCGCGATGAACGGCGACCACGGCCAGCTGGCCTTGTCGGCCGACGGCTACGTCATGCTGCACAGCCCGGCCGGCTCGGCCACCAGCTACCGCTCGACCAACTTCGGCGCCAGCTGGACGGCGGTGGCCGGCCTGGACGTGAGCAACGCGCGGCCGGTGGCCGATCCGGTCAACCCCAACAAGTTCTACGTCTACGACAACGGCAAGCTGCTGGCCAGCAGCGACGGCGGCGCTTCCTTTGTCCAGCAGGGCACGCTGGCGGCGGGCGGCTCGCCGCTGATCCGCGTCGCGCCGGGACACGAGGGCGATCTCTGGGTCTGCCTGAACGGCGGCGGCCTGGCCCGCTCGACCGACTCCGGCGCCAGCTTCAGCAAGATCGCCGGCGTCAACCAGTGCGGCGCGATCGGCTTCTGCAAGGCGGCGCCGGATGCGGGCTATCCGACGCTCTTTATGCAGGGCACGGTGGGCACCACCAGCGGCGTGCTGCGCTCCACCGACGCCGGCGCCAGCTGGGTGCGCGTCAACGACGACGCCCGCCAGTTCGGCGGCCCCGGCAACGCCCGCATGGTGAACGGCGACACGAACATCTACGGCCAGGTGTACATGAGCACGGCAGGGCGCGGCATCGCCTACGGCCGCGCGATGGACGTGGGCGGCGAGGTGGCGGTGACGCCGGTGGCGGCCGGCCCGGTCACGCCCACCCAGCCGGTCAACCAGTGCAGCTATGTGGTGACGGCGGCCTGGCAGGGCGGCTACAACGCGGCGGTGCGCATCACCAACAACCGCAGCAGCGTGATCCAGGGCTGGTCGGTGAGCTGGACCTACAGCGACAACTCGGTGGTGCAGGGTTATTGGAACGCCGGCGTCGCCGGCGCCAGCCCGACCTACACCGCCACGCCCAACCAGAGCTGGAACCACGACATCTATCCGGGCAGCACGGTCGAATTCGGCATGACGGTCAGCGGTTCGGCGATTCCCGTCGTCACCGGCGACGCCTGCAACTAACAAGGAACAACGATGAAAAACTTTCTGATCGGATTATTCGCCAGCGCCGGCCTGTTGCTGGCGGCGCAAGCCGGCGCGGGCGCGCTCAATTTCGACGACCTCCAGGCCGATGGCGAGCTGACGCCGATGACTAGCCCGTACGCCGGCCTCAGCTGGAGCAGCGACTGGTATCTGGGCGACACCAGCGTGGAAGGCTACGGCAACGGCGCGCATTCCGGCGCGCTGTTCGTCACCAACGGCTATGGCGTCGACGATCTCGGCGTCAGCAGCAGCGTCGGCTTCAACTTCGCCGGCGCCTGGTTTGCCGCGCCGGCCACCAACGGCGCGACCGCCAGCTGGATCAACATCACGGCCTACGACGCGGACAACCAGCTGATCGGCGGCACCGGCAAGGTCGCCATCGGCGCCAGCTACAGCTGGGTGGCGGCGAATTTCAGCCATGTCGCACGGCTGAACATCGCGCGCGACGACGGCTGGTTTGTCATGGACGACTTCACGCTGGCCAGCGCCGTCCCGGAGCCGGGCAGGGCCTTGTTGCTGGGCGCGGGCTTGTTGTTGCTGTTGAGTAAGATGCGCCCTGGTCCCACTGTACGCGACCGTACAGAAACCTGATGCCGCCAGGCGCATGATGCTCTTATTCACTAAAAGGAGAGCGTCATGCCTGACGATCGAATGCAAACCCAGCGCGTGCTGGTGGTTGATGACAATCACGCCGCCGCCGGCACCGTCGCCGCCCTGTTGGAAGCCTGCGGGTATTCCACCGCCATCGCCTACGGCGCGGAGGGTGCGCTGACGCTGGCGGACCAGTTCAGGCCGGATGTCATTTTCCTCGATATCGATATGCCCGACATGGACCGCTTCCGCACCGCGGCGGCCCTGCGCAGCCAGCAGACCGGCGGCTACGCGCGCATTTTCTCGGTCGGCTTCAACGCCCACCTGGCGAAGCCGGCATCGTTTGAAGCGCTGCTGAGCATCATGCTGTAGACCCTTTAAATTCGTTCTGTTGTTTGGTGATTATCACAATTGCGACCTGTTGCATGCACTCCCAGAATGGTTGAGCGCGCCCCGATGCGCGCTACAACAAATCTAACGGAGACAAGCATGCAAAGTCACAACGTGAAATCGGCATTACTCCTGGTCCTCGCACTGTGCGCGGGCTCGCTGGCGCAGGCGCAGAACTGCGGCAGCGGCGGCGGCGCCACGGTCTGCCTGACGGCGACCGGCGCTTCCGACAACATCAAGCTGAGCTGGACCGTCAGCGGCGCCGTCACCGGCGTGCAGGTGTATCGCGACACCGACAGCGACGCCAACGGCCGCAGCCGCGTGGCGGTGCTGGCCGCCTCGGCGACCAGCTATGCCGACACCACGCCGGTGGTCGGCACGCCTTACTGGTACTGGATCAAGTTCACCACCAGCACCGGCGGCTCCAGCTCCGGCGCGGCCACGGCGGTGCGCGCCGGCGCCATGCGCAGCCTGACCAGCGTGCAGCTGGCGGCGCAGATGTCGCCCGGCTGGAACCTGGGCAATTCGCTGGAATCGATAGGCGGCGAAACGGCCTGGGGCAATCCGCCCGCCAACCAGGCGCTGTTCAACGCCGTCAAGGCCGCCGGCTTCAAGAGCGTGCGCATTCCGGTGTCGTGGAGCCAGTACGCCGACAGCAGCTTCAACATCAGCGCCAGCTGGATGGCGCGCGTCAAGGAAGTGGTGGACGCCGCGCGCGCGGCCGGCCTGTATGCCGTCATCAACGTCCACTGGGACGGCGGCTGGCAGCAGCCGACCTACGCCCAGCAGGCGGCCGTCAATGCGCGCCTGAGCAAGTTCTGGACCCAGATCGGCAATACCTTCAAGTACTACGACGACTACCTGTTGTTCGCCGGCACCAACGAGGTCATGGTGACCAACGTGTATAGCGCGCCGACCGCCGAGAACATCGCGGTGCAGAACAGCTTCAACCAGACCTTCGTCAACGCCGCGCGCGCGACCGGCGGCAACAACAGCGTGCGCCACCTGATCGTGCAGGGATATAACACCAACATCGACTACACCTATGCCACCAACACCGTGCCGAGCGACACCGCCAGCAAGCGCCTGATGATGGAGGTGCACGATTACGACCCGTATGATTTCACGCTCAACACCAGCGGCGCGATCTGCCAGTGGGGCGCCAGCGCCACCGATCCGGCCGCCACCGAGACCTGGGCCAACGAGGCCTACGTCGACGCCCAGTTCCAGAAGATGAAGACGCGCTTCATCGACAACGGCGTGGCGGTGATCCTGGGCGAATACGCGGCCAGCCTGCGCACCGAATGCGGCGCCAGCGCGACCTACCGCAAGCTGTGGGACCAGTACCTGACCCGCTCGGCCTACCTGCACGGCCTGGTGCCGATGTACTGGGACAGCGGCTCGACCGCCAACCACGCCTCGGGCCTGTTCAACCGCGCGACCGGCGCCCAGGCCTATCCGGAGATCATCAGCGCCATCGTCAACGCCGCCAAATAGCGCAGGGTCAATAGTGCGCGCTGTGCATGATTTGCTTCTGTTAAGATAAACCCATGCAAATCGATCCAGGGCCTCACTCTGCAACAGACCAGTCGATGCCAGCGATGGTCGAGGGGCGACAGCGCGTCAACGGCGACGCCGTCGATCCGCAAACCTTCTTCGACCATTGCCCGTATTTTGTCTTCACGGTGGGCATGGACGGCCGGGTGCTGGCGCTCAACCTGCACTGCCGCCAGCACCTGGGGGCCTACAAGCTGGGCGAGCCGGCGGCGCGCCTGTACACCGACTGGGCGGCGCTGGTGTTGCAGGACGCGGCGCTGGCCGCCGCGCACGAGAGCGGCTACTGGCATGGCGAACTTGAATTGCTGGGCGCCGATGGCAGCTTCCATCCGGTGACCCAGTCGATCGAGTTGCAACCTGCAACCGAGCACCGGCCGGACCGCTTCCTGTGCATGGCTTACGAACTCAGCGACTACGACGTCTATGAATCGCTGCTGCGCTTCAAGCGGCTGTTCGAGCAGCATCCGCAGCCGATGTGGATCTACGACCTGCAAACGCTGCGCTTCCTGATGGTCAACGCCGCCGCCGTGGCGCATTACGGCTACACCGAAGCGCAATTCCTGCAGATGACGATCAAGGACATCCGTCCGCCCGAGCAGATCGCCGCGCTGGAACGCAACCTGGCCGCCGCGCCGCTCAAGGGCGCCGAGCTGGCCGGCGACTGGACCCATGTCAAGGCCGACGGCGGCCGCATCCAGGTGCAGATTTCCTCCCATTCGCTGGTGATCGCCGGCCGCCAGGCGCGCTTCGTGGTGGCGCACGACGTCACCGAGCAGTTGCGCATGGAGGCCGCGCTGTACGCCTCGCGCGAGCTCAAGCAGCTGGTCATCGACCACATCCCCCACCAGATCTTCTGGAAGGACCTGGACGGCAAATACTGCGGCTGCAACACCGTGTTCGCCGCCGCCGCCGGCCTGCGGGTGGTGGAGGAGGTGGTCGGCAAGACCGACGACGACTTCCCCTGGCGCCACAATGCCGAGACCATCCGCGCCGACGACCGCACCATCGTCGCCACCGGCAAGGCGCGCTTCAACGACGAAGACCAGCTGCTGCGCGGCGACGGCCGCCTGCACTGGTACCTGATCAACAAGCTGCCGTTCCACGACCAGCGCGGCAACATCATCGGCGTGCTCGGCACCATCGAGGACATCACCGACCGCAAGCAGGCTGAGCAGACCTTGCAGCTGCGCGGCCGCGCGCTGGAGGCCAGCGACAACGCGGTGGTGATCACCGCCCACGGCCCCGGCGGCGACCTGATCGACTACATCAATCCGGCCTTCACGCGGCTGTTCGGCTATGCCGAGGTCGAGGCGGCGGGGCGCCGGCTGGACCTGCTGCTGGAGCAGGAAAACGCCGACCGCGACGCCTTGCGCGTGGCTTTGAGCGGCGTGCATGAGCTGACCATGACGCTGCGCATCGTGCATCGCGACGGCCAGCTGCTGTGGGTGCGGCTGCACGTGGCGCCGGTGCCGGTGCCCAACGGCCCGCCCAGCCACCATGTATGCGTGCTGACCGACATGACGGAGTCGATCAACTACCAGAACCAGCTGGAGCACCAGGCCAACCACGATCCCTTGACCGGCTTGCCGAACCGGGCGCTGTTCGGCGACCGCATGGCGCAGGCGATCAGCTATGCGGAACGCTACGGCCATCACCTGTGGGTGGTGTTCATTGACCTGGACAACTTCAAGCTGGTCAACGACAGCCTGGGCCACCAGGCCGGCGACGAGCTGCTGTGCACGGTCGGGATCCGCCTGCGCGCCTGCCTGGCCGACAGCGACACCGTGGCCCGCCTGGGCGGCGACGAATTCCTGCTGCTGTTGTCGGACTCGCCGGAATCGCCGGCCTCGGCCGTGTTGCAGCAGGTGCAGGAAACCGTGGCCGCGCCGATCACCATCGCCGACCAGGCGCTGACCGTCACCTGCAGCATCGGCGTCAGCGTCTACCCGCTGGACGGCGGCGAGCCGCACCAGCTGCTCAAGCACGCGGACATCGCCATGTACCGCGCCAAGGAGGGCGGCCGCAACCAGCTGCAGTTCTACGAGGCGGCCATGCACAGCCGCATCACCGAGCGCGCCATGATCGAGGCCGAGCTGCGCCACGCGCTGGAGCGCGACGAGCTCAGCCTGCACTACCAGCCCAAGCTCGACCTGCGCAGCGGCGCCGTGGTCGGCATGGAGGCGCTGCTGCGCTGGCGCCATCCGAGCATGGGCATGGTGTCGCCGGCGCGCTTCATCGGCGTGGCCGAGGAGACCGGCCTGATCGTGGCGATCGGGCGCTGGGTGATGCGCACCGCCTGCTTCCAGAACAAGCAGTGGCAGCAGGCCGGCCTGACGCCGCAGCGGGTGGCGGTCAATGTCTCGGCGCGCCAGTTCCGCGATCCCGGGCTGAGCCGGGAAGTGCAGGCGGCGCTGTCCGACAGCGGTCTCGACGCGCACTACCTGGAACTGGAACTGACCGAGAGCCTGGTGATGCACAACGTCGAGGGCGCGGTGGCGGTGGTGCGCGGCCTCAAGCAGATGGGCATCGCGCTGTCGATCGACGATTTCGGCACCGGCTACTCCAGCCTGGCCTACCTGAAGCTGTTCCCGGTCGACTACCTGAAGATCGACCAATCCTTCGTGCGCGAGATGCTGGCCGAACCCAAGGTGGCAGCCATCGTGCGCTCGGTGATCGCGCTGGGCCAGAGCCTGGGTTTCAAGGTCATCGCCGAGGGCGTGGAGACCGAGGCCCAGCTGGCCTATCTGCGGCGCTACCAGTGCGACGAGATGCAGGGCTATCTGTTCAGCAAGCCCTTGCCGGCGACCGACTTCGGCGCGCTGCTGCGCGAAGAGCGCGCGCTGGCGCTGCCGGCCGAGGATGCGCCGGGCGAACAGCAGACACTGTTGTTGCTGGACGACGAATCGAGCATCCGCTCCGCGCTGACGCGCCTGCTGCGCCCCGACGGCTACCGCATCCTGCGCGCCGACACCGCCGAGGAAGCGTTCGACCTGCTGGCCAGCCACCAGGTGCAGGTGGTGATCAGCGACCAGCGCATGCCCGGCATGAACGGCACCGAGTTCCTCAGCCGCGTGAAGGACATGTACCCGGAGACGATACGCATCATCCTGTCGGGCTACACCGAGCTGGAGGCGGTGCTGAACGCCATCAACCGCGGCGAGATCTACCGCTTCTACACCAAGCCCTGGGACGACCTGACGCTGCGCGAAAATATCCGCGACGCGTTCCGCTACCAGAAGATGATGTACGGCCGGCTGCAGCAGGCAGAAGGCAAGCTGGACGCTGGATAGAATTGGTGAGATTTCCGCCCGGTAAAGTAGGCATAATTGCTAAAGCCAACAATGGTTTTCAGGAGGCGACATGTCCGAGTTTGTCCCGCGTTCACGCATCATGGTGGTGGACGATCAGGCTGCCCATCTGAAGGCGCTATGCGACATCCTGGGGCGACACGAGTTCGACGCCGTCGGCTTTCCCACCGGCGAACTGGCGCTGGCCCATCTGCGCGAGCATAGCTTCGACCTGCTGTTGACCGACATGATCATGCCCGGCATGAACGGGCTGAGCCTGATCGAAGCGGCGCGCGGGCTCGACTCCACCATCGCCTGCATCATCATGACCGGCGAGGGCACCGTCGATACCGCCGTCAAGGCGATGAAGATCGGCGCCTTCGACTACATCATCAAACCCTTCAAGGCCGCGACCCTGTTGCCGGTGCTGGCGCGCGCGCTCGATTCGCGCCAGCTGCGCACGCAGAACATCAAGCTGGAGGCGGCCCTGCGCGACCGCATCGACGAGCTGGGCCGCGTGAACCTGTTCCTGGAGACGGCGCGCAAGGAGGCCGAGCGCACCAACAGCGAGAAGTCGGTGTTCCTGTCGAACATGAGCCACGAGCTGCGCACGCCGCTCAACAGCATACTGGGCTTCGCGCAGATCCTGGCCAGCGACAAATTCCCCAAGGCCGAGGGTGAACGCCAGCGCTTTTGCCAGAACATCGTCTCGTCCGGCCGGCACTTGCTGCAGCTGGTGAACGAGATGCTGGACCTGTCCAAGATCGAGGCCGGCAAGGTGTCGCTGATGGTGGGGGCGGTGCTGCTGGACGAGGTGCTGCGCGAAGTGCAGGCCATCGTCGCGCCGCTGGCCGAGAAGCGCCTGATCGCGCTGATGATGCCGGCCGACTGCAAGCTCGAGCTGTGCGTCGACCGCATGCGGCTCAAGCAGATCCTGGTCAACCTGCTGTCCAACGCGATCAAGTACAACCATGTGCACGGCAGCGTCACGGTGTACTGCAGCGTGGCGCGCGGCGGCCAGGGCTGCATCGCCGTCAGCGACACCGGCATCGGCCTCAATCCCGCGCAGATGGAGGAGATCTTCCTGCCGTTCGGCCGCGCCGGCCGCGACGAGAGCAACGAGGAGGGCACCGGCCTGGGCCTGACCATCACCAAGCGCCTGGTCGAAGCCATGCGCGGCAGCATCAGCGTGGAAAGCCGGCCCGGCGAGGGCAGCACCTTCCGCATCGAGTTGCCGCTGCAAAGCGGGGTGGCCGCGATGCCCGGCGCGCGCGTTCCCACCCAGCACGCCGGCTGACATGAAGCGTTTTTCCCTCGCCACCCTGTTGCTGCCGGCCCTGGTCGTGGTGCTGGCCGGCATCGGCAGCTGGCTGGTGCTGCGGCCGGCCGTCGAGCCCATGCCGGCGCCGACCGCGCTGGTGATCGCCACCAACACCGAATATGTGGGCGCCTGTCCGGTGATGGCGGCCCAGGCCCAGGGCTATTTCAGCGCGCGGCAACTGGCGGTCACCTTGCAGCCGCACACCAGCGGCCGCAAGGCGCTGGAGGCGGTGACCTCGAACCAGGCCGACATGGCGACGGTGGCCGACATCCCGATCATGTTCTTCGCCATGGACGCCACGCCGATCCAGGTGATCAGCACCATCTTCCGCACCGGCCGCGACCACGGCCTGGTGGCGCGGCGCGACCGCGGCATCGCCCGGCCGGCCGACCTCAAAGGCAAGCGCATCGGCGTGACGCTGGGCACCTCCGGCCACTTCACGCTGGAGGTGTTCCTGAATCGCCAGCGCCTCGACAGCCACGACGTGACGCTGGTGAACTACCCGCCCGACGGCCTGCAGCAGGCCATCACCGACGGCACGGTGGACGCCGTCAGCGGCTGGGATCCCTTCCTGGGTTCGGCCGAGGAAAGCCTGGGCGCCAACGCCATCCGCTTCACCGGGGCCGACGTCTACGAGAGCATCTACAATATGGTGGCGCTGTCGCGCTACATCAAGCAGAATCCGCAGACCATGGTGCGGCTGTTGCAGGCGCTGGAGCAGGGCGAGCGCTTTTGCCGCGAACACCCGGCCGCCGGCGTGGCCTTCTTCCCCAAGCTGTCGGCCAGCGGCGCCAGCGCCATGCTGGCCGCGTGGCCGGCCCACCATTTCGGCCTGGAGCTCGACCAGAGCCTGCTGCTGGTGCTGGAAGACCAGTCGCGCTGGGCCATCAAGGGCGGGCTGACGGCCGCGCGCGAGGTGCCCAACTTCCTCGACTACATCTACCTCGACGGACTCAGGACCGTGAGCCCGACCGAAGTGACGATCATCTACTAGAGGCCATCGCGTGAAAATTTCCACCCGCCTCAAGCTGGCGCAAATCATCTGCATCGCGCTGCTGGCGATCATGGCGGTGGTGTTCGCCCGCACCACGCAGCAGATGCGGCATGAGATCGCCAAGGCGGAAATCACCGGCGATGTGCTGCGCGGCGCGGCCGCGCTGCGCTACCTGTCGCTGGAGTATGTGCAGCACCACCAGACCCGCACCAAGGCGCAATGGCTGCAACGGCACCAGTCGCTGCAGACCATGATCGCCAGCGACGGCGGCTACGACGACGAGGACGAGCAGATGCTGCTGCGCGACGTGCGCGAACGCCAGCAGTCGCTGCTGGGCCTGTTCAACGAATTGCAGGGGCTGCAGGCGGAGTTCGCGCGCACGCCGGAGCGGCGCACCATCCTGCTGGAACTGGAGGCCAGGCTGTCGGGCCTGATGATGAACCGGGCGCAGGCGATGATGTCCGATGCCGAGGACCTGGCCCGCATCAGCCGCTCCAAGATGTTGTCGGCGCAGTCCGACCTGGTGACGGTGGGCGCGGTGCTGGGCGTGCTGGTGCTGCTGGTGGTGATCGGCGCGATGGGCCTGACCATCCGCAGCGTCAGCAAGCCGCTGGCGCGCCTGCAGCAGGCCACCAAGGTGATCGGCACCGGCAGCCTGGACGTGCTGCTGGACGCGCGCGCCGACGACGAGATCGGCAACCTGGCCAGGTCCTTCGACGGCATGGTGGAGCGGCTGCGCCAGACCACCGTCTCGCGCGATGAACTGATCCACGCCAACGTGGCGCTGCAAACCGAGGTGGCGGAGCGGCAGGCGGCCGAGCGCAAGGTGGTGGCCCAGCTGGCGCGCATGAGCCTGCTGCACCAGATCACCCGCTCGATCGGCGAGCGGCAGGACTTGCCCAGCATCTTCCAGGTGGTGGTGCGCTGCCTGGAGGACCAGCTGCCGATCGATTTCGGCGCCATTTGCCTGTACCAGGGCGACGAGCTGGTGGTCAGCTGCGTCGGCATGCAGAGCTACCAGCTGTCGGAGGCGATGGCGATGGGCGAGGCGGCCCGCATCGAGATCGACGAGAACGGCCTGTCGCGCTGCGTGCGCGGCCACCTGGTGTACGAGCCGGATATCCGCGAGGTCGATTTTCCCTTCCCCAAGCGCCTGGCCAAGGTGGGCATGAGTTCGATGGTGCTGGCGCCCTTGCTGGCCGAGAGCACCGTGTTCGGCGTGCTGATCGTGGCGCGCGCCGAGGTCAACGCCTTTTCCAGCACCGATTGCGAATTCCTGCGCCAGCTCAGCGAGCACGTGGCGCTGGCGGCCAACCAGGCCAGGCTGTACGGCGCGCTGCAGCAGGCCTACGACGACCTGCACCAGAGCCAGGTGCAGGTGACCAAGCAGGAACGCCTGCGGGCGCTGGGACAAATGGCCAGCGGCATCGCGCACGACATCAACAACGCCATCTCGCCGATCGGCCTGTATGCCGAGTCGCTGCTGGAAACCGAACGCGGCCTGAGCGAGAACGGCCGCGCCTGCCTGCAGGTGATCGAGCGCGCCATCGACGACGTCGCCTCGACGGTGGCGCGCATGCGCGAGTTCTACCGCCAGCGCGAACCGCAGCTGACCCACAGCACCGTCAACGTCAACCTGATGATGCAGCACGTGGTCGACCTGACCCGCGCGCGCTGGTCGGACATGCCGCAGCAGCGCGGCATCGTGATCGAGATGCGGCAGGAGCTGGGCGTCGAGCTGCCGGCCATCCTCGGCGTCGAGGGCGAGATCCGCGAAGCCTTGACCAACCTGATCTTCAACGCCGTCGACGCCTTGCCGGAAGGCGGCGCCGTCACCCTGCGCACCCGCCACGTCGAGCAGCTGGAGGACGGTTCCGGCCCGTATGTGCTGGTGGAGGTGGCCGACAGCGGCACCGGCATGGACGAGGCGACGCAGCGGCGCTGCCTGGAGCCGTTCTTCACCACCAAGGGCGAGCGCGGCACCGGCCTCGGCCTGGCCACGGTGTACGGCATGATAGAGCGGCATTCCGCCAGCATCGCCATCGAGTCCAGGCTGAACCACGGCACCGCGGTCAAGATGTATTTCCCGGTGGCGCCGTCGACCGCGGCCGGCTCGGCGCCGGCGCAGGTGCAGGGCCCGGGGCCGGGCCTGCGCATCCTGGTGGTGGACGACGACCCCACGGTGCTGGCGTCGCTGGAGAATATCCTGAGCCTGGACGGCCACCATGTCACCAAGGCCGACGGCGGCCAGGCCGGCATCGACCAGTTCTGCGCGGCCGAGCAGGCGGGGAATCCGTTTGCGGTGGTGATCACCGACCTCGGCATGCCGTATGTCGACGGCCGCAAGGTGGCCGAGACGGTCAAGCGGCTGGCCCCGGCCACGCCGGTGGTGCTGCTGACCGGCTGGGGCCAGCGCCTGATCCCGGACAGCGGCGAGGCGCCGGTCAATGTCGACCAGGTGCTGAGCAAGCCGCCCAAGATGCGCGAACTGCGGCTGGCGCTGGCCAAGTGCGCCGAGCAGCTGGCCGCCCAGGCCTGATTGGCTTGAAGTACCGGTCGTTCCCGCGTAGGCGGGAACCCATACGCCGCATGGATTCCCGCCTGCGCGGGAATGACGAGCAGGCGGCTATTCGCGCTCGCCTTAATCGGCCGGCGCGAACGCGGCCGGGTCCAGCTGGTCGAGCGTGACGAGCTGGCCGATGCCGGGTGGCGACGGTTGCCCCAGCAGGCGCGCGCGCAGCCGTTCCAGGTAGTCGGCGCGGCTGCGGCGCAGCGCGTAGTCGCGGAAGTTGCTGTGCTCCAGTTCGCGCCAGGCCAGTTCGCGGACGACCTTGGAGCTGCGCTGGGCTTGTTCGAGCAGCGCCGGCTGCATGGCGGCGTCGCCGGCGGCCAGGCGGGTGTAGCCGTAGCGGTCCATGTAGTCGCCGGTCAGGGTCTCGATCAGGTTGATCTCGTCCAAGGTCAGCTGCTGCTTGAACTTGTCGATGTTGGCGGCGATCGGCGGATAGCAGTTGGACGACCACAGCGCCGACATCTGCGACAGCTGGCGCGCCTCGCGCGAGGCGGCGCCGTCCAGCATCTGCGGCAGGAAATCGATGCCGAGGAAGCCGCACACCGACTCCAGCGTGGCCTGCTGCTGCGACAGGAAGTCTTCGTAGCGTATCGTCAGCACGCGCTCGGGCCATTGCCGCATCACGCGGTCCGCCGCCTGGTGCGCGGCCAGCCAGGCCTGGGCGTTGAGGCGGGTGTCGAAATCGTGGATGATGGCGCGGTTCATCGACGCCACCTGGGCGCGCGGATCGCGCACCACGTTCACGAACAGCATGTCGGGGTACAGCGTCATCAGCTCCTGCGCGTAGTGCACGCTGTCCAGCGACTTGTCCATCACCACCTGCGCGCCGCGCTGCTCGGCCGAGCGCAGCAGCAGCTCCCACACCACCCGGTGCACGCTGCGCGGCTGGCCGCGCAGCGTTTCGAAGATCTCCACCGGATCGAACACCACCTCCGGCCACTTGACCATGCTGACCGCCTGCAGGCCCACCACGTCGACCACCAGGTTGAAGTAGGCGCGGTCGTCGCGCAGGTCGCCGTACAGCGGCAGCAGCGGCACCAGGTCGACGATGTGCAGCGGGTAGGGCGAATAGAACTGCGGCGACATATTCAGCCGCAGCCGCAGCGCGTGGCTGCCGCAGCGGCGCAGCGGTATCATCATCACGGGACGCGGACGCTGGACGCCGCCGTTGTTGGTCATATCGTTCATGCTGGTTTTTCCTCGGTAAGCAGGCCGGCGGGCGGCGCGGTGTAATAGCGGCGGAAGCTGTCCATGAAACGGCCCAGTTCCGCCGCCGGCAGGCGGTTGATGCCGGCGGCGGCCTTGCGTCCGCCGCCGGTGTCGAATTGCTGGCAAAAGCCGTTGGCGCTGTGCGTCAACGGCGTTCCCGAGCGCACGCTGACCAGGTAGGAGCCGTCGTCGCGTTCGTTGAGCACGGCGAACGAGGCGCCGTGGTGCTGGGCCGCCAGCCGGTTGGCCAGCACGCCGCTGACGCGCCGCGCCCAGGCGCTGGCGGGCAGGATGTAGACCGCGCCGGCGTCGAGTTCGGCGTGCGGCCGCAAGCCTTGCAGGCGCGCGCAATCGTCGCGGTAGCCGGCGCACAGGTCGCGGTAGATCTGGCTGCCGGCGATGAAATCGAAAGGGTGCTCGTGGCCGGCCAGCGCGCGGTACAGCGCGGCCGGGGCGATGTGCAGGTCCTGCTCGCATTCGCCGTAGGCGTTGTAGTTGAACACCTGGCCCAGCTGCGCCAGCGCCTCGACGGCGCCGCCGTCCAGGCCGATGCGGCGGGCCAGCCGGCAGGCCGCCTCGGCCAGGTTGTCGCCGAAGGCCGCCGCCACCGCCCACGGCCGGTGGCGGCCTTGCAGGTGGCGGTCCACCAAAATGCTGGTGCAGACGTCGGGCGCGCCGTCGCAATGCAGGCGCAGGCGGGGATGGTCGAAGGCGCAGTCGGCCGAGTGGTGGTCGAAATAGTCGACCTCGGCGCCGCCGTCGAGCAGGCGCTGCAGCGCCGCCGTGTTGCTGTCGAGCGCGATGTCGAGCACCAGCACCTGGCCGCTGCAGCCGTCCGGCACGCGCCGCAGCAGCTCGATCTCGCGCTTGACGCCGGTCACCAGCTCGGCCTGCAGCGGCGTGTGCAGGCGCATCTGGTGCAGCGCGAAGATGCCGTCGGCGTCGCCGTTGAAGACATCGTAGTTCCGCGCGGCGCGCATGGCGGCGTTCATGGCGGCCTCAGATGAAGCGGCGCGACAGCTGTTGAAACAGCCGCTCGCAGCAGGCGTCCAGCGGCAGCGCGCCGGTGTCCAGCTTGAGCGCCGGCGCCAGCGGTTCCTCGTACGGCGCCGAGATGCCGGTGAACTCCGGTATCAGCCCGGCCCGGGCCTTCTGGTACAGGCCCTTGGGGTCGCGCGCCTCGCACACGGCGACCGAGGTGCTGACATGGGTTTCGAGGAAGTTGTTGGCGCCGATGATCTGGCGCGCCATCTCGCGGTCCTGGCGCAGCGGCGAGATGAAGGCGCAGATCACGAACAGGCCGGCGTCGTTCATGATCCGCGCCACTTCGGCGCTGCGGCGGATGTTTTCCTGGCGGTCGGCGGGCGAGAAGCCGAGGTCGCGGTTCAGGTGGTGGCGCAGGTTGTCGCCGTCCAGCACGTAGGCCATGTGGCCGGCGCCGACCAGCCGGCCTTCCAGCGCGGACGCCAGGGTCGACTTGCCCGCGCCGCTCAGGCCGGTGAGCCAGATGGTCGCTGCCCGTTGCCCGGCGTGGCGGCTGCGCACCTCGGCGCTGACCTGGCTGCCGTGCCAGAATATATTGGGCGCGCCCGGCATGCCCACGTCTTCGATTTTGTCCAGCTTACCCATCACTCATCCTCCGGATCAGAACTGTTCCCATTCCTGCGCATCGACCTTGGCTGCGCCGCGTGCGCGTACCGCCGTGGTCAGGGCAGGGGTGCGCGGCGACTTGGCCGGCACCGCCACGGCCACCCGCTGCAGCGCCGGCCGCAGCGCGCCGGACTTGGCTTCGGTGCGGAACACGCTGACCAGGTCGTTGAGGCTGTTGACCTGGTCCTGCATGGCGTGCGCGGCGGCGGCGGCTTCCTCCACCAGCGCGGCGTTTTGCTGGGTCACGTCGTCCATCTGCGTGACCGCCGTGTTGATCTGCTCGATGCCCGACGATTGCTCCTGGCTGGCCTGCATGATCTCGGACATGATGTCGGTCACCCGTTTGACGCTGGACACCACGTCGTGCATGGTGGTGCCGGCCTGCTCGACCAGGCGGTTGCCGGCCTGGACCTTGTCGACCGAATCGCCGATCAAGTCCTTGATTTCCTTGGCCGCCGCCGCCGAGCGCTGGGCCAGGTTGCGCACCTCGGTGGCCACCACCGCGAAGCCGCGTCCCTGTTCGCCGGCGCGCGCCGCTTCGACGGCGGCGTTCAGCGCCAGGATGTTGGTCTGGAAGGCGATGCCGTCGATGACGGCGATGATGTCGACGATCTTGCGCGCCGAGACGTCGATCGCGGCCATGGTGTCGACCACCTGCGCCACCACCGCGCCGCCCCTGGCGGCGACGTCGGAGGCCGATTCGGCCAGGCCGTTGGCCTGGCGCGCGTGGTCGGTGTTCAGGCGCACGGTGCTGGTCAGCTCCTCCATCGACGAGGCGGTTTCCTCCAGCGTGCTGGCCTGCTGCTCGGTGCGCGAGGACAGGTCGAGGTTGCCGGAAGCGATCTGGCCGGCGGCGGCGGCGATGGTCTCGGTGCTGGCGTGCACCTGGTTGACGATGCGGGCCAGGCTGTCGCGCATGGAACGCATGGCGAACAGCAGGCTGTGCTGGTCGTTGGCCTTGGGATCGATGCGCACCGTCAGGTTGCCGGCGGCGATCTGGCCGGCGATCTCGGCCGCTTCGCCCGGCTCGCAGCCCAGCTCGCGGGTGACGCCGCGGGTGATCAGCCAGGCCGCCGCCACGCTGGTCAGCAGGGCCAGCGAGCCGATGATCAGCATCACGGTGCGGGCCTGGGCGTAGGCCACCTCGGCCGCGTCGGCCGCTTCGACGTTCTGTTTTTCCTCGATGGCGATCAGCTTGCGCAGCAATTCCCACCAGCGCTTTTGCACCGGCCGGAATTCATAGCGCAGCAGTTTATAGGCGTCGTCCTGTTTTTGTTCCAGCGCCAGCGCGGCGGCGCGCTCGATGAACGGCAGCGCCAGCTCCGATTGCTTGCGGATTTGTTCCAGCAGCTCTTTTTCCTCGGTCGAGGTGCCGTTCACCGTTGCGAACATCTGCCCCAGCTTGTCCTGGGCGGTGGCATATTTCTTCTGCTGCTCGGCGATACGGTTGACCTCGATCTGGATTTCCTTGTCTTCCTTGAGCAGGATCAGGTTGCGCGTGGCCAGCGCGCGCTCTGTAACTGTCAGGTCCATAACCTGGGCCAGTTTGGTTTCGACATCGTTGATCTTGGTGATTTCGTCCAGCCGTCCCTGGATCTGCCGCATGCTGGTCAGGGCCAGCGCGATGATGACCAACAAAAATACGGCGCCCAGGCCAAAACCCAGTCCCAAGCGGTTTGCCACTGTCCAATTCTGAAATTTCATACTGCCTCCTTAAGGCCTTATATGCATTCCAAATATCCAAATGAGAATTTGGTGGAACGCTTCCATGAATC
This sequence comes from Duganella sp. S19_KUP01_CR8, assembly GCF_036688705.1. Taxonomy (NCBI): domain Bacteria; kingdom Pseudomonadati; phylum Pseudomonadota; class Betaproteobacteria; order Burkholderiales; family Oxalobacteraceae; genus Duganella; species Duganella sp. S19_KUP01_CR8. The sequence continues at coordinate 237,016 of NZ_JAQQPR010000003.1, read as the reverse complement.
TTAGAGGGCGGATGAGGCTTGTAAACTCTCACATAATCACTTTCAACACTCATGCAACAAAGAAATATGTATTGATTGTCGAAGCGTCAGCAATTGTTTATTTTGTAAAAACTAGTTGCACATTGATATGTCAATGATATGATTATATTTAAATCAATTATTTATATGATAATTGTTTGTCAACCTAATCTTCTACGGGCTATCCATGTTAAAGAAACTTATTACCAGCAGCGTTCTCGCCGTATGCTGTTCCTTCGCCCAGGCCGCCGAAGTGCCAAGCGCATGGAGCTTCACCTGGACCGGCTTCGATGCGTGGGGTACGTTCCGGCCTGACATTTCCTATGCCGGCACGTTTACAGGCGTTGATGCGAATCACAACGGCACCGTCGAGCGCTCCGAACTGACCACGTTCAGCATCGACGGCAACAAGATTCTCAATTGTCCTTCCGGTCCCTTTGCTGCGGAATGCCACCTTGATTCGTTTTCTTATGCAATAGGCGGGAAACTGGAATTTTCTGCCATCCGTATGGAAACTCACAATTCGGGCGAGTCTTATCCTCTGCAGATAACGAATAACTATGACACTGGCTACGGCGTAGGCTACGAATACCGCCAGGGTATGCATGACGACTACGGCGCCTACTATGTCACTCCGCAGACCGTGATGACGGTACAGCAGACGCTGGCGCCGGTGCCGGAGCCTGAAACCTACGCCATGCTGGGCGCTGGCCTGCTGATGCTGGCCGGACTGCGTTCCCGCAAGAAAAAGCAATAATCCGCCAGGCGGACGGAAAGAAAGGCAGCCTCGATGGCTGCCTTTTTTGCATTTATTGCCGGTAAAAACCCTACTACGCAGAATCCGCCTCTGGGCATGGACCGCCAACAGGGCTAAAATGCAGGTTGGGGCCGTTGCCAGATTACGACACATCATCTTGTAATCTGGAACGGAGGAATTCAATCGGCGGGTATCGCCCGCATGACATGGAATGAACATGGCAACACAGAAAACTAAAATCATCTACACGCTGACCGATGAAGCGCCTATGCTGGCGACCTATTCGCTGCTGCCTATTATCAAGAAGTTCGCTGCATCGGCTGGCGTGGACGTGACCTCCAGCGATATTTCGGTGGCGGCACGGGTGCTGGCCGAATTCCCCGAATTCCTGAGCGACGAGCAGAAGGTCCCGAACACCCTGGCCGAACTGGGCGCACTGACCCAGCTGGCCGACACCAACATCATCAAGCTGCCGAACATCAGCGCCTCGGTCGGCCAGCTGACCACCTGCATCCGCGAACTGCAAGCGCGCGGCTACAAGCTGCCGGACTACCCGGAAGATGCCAAGACCGACGAAGACAAGGCCTTGAAGGCCCGCTACGGCAAGTGCGTCGGCAGCTCGGTCAACCCGGTGCTGCGCGAGGGTAACTCCGACCGCCGCGCGCCGAAGGCCGTCAAAGAGTTCGCCCGCAAGCACCCGCATTCGATGGGCGAGTGGAGCCAGGCTTCGCGCACCCACGTCTCGCATATGCACCACGGCGACTTCTACCACGGCGAAAAATCGCTGACCTTGACCCAGGCCCGTGATGTCAAGATGGAACTGATCACCGCTTCCGGCAAGACCATCGTGCTGAAACCTAAGGTCTCGCTGCAAGCCGGCGAAATCATCGACAGCATGTTCATGAGCAAAAAGGCATTGCTGGAGTTCTACGAGAAGGAAATCGACGACGCCTTCAAGACCGGCGTGATGTTCTCGCTGCACGTCAAGGCCACCATGATGAAGGTGTCGCACCCGATCGTGTTCGGCCACTGCGTGCGCATCTTCTACAAGGACGCGTTCGCCAAGCACGCGGCGCTGTTCGATGAACTGGGCGTCAACGTCAACAACGGCATGGCCAACCTGTACGAGAAGATCGAAAAGCTGCCGACCTCGCAGAAGGAAGAGATTCTGAAGGACCTGCACGCCTGCCACGCCAACCGTCCGGAACTGGCGATGGTCGACTCGGCCAAGGGCATCACCAACTTCCACTCGCCGAACGACATCATCGTCGACGCCTCGATGCCGGCCATGATCCGCATCGGCGGCAAGATGTGGGGCGCCGACGGCCGTCCGAAGGACGTCAAGGCCGTGATGCCGGAATCGACCTTCGCCCGCATCTACCAGGAAATGATCGGCTTCTGCAAATGGCACGGCAACTTCGATCCGAAGACCATGGGCACCGTGCCTAACGTCGGCCTGATGGCCCAGCAAGCCGAGGAATACGGTTCGCACGACAAGACCTTCGAAGTGTCGGAAGGCGGCATCGCCAACATCACCGACCTGGCCACCGGCGAAGTGCTGCTGACCCAGAACGTCGAGCAAGGCGATATCTGGCGCATGTGCCAGGTCAAGGACGCGCCGATCCGCGACTGGGTCAAGCTGGCCGTCACCCGCGCCCGCAATTCCGGCATGCCTGCCGTGTTCTGGCTGGACAGCTATCGTCCGCACGAGAACGAAGTGATCAAGAAGGTGCAAACCTACCTGAAGGACCACGACACCAAGGGCCTGGACATCCAGATCATGTCGCAGACCCGCGCCATGCGCTACACGCTGGAACGCGCCTTCCGCGGCCTGGACACCATCTCGGTGACCGGCAACATCCTGCGCGACTACCTGACCGACCTGTTCCCGATCCTGGAGCTGGGCACCAGCGCCAAGATGCTGTCCATCGTTCCGCTGATGGCGGGCGGCGGCATGTACGAAACCGGCGCCGGCGGCTCGGCGCCTAAGCACGTCAAGCAGCTGGTGGAGGAAAACCACCTGCGCTGGGATTCGCTGGGCGAGTTCCTGGCGCTGGCGGTATCGCTGGAAGACCTGGGCATCAAGACCGGCAACAGCAAGGCCAAGCTGTTGGCCAAGACGCTGGACGAAGCCACCGGCAAGCTGCTGGACAACAACAAGTCGCCATCGACCCGCACCGGCGAGCTGGACAACCGTGGCAGCCACTTCTACCTGTCGCTGTACTGGTCGCAGGCGCTGGCGGCCCAGACCGACGACGCTGAACTGCAAGCCTACTTCGCGCCACTGGCGAAGTCGCTGGCGGCCAACGAAGCCAAGATCGTCGAAGAGCTGAACTCGGTGCAAGGCAAGGCGATGGATATCGGCGGCTACTACTATCCGGATCCAGCCAAGACCGAAGCGGTCATGCGTCCAAGCGCCACCTTCAACGCGGCGATTGCAGCGATCTGAATCTAGCGTAGTGCCGTAAAGCAGAAGGGCAGCCGATGAAAAGGCTGCCCTTTTTTATTGCCCGCGCCGCGAGCGTGCACAGGGCGGGTCCTGTTTTTTCGGCTTTTACTAAAACACGATAACCAGTACTACCTGCCGCTAACCATCGATATTTCATGCGAGTCCGCGATATTTTCGGAACTAAAATCCACTAACCGCATCTGACGAATACAGGCCGAAAATATAGCGGCATTTAGTATTCAGCACGGCATCTTTAGTAAGTGTTAGCGCGCTGTAGTACGGGGCAGTAGTGGTTAGCAGCGCTTAGTAAAAACTGATTTTAGGCAGTCCCCACCATGCCCGGGTATAGCCTCCAATTCCCGATTCGTGTACCCGACGATGTGCTGGTCGAGTTAGGCGAATTCACCGGCCATTTCTGGTCGGATTCTCTGCACCTGGAGCCCTTCGTTATCGAGGCAATTCGCAACTACATCAACCCCGCGCCGCCGGCCCCGCAGCAGCCGGCTGCGGCGTCCGAGGCGGGATACCAATGGAAAGAGGTTTTTCTTCCAGAGGGAACACGGTTGCGCGCCAGCTTCGACCGCCAGCAGTATTTCGCCACAGTGAAGGGGGCGGAAATCAAATACGGCGAGCACGCGGTATCGCCGTCCTGCTTTGCGAATCTGTACGGCAGCGGCAACCGCAATGCCTGGAAAGCCATCTGGCTGCGCCTTCCCGGTAGTGACGCATGGCTGCTTGCCGAGGTCTGCCGGTCGGCGCGGAAGGCGGCGATAGCGCGTTTGCACGGGGATGGCGCGCAAGCGAAACATATTCCCGGCAAACCGTGAAGTACCTTTTACGAAAGGACTGCCGCGTCTCGTGCATCAACATAGGCCCAGGCGACGGTGCCCGAAGCCAGCTTGACGCTCTGGCGGCGGTAGGCCGCCACTTCGTAGCGGTCCGAATCCCGCAGCTCATCGGCTGTCACCGCCAGCACCGAGCCGGCAACCTTGTCGTCCGGCGAGCCGGTGTGGGAAACGATGGGATGATGCGTCTTGCCGCTGGTTTCGACCACGGCCGGATCGTCAATCGCCACCGCCGACAGGCGATAGCCCGGCAGGCTGTCCTGATGGCCGGACAGCAGGCGGCCAAACGTCGCCATCTGCACTTCCGGCTGTTGCAGCGTGCCGTAGGAGAACAGCATTTCAGTTGCATCGGTAGAGCGTGATTCCATCTGCGCTTCCTTGTGGGTTCAGAGCTTTGCCTTGCGGGTGGCCCACACAATCGGCAGGCCGAACAAAAACATATGGGAAGCCAGGTCCAGCACCGTCGACAGCGGCTGGAACGTGACAGGGCGGGGGAAGGCCGACAACGGCAGCACCACCAGCCGCATCGCCAGGAATACCAGGATGCCAAACAGCACCGCCGACAGCAGCGGTTTGGCCAGCAATGCCGGCGCCTGTCGCGCCGCCAGCAGGAACAGCGCCATCCACGCGAAGCTGAGGGCGAAGTGGCACAGCAATCCAACCACCGCCGTCAATGCGCCGCCGCTGAAGGCCGCGCTGCCCAGCAAGCCGCTGGCGACGATCTGCAGCAGGCGCTCCGGCGTCAGGCCATTGTAGACGGCAAAGGAAATGGCAAACGTGATGTCGAGCGCGCCGGCAATTGCGCCACCCACCAGTACGGCATATGGAATTGACCAGCATTTCATGTGTCGATCTCCTTGAATTGACAGCATGTTATATTAAAAATAAGACCATGCAAACCGGAGGATGGATATGACTGATTTGACCGCCTGCTCGGACTGTGGCGAGCTGCATGCGCTGGATGAACTCGAACTTGTTTTCAAGCGCCCCGATGCGATTGCCGCACTGTCGGCCGCCGAGCGGCAAGCGCGCTGCCGCGAGAACGAGGACCTGTGCGCGATCTGGGGCGACAGCGACGACACTCATCGCTACTTTGTGCGCGGGCTGTTGCCGTTGAAGGTGATAGCCCGTCCCCTCGACTACTGCGTCGGCGTGTGGATGGAAGTATCCAGGGCTGTCTTCGACAGGATTTATGAGCTGTGGGACAGTGAAAGCCAGCTTGACGAGCCGCCGCTTGAAGGTAGGCTGGCTAACGAAATACCGACCCGTCCCGGCACGCTCGGCTTGCACGGACAGATCCAGTTGACGGGGCCGACGACGCGCCCCGACTTCATGGTCTCCGACACCGCATCGCCATTGTTCGCGGACCAGCAACATGGTGTCACGGAACATCAGGCCGCAGAGTTTCTTAAATCGATCGCCCGTCGTAGTGATTGACGGGGATGGCGGCCAGGTCTATCCCTTCGATGCAACGCAGATTGATCGCCGCCACCGGATCGCCGTTCGGCGCCGTGCCTTCGCTGTAGGGCGAGATGCCGCAGGTCGGGCAGAAGCGGTGCTTGATCACGTGCTTGTTGAACAGATAGGTGCTGGCGTTGTCGTCCGGTGTCAGCAAATGCAGGTCCGGGCGCGGCACGAACCACATCAAGGTGCCCTTGCGCTGGCACATCGAGCAGTTGCAGGACAGCGCCGAGGCGATCTCGCCCTCGGCCTCGAATTTCACTCTGCCGCAATGGCAGCTTCCCTGGTATTTCATAGCGAACCTCCTGAAAAGTAACGATCAAGACTGCTGAAGAAAAGAGCCCAGCCGCGCTCGTGGTTGATGCGGGCCTGCTCGTCGAAGAAGCGGTCGTGTACGAAGCTCAGCTCCGTACCTTCCGCCACCGGCGTTAAAACGATGCTGATGCGCGACTGCCGTTCCGGCGTGCTGTGCCAGGCCCAGGTGAATACCAGCCGCGTATAAGGCGCCACTTCCTGATAGACGCCGGTCAATTGATTCAGGCCGCCGTCGGGGCCGGCGAAGGCGAGGTGGTATTGCCCGCCGACGCGCAGGTCGATCTCGGCCTTGGTCAGCGAGGCCGCGCCAGGGCCGAACCACTGGCTCAGCGCTTGCGGGTCGGTCCACGCGCGCCAGACTTTTTCGGGGCTGACGGGGTAGACCCGTCGGAGGCTGACGTGGGCGGGTTGTTCGGTGGTTGGCATGGTGCGATTTCCTCCTGGTGATAGAGATAGCGTCCCAGCGAATCGAGCTGGTCGGTCCAGAAACGCTGGTAGTGGGCGATCCACATGGCGGCATCCTGCATGGGCGCGGCATGCAGCTCGCAGCGCACCACGCGTCCTTCCTTCGAGCGGGCGATCAGGCCGGCCGTTTCCAGCACGGCCAGGTGTTTCATGAAGCCGGGCAGCGACATCTCATATTGCTGCGCCAGTTCCGTGACGGTGCAACTGCCGTCGCCCAATTGCGCCAGCACACCGCGCCGCGTGGCATCGGACAGTGCCGCGAAGATCAAGTCCAGCTGGGGATCTTTATAGTTAACCATAAGGTATAGTATTGGCGAAGGCGATGGCCTTGTCAAGCTGGTTTTATGCGGCCGTGTGCACAATTGCAGAAAATGGGATATGATGGTCATCATGGAATCGAAATCTAGCAAACGCGCAGCGGTCAGCCGCAAGGAAGCCACCCACGAACGTATCGTGGAAGTGGCGGCGCGCGCCATCCGTCGCAGCGGCTACGGCGGTACCGGCGTAGCCGACATCATGAAAGAGGCGGGCCTGACGCACGGCGGCTTCTACGCGCACTTCGAATCCCGCGACGCTTTGCTGGCCGAAGCCGGCGACCGCGCTGGCGCCGAGTCGGTCGCCTTGGCGGCGCGGGTGGCCGCGTCCGCGCCGCCAGGGCAGGCCTTGCAAGTCATGATGCAGGCTTACTTGTCGCAAGAGCATATCGACGCTATCGAGACCGGCTGTCCGGTATCCGCGCTGGGCTCGGAAATGCCGCGCCAGGCGCCGGAGGTGCGGCGCGCCGCGACCATCCACATCAAGGAAATGATCGATCTGTTCGCCCGCCAGTTGCCCGATTGGGGCCAGCCGCAGGCGCACGAGCAGGCGATGGCGCTGGTCTGCGCGCTGATCGGCACCACCATGGTCGCGCGCGCGGTTGACGATCCAAAACTGTCGGCCGCACTACGCGCTGCGACCCTGAAACAACTCACCCCGGCGGCCGCCTGAATCGATGGGCGGGCGTTTTTTTGCACTAAAATATGACGATCATCATATTTTGTGTTGGCAGTCACTAGAAAGGAACACCATGAACGGCAAGATTGCATTGGTCACCGGCGCCTCGTCCGGCATCGGGGCCGCCACGGCAAAGAAACTGGCCGAAGCGGGCTTCAAGGTGTACGGCAGCAGCCGCCGCGGCGCCCAGGCGGGGCAGTTGCAATACGAGATGCTGTCGCTGGACGTGACCAGCGATGCATCGGTGTCGGCGGCCGTCGCCGAGGTGATGCGGCGCGAAGGGCGCATCGATCTACTGGTGAATAACGCCGGCGTCGGCGTCGCGCCGGCCGGCGCGGAGGAAAGTTCGATCGAGCAGGCCCAGTCCATCTTCGACACCAACTTCTTCGGCCTGGTACGCATGACCCGCGCCGTGCTGCCGCATATGCGGGCGCAGGGCGCCGGCCGCATCATCAACATCGGCTCGGTGCTCGGCTTCCTGCCGATGCCCTATGGTGCGCTGTATGCCGCCACCAAACACGCCGTCGAAGGCTATACGGAATCGCTGGATCACGAACTGCGCAACTGGGGCATCCGGGCCGTCGTCGTCGAACCAGCCTATACCAGCACGCCGTTCGACGCCAACATGCTGGCGCCGGACGCCAAGCTGGACATCTACCGCGATGTGCGCACCGCCGTGACCCGGCGCGTCCAGGAAGTGATGGCCGTCGCGGACGGGCCGGAGGTGGTGGCCGCGACGGTGCTGAAAGCGGCCCAGGCCCACACGCCGAAACTGCGCTACACCTCCGGCGGCCTGGCCAAGCGCCTGCGTCTGCTGCGCACCTTCGCGCCAGCCGGCGTCATGGACGCGGGCATGCGCAAGGATCTGCGGCTGGCATGACAACATCACGAAAAATATAGAAGGCAATCATGAAAGCACTTATCTTGAAACGCTACGGCAAGACCGGCCAGCTTGAATTCGCCGATATTCCCCGTCCCACCATCAAGCCGGACGAGATCCTGGTGCAGGTGCATGCGGCCGGCCTCAATCCCATCGATTACATGATACCGAAAGGGTTGTTCAAGCCCATCCTGAAGTTCCGGCTACCGGCCACGATGGGCAGCGACCTGGCCGGCATCGTGGTGGAAACCGGCAGCCGCGTGAGCCGTTTCAAGGTGGGTGACGCGGTGTACGCCAGCGTCTTTGACCTGGGTTCCGGTTCTCTGGCCGAATTTGCCGCCGTTCCCGAATCCGTCGCCGCGCTGAAACCCGTCAATCTCAGTTTCGTGGAGGCGGCTTCGATTCCGATGGTTGGACTGACGTCGTGGCAAGCGCTCAATGAACGCCTCCGGCTCAAACCGGGGCAGAAGGTGTTCATCCCGGCCGGCGCCGGCGGCATAGGGACGTTCGCCATCCAACTGGCCAAGCACCTCGGCGCCAAGGTGGGGACGACCACCAGTACCGGCAACGTCGAATTGGTGCGCAGCCTGGGCGCCGACGAGGTGATCGACTATACGAAACAAGAGTTTGAGCAAGTGCTGAAAGGCTACGATGCCGTGTTGGGCACGACGAGGGGAGACGGGCTGGAGAAGGCGATCAGCATCCTGAAGCCATCGAGCACGGTGGTCTCGCTCATCGGCCCGCCGGACGCCGCCTTCGCGCGTGCACGCGGAATGAATTTCCTCATGACTTTTGTATTCGGCCTGTTGAGCCGCAAAATCATACGCCTCGCCGGCAAACATCAAGCGAGATATTCGTTCCTGTTCGTGCGCCCGGACGGACGGCAGCTCAAGGAGATTGCCACGCTCATCGAGGCATCGCGCATCCGTCCGGTGATCGATGCCGTCATTCCGTTCGCTCAAGCCAAGGATGGGCTGGCATATCTGGAGCGAGGCCGCGCCAAAGGCAAGGTCGTGGTGCAGATGGTGGCCACCTGACCTGCCCATCCTCAATCCGCGAGCCGCTGACGAGGGCGAAGCATGTTCGAGACGATTTGTAATATCGTTTGCCTCGGCAGCATCCGAGGCAGCCACCCAAGCATGCGATTGGCGCCGCCGGGAACGACATGGCTCTGGCCGCGATCCAGTGCCCGCAGGCTGATGTTGACGACAGTCTCCGCCGCCATTCTTGCGCCGACCCCAGCCTCTTCGGCGCCGACCACGTCAAAGAAAGCGGTATCGGTGGCGCCTGGGCACACCGCCAGCACGCGCACCCCGCGCGCGCGATATTCTTGCCACAACGCTTCCGAAAAAGAGAGCACGAAAGCCTTGGTGGCGCCGTAGATGGCCATGTAGGGCAGGGGCTGCAATGCGGCGGTCGAGGCCACATTGATAATGGCTCCCTCGCCCTGTTCCAGCATGGCCGGCAAGAAGGCATGGCTGAGCTCGACCACCGCCCTGCAATTGAGCGATATCTCGTCGAGCTGCCGCGCCAGCGGCAAGGCATCGAAATGACCGTGCGTCGCAAAGCCGGCATTGTTGATGAGGATGTTCGGCGCCAGGCCAAGTGCGCTTGCCCTTGCATGGACGTCGCTGGCGGCGCCGGCTTCGGTCAAGTCAGCCGCCAGAGCGTGCGCCCGGATGGCGTGGCGGTGCTCCAGCTCCCGCGCCAGGCTGGTGAGCTTGTCCCTTGACCGTGCGACAAGAATTAAATTCGCGCCGCGTGCGGCCAGCGCATGGGAAAATGCCAGCCCTATTCCGGATGAGGCGCCTGTTACCATAATGGTGGTGTTGCGATAGTTGAGTGGTCGCATGGTGAAATGATTGGTTGAGAGAGTGCTGAATGTAAAGCGTGGACCATGGTCCACGGTCAATCATTCTCTTCAACAGTCTGCGTCTCGATGGGAAGGAAACTGGTAATGCGCATTGGTGAAATTGCATCGCGGGCCGGCGTATCGCGCGATACGGTCCGATTTTATGAACGCATGGGCTTGCTCAACGAGGCAGCCCAGCCGCATTTGAGCAACAACTACAAGGAGTATTCGGCGCTGGCCCTGCGCCGCATCGAACTCATTACCCACGCCAAGGCGCTGGGTTTTACGCTAAAAGAGATCGCTGGTGTGATCACCGCGTGGGAGCAGGAGGCGCTGGCGCCGAGCAAGAAGCGTCTGCTGCTTCATGAGAAAATTCTTGAAGTGGAGAAGAAAGCGCACTCGCTATCGGTACTTCGCGTCGCACTGTCGGAAGCCTTGGATAAAGTGGAAAGCGGCTGCAGCGATGAAGATCCGGCGCGACACACAGAAATGATGGGACAACAACTCGAAGGGCAGAAATGAAGCATATTGTTATGTTTAATAAATTCCACGGAAGTCTGTGTCTGGCAGCGGCGCTGCTGGGCGCCTGCGTCAGTGGCCCGGTGCGCGCCGGGCCGGTCGCATCGGCCGCCGCGCCGCTGGTGATCGGCGAAAGCTTTAACATCGAATCGAAGGTGCTGGCCGAAACGCGCCACATCAATGTCTACATGTCGCGCGGCTACGCCTTGCCGGTCGATGCGCCGCTGCCTGTGCTCTACATGCCCGATGGCGGCCTGCGCGAAGACTTCCTGCACATCGCCGGCCTGCTGCAAGTGTCGGTCGACAACGGCACCATGCGCCCGTTCATGCTGGTCGGCATAGAAAACACCCAACGCCGCCGCGACATGACCGGCCCCACTGACAACGCGGAAGACAAGAAGATCGCCCCGGTGGTCGGCGGCTCGGCGCAGTTCCGCCGCTTCATCCGTGAAGAACTGATGCCCGAAGTGAAGCAGCGCTACCGCACCACCGGCGAAACCGCCGTGATCGGCGAATCGTTGGCAGGCCTGTTCGTGGTCGAGACCTTCCTGCGCGACCCGCAGCTATTCGATCACTACGTGGCGGCCGATCCCAGCCTGTGGTGGAACGACAGCAAGCTGCTAGCCGAAGCACCGGCCTTGCTGGCCAAGCGCGCAGCAAAACCGCAAACCCTGTATTTCGCCAGCAGCTCCAACGCAGGCATCGTTCAGGGGGCCGGCCAATTGTCGGCACTGCTGACGGCCCGCGCTCCGGACGGCCTGCGCTGGTTGTACCAAAGTATGCCGGCCGAAACCCATGCGACGATCTACCAGCCGGCCGCGCTGCAGGCATTTCGTATGATGTTCAAGCCCAACTGACGCAGGATCAATCGGGACTGGCGCCGACCGCGAGCTGCAACTGCACCGTGGCCGTCGCCAGGTCCGCCGACGCCTGCAACCAGGCCAGGTAAACCTCATCCGCCGAACGCTGCGCCGACAATAGTTCCAGCAGCGACGCCGCGCCTTTTTTGTACGACAGGCGCATGCCTTCCACCACCTTGTCCGACTGCACCAGCACCGATTCCCGGTAACGCTGTTCGTTGACCTGCGCCGCGCGGAACTGCGCGTGTACGCGCCGCACATCGGTCTGCGCCTTGAGTTCGGCCGAGCGCAGCGCCAGCGTCGCTTGCGTGACCGCCGATTGCGCCTGCAACACTTCGCCGCGCTGCGTGCGCGACAGCGGAATCGGCACCGAGACCGTCAGCCCCAGGCTCAGCGAACGCTGCGCCGGCGAGTTGGTCACATTGCCGCCCGCATCCGTCAGTGCATGCACCGACGGCGTGTTCTTCAGGCCGACGTTCACCACCGGATCGACCCAGCGGTTGGCCTGCGCCAGGTCGGCCGATGCCCGCGCCGCGTCCAGCGCCGCGTGGGCGATGCGGATGTCGTCGCGACCATCCTGCGCCTGGCGCACCAAATGGTCCACATCCTCCAGCCCGTTGCCGGCCGGCGCATCGCAAGCCAGTTCGGCGCTGCCGAACACCTCGCTGTAGCGCCGTCCCAGCGGAATCGACAGCGACTCGGCCGCCGTCTGCACCCGCGCACGCGCCATCACCACGTCGGCCTCGTAGCGGTCGCGTTCGACCTGCGATTGCGACAGTTCCAATCCGCCGATATCGCCGACCTTGCGCCGCACGGCGTTGGCATTGACGATATCGCTCAATGAACGCAACGTCTTTTCCTGCCGCACCAGCGCATTGCGGGCGCGGCAGGTTTCAGCATAGGCCGCCGCCGCGTCGGCGTACAGCTGGCGGCGGCCGCCTTCCAGTGTCGCCTCGCCGAGCTTGACCGCAGCCTGCGCGGCGCGGATGCGCTGGCCGCGCTTGCCTGCGGTCTCGATGGTCAGCGCCAAATTCATGGTGGTGGCGGTGGAAGCATTTGGCTTGTTGGCCTTGGACAGTTCCTTGGAGTCGATGCCCGCCGTCAACACCGGATCGGGCCGCACGCCGGCGATCGACACGTCGGCCTCGGCGCTGCTGACGTTCTCGCTCTGCATCTGCAAGTCCAGGCTGTATTTGGCCACGGCTGCGGAATAGTCGCGGAACGTGACCTGGCCGGTAGCGGGCAGGGCAACGCACAAGGCCAGCAGCGCGCATACAGGGTTGAGTTTAAATGTCATGGGCATGCTCCGCTTGCACCGGACCGTCGTCGGCCGGCTTGGGTTTGTTCTCGAAATAGCGTTCGACCAGGTAGTACAGCGCCGGCAGCCACACCAGCGTCAAACCGGTGGCCGTGATCAGGCCGCCGACCACGACGGTCGCCAGCGGACGCTGCACGTCGCTGCCCAGGCCGTGCGCCAGCGCGGCCGGCAGCAGGCCCAGCGCGGCGACGCTGGCCGTCATCAACACCGGACGGAAGCGGCTGTACGCGCCTTTCAGCACCGCGTCCTTCAGCGACAGGCCGCCTTCTGCGCGCAACTGGTTCAGGTTGGATACCATCAAAATCCCGTCCATCACCGCCACGCCGAACAGCGCGATGAAGCCGACCGCGCTCGACACATTGAGCGTCATGCCGCGCAGGTGCAGGGCGATCAGGCCGCCGAGCGCGCCCAGCGGCACCGCCGCCAGGATCATGGCCGGCTGGCGCAGGTTCTTGAACTGCGCGAACAGCAGCACGAACATCAGCGCCACCACCATCGGCATGATCAGCGCCAGGCGTGCCTGCGCCCGCTGCTGGTTCTCGAACTGGCCGCCCCAGGCTAGCTGTATGCGGCTGTGGTCGTACTGCACCTTGGTCTCGATCTGCGCCTTGGCGTCGTCGAGGAAGGAAGCCAGGTCGCGGCCGCGCAGGTCCAGCCGCACGGTCAGGTGGCGCTTGCCCATTTCGCGGGTGATGGTGCTCTCGCCATCGTCCAGCCGTATCGTGGCCACCTGGGCCAGCGGCACGCGCGCCCCCGTGGCCGAGGTCAGCAGCAGGTCGCCGATGGTGTCGGGATTGCTGCGCGAGGCGTCGGTGAAGCGCACGCCGATGTCGTACTGGCGGTCGTCGATGAACACTTGCGAGACCGGCTTGCCGCCGATGCCGGTGCCGATCAGGTCGGCCACGTCGGCGGCGTTGATGCCGTAGCGCGCGGCGGCGGCGCGGTCCACTTCGATGCGCACCTGCGGCAGCGGCGGTTCCTGGTCGATGATCACGCTTTCCGCGCCGGGCACGGCCGTCAGCGTGCGTTCGACGTCGGCGGCGATGCGGCGCGTCTCCTTGAAGTCGCTGCCGTAGATTTTCACCACCAGGTCGCTGTGGGCGCCGGCCAGCTTGTCGAGCACGCCGTCGATCATCGGCTGCGTGAAGCCGACCCGCGTGCCGGGCAGTTGGGCGAAACGCTGGCCCATCTTCTCGATCAGTTCCTGCTTGCCCAGGCCGGACTTCCAGCTGTCGTAGGGATGCAGCGTCACGCTGACCTCGATGTGCGACGGCGTCCACGGATCGGTGCCTTCATCGTTGCGGCCCAGTTGGGTGACGATGGTGGCCACTTCCGGGAACTCCAGCGCCGCACTGCGCAGGCTGTCCGACATCTCGGCCGCCTTGTCGAGCGAGATCCCCGGCGGCAGCGTCACCTGCAGCCAGATCGAACCTTCGTCCAGATAGGGCAGGAAGTCGCGGCCGATGGTGCCGCCCAGCACGCAGACGGCGGCGAAGGCCAGCGCGAACGCACCGATGGTCAGGCGCGACCTGCCCACGATCCTGGCCAGCAGCGGCTCATACAGCTGCCTGGCCTTGACCAGCACCGGATTGTTGAACACCTTGCGCGGCTTGCGGTAGGCCTGGTAGGCCAGCCCCGGTATCAGGGTCAGCGACACCACCAGCGCGCCCAGCAGCGCAAAGCCGATCGCGAACGCCATCGGCGAGAACAGCTTGTATTCGATGCGCTGGAAGGTGAACAGCGGCAGGTAGGCGGTGATGATGACGATCATGCCGAAGAAGATGGGCTTGGTCACTTGCAGCGTGGCCTTCATCACATCCTTGCCGCGCAGCGCGGCGCCGTGGTTTTCCTCGACCTTGCGCAGGATGTTTTCCATCACCACGATGGCGCCGTCCACCACGATGCCGAAGTCGATCGCGCCCAGCGACAGCAGGTTGGCCGGAATGTGAAAGTGGTGCATGAAGATGAAGGCCGTCAGCAGCGCCATCGGTATCGTCACGGCGACGATGGCCGCCGCGCGCGGGCTGCCCAGGAACAGCAGCAACACCAGCGTCACCAGCAGCATGCCTTCGACCAGCGTCTTGCCGATGGTGTGCAGGGTGGCGTCGACCAGGCCGGTGCGGTCCAGGTAGGGCACGATCTTGACGTCCTTCGGCAGCACGTGGTCGTTCAGCTCTTGCACGGCCTCGTGCACGCCCTTCAGCACCTGCGACGGGTTCTCGCCCTTGAGCAGCAGCACGATGCCTTCGATGGTGTCCGGGTTGCGGTCCTTGCCGAGGATGCCGTGGCGTTCCTTGCTGCCCAGGCGCACCTCGCCCAGGTCCTTGACCAGCACCGGCACGCCGTTCTTCTGCGCGACCACCACATCGCCCAGGTCGTCCAGGTTGCGGATCAGGCCGACGCCGCGCACCACGAAGCCCTGCTGGCCGCGCGTCAGGATGCTGCCGCCGGCGCTGGCGTTGTTGGCGTTGATGGCGTCGGTGATCTGCTTGAGCGACAGGTTGTACTTGCTCAGCTTGGCCGGATCGAATTCCAGCAGGAACTGCGTGGTCAGCCCGCCGAAATTGCCGACGTCGGCGATGCCCGCCACCTGCTTCAGGCGCGGGATCACTTTCCAGAACTGCAGCTCGGACAGTTCGCGCAGCGAGCGGGTCTTCGATTCCAGCGTGTAGCGGTAGATCTCGCCGATCGGCGAAGTCAGCGCATCGAGCCCCGGCTGCGCGCCGTAGGGCAGGGCCACGCCGCTGATGCGCTCCTGCAGGCGCTGGCGCGACCAGTAGTCTTCCACGCCGTCGCGGAACACCACGGTGATCAGCGACAGGCCGAAGGTGCTCTTCGAGCGCATCACATGCATGCCCGGCGTGCCCATGATTTCGCGTTCGAGCGGAATGGTGATCTGCGATTCGACTTCCTCGGCGGCCAGGCCGGGCACTTGCGTGACCACCTGCGAGCTGGTGTCGGCGATATCGGGATAGGCTTCCAGCGGCAGCTGGTTCCAGCAGAACACGCCGTACAGCGCGACCATCAGGAACACCAGCCACGCGATGCCGCGCCGCTGGAAGCAAATGGCAACCAGGCGATCAATCATTGAGAAGCACTCCTTCCTTGGCGACGATGCGCATGCCGGCTTTCAGGCCGGAGACGATTTCCACTTGGTCGCCGCTGTGGACGCCGGTGGCGACGCTGCGCGCCTCGAAGGTCCAGGCGGCGGTTTCCACGTAGACCTGGGTCTGGGTGCCGCTCTGCACCAGCGCCGAGGCCGGCACGACCACGCCCTGGTGCGCCACGCCGTTGAAGATCACTTGCGCGAACATGCCCGGCTTCAGGCGGCCGCCCTTGTTGTCGACGGCCACGCGGACCTTGACGGTGCGGGTGTCCGGGTCCAGCACCTCGCCGACGTAGCCGACCTTGCCGGCGATGTGCTCGCCTGGATAGGCGTTCAGTGCGATGTCGGCGCTCTGGCCGGCGAACACGGCGGCCAGGTCTTTTTCCTGCACGCTGGCGGTCAGCCACACGGTCGACAGGTCGGCCACCACCATCACCGGGGCGTTGGTGTCGTTCCAGAAGCCGCCCTGGCCGCCGTTCAGCTCGATCACATGGCCGGACAGCGGCGAACGCAGCGTGTACAGGCGGCCTCCGCCACCCGCACCGGCCAGGCTGCCGCCCAGTTGGGTCAGGCGCGACTTGCTGCGCTCGCTTTCGCTGAGGGCCTGCGCGTAATCGCTCTCGGCTTGCTCCAGGTCCTTGTGGGCTGAAATGTCGGCCGCGCGCAGTTCCTTCTGGCGCTCCAGGTTGCGGCGCGCCAGCGTCAGGCCGGCCTGGGCCTTGCCGGCGTCGCTGTAGGCCGATGCCACATCGGCCGAATCCATGGTGAACAGGGCGTCGCCGGCCTTGACCGGGTCGCCGAGGTGCTTGAGCAGGTGATCGATGCGGCCGGCCACCGGCGGCACCACGCGCACCAGGCGGGCCGGATCAGCCTCCACTACGGCCGGCACCGGAATGCTGCGCGCCACGCTGCGTTCTTCAACAGCGGCCACTTGCAGCGACTTGCGCAACGGCGAGGCGGCCGGCACGGCGATGGATGCGCCCTTGCGCACCATGGCGGCGGGAGGGGCGGCGTCGGTCTCGGGAGCGTGGCCGCAGCCGCTGAGGGCGGCGCAGAGCAAGGGGAATAGCAGCAAGGTATTGTCGATTTTCGTCATGACGTTTCCTGAAGGCGAAAGGAATCCATGGCGCCAGAGTGCACCGGTGTAGTCCATGGTTGAGAGGAATGGCCGCAGTGTAGCGAGAAGCGGGCAGGTCGATCCTGAATCTTCCTTCAGGAAACAACTTTTGCCGTGGAGGGGCAGTAAAATGCAGCCATGAACAAGATATTGCTGATCGAGGACGACCAGAAGGCGGCCCGCCTGCTCAAGCGCGGCTTGCAGGAGGAGGACTTCGCCGTCGACACCGTGCACAGCGCGGAAGAGGGCGAACCGGCCGCGCTGGCCGGCGATTACGACCTGATCGTGCTGGACTGGATGCTGCCGGCCAAGGACGGCATCACCCTGTGCGCCGACCTGCGCGCGCGCGGCCTGCTGACGCCGATCCTGATGCTGACCGCGCGCGACGGCCTGGGCGACCGCGTCGCCGGCCTCAACACCGGCGCCGACGATTACCTGACCAAGCCCTTCGCCTTCGACGAACTGCTGGCTCGCATCCGCGCACTGCTGCGCCGCTCGACGCTGGCGCGGCCGGCGCTGCTGACGGTGGCGGACCTGGTGCTGGATCCGCAGAGCCATGCCGTCAAGCGGGCAGGGCAGGCGCTGGACCTGACGCCCAAGGAATACGCCATCGTCGAACTGCTGATGCGCCAGGCCGGCCATGTGGTCAGCCGGCAGCAGCTGGCCGAGCGTATCTGGACCGCCGACCTGATCGCGCTCGACAACCTGATGGACTCGCACATGCGCAACCTGCGCCGCAAGATCGATCCGGAAGGCATGCCGCGCCTGATCCACACGGTGCGCGGCCAGGGCTTCCGGCTGGCGGAGGTGGCCGGCGATGATGCTTAGTTCGCGGCTTAACTTCCGCCGCCGGCTGGCGCTGGTGCAGACCGCCGTCATCGTCTCAGTGCTGTCGGTGGCGGCCATCGCCGGTTACCTGAGCCTGTCGGACGCGGTCAACGAGCAGCTGGACGGCGCCTTGCTGGCGCTGGCCGAAACCGAGTCCGCGATGCTGCGCGCCGCGCCGGACCAGCAGCCCAAGGTGCACGACGCCGAACAGGGCGCCACGCCGCCGTCGCTGGCGCGGCTCGACCGCTGGGTGCAAATCGTCGACGCCCAGGGCCGGGTAGTGGCGCGCAGCGCCAACCTGGGCGCGGCCAGCCTGCCGGCGCCGCCCGCGCTGCTGGCGCGCATGGCCGCCGGCGACACCATGTTCCAGACGCTGGACCATTTTGCCGAGGAGCCGGTGCGTATCGTTTCGCTGCCGGTGCAGACCAAGCCGTTCCGCTACACGGTGCAGGTGGCCGGCTCGCTGGACGATGTGCGGCATGTGGTGGCGTCGGCCAGCCGCATGTTCCTCGGCATGGCGCTGGTGCTGCTGGTGGCGCTGACCGTGGCCAGCGCCTCGATCACGCGCTGGGTATTCCGCTCCATCGACGACATCGTGCGCCAGGCGCAGCGCATCGGCGACGCCAACCTGGACCACCGCCTGCCCCATCCCGGCACCCGCGACGAGATCGGCCGGCTGGTCGACACCCTCAACGACATGCTGGACCGCATCGATCAAAGCTTCCAGATCCAGCGCCGCTTTACTTCGGACGCATCGCACGAGCTGCGCTCGCCGCTGTCGCGGCTGCGGGCCGAGATCGAGATCACCTTGCGCCGGCCGCGCGACACCGCCGAGTACGTCGACACGCTGCGCTCCTGCATGGAGGAGGTGGAGCGCCTGACCCTGCTGGTGGAAGAGCTGCTGGCGCTGGCCCGCTACGATGCCGGTCAGGACCGCGACGCCTCGGCCGCCACCGCGCTGGACCAGATCGCCGCCGGCGCCATCGAGCGCGCGCGGCCTATGGCGCAGCAGCGCAACGTCAGCCTGTCGCTGCAAGCCGGGGCGGCGCCGGTGCGTGCCGCCATCGGCGAGGGGGCGGCCACGCTGATCATCGTCAACCTGCTGGAAAACGCCGTCAAGTTCACGCCGGCCGGCGGCGCGGTCAGCATCGACGTCACCCAGGACGGCGATTGCGCCTGCTTGCGCATCGCCGACAGCGGGCCCGGCATCAGCGTCGACGACATGCCGCATCTGTTCGACCGTTTCTATCGCGGCGCCTCGGCCCGCTCGGGCGATGTGGCCGGCGTCGGCCTCGGCCTGGCGCTGACGCAAACCATCGTCCACGGCCACGGCGGCCGCATCGAGGCCGCCAACCTGCCGGCCGGCGGCGCCGCGTTCACCGTCCATCTGCCGCGCGCCGCGCCACCCTGATCCCTCGCGCGCAAGAGGATTCCGATTTGATCCTAAAATGCAAGTCTATGTCACACGCCGGTAATTTCTAACTGGCAAGATCGCTTCCTGAAGTCACTGATGTGGTCTACCCTTACTGCCTCTGATCGGAGGCAGTCTTTTTTTGGAAGGAAGTTTTATGCAGACCGCAGAAGTCGTGTTTTCGCGGCGGCTGGGCGTGCTGAGCATGGCCTTGAGCGTCGGCGGCAGCGTCATCGCCGAAAGCGCCAGCCAGGAAACCATCGCGCGCGAACTTCAGATCCGGTCGGTGCGCTTCCTGACGATAGACGGGATGTTCACGACGGAATTGCCGACCACCGAAAAAACGCTGGCGCAGGCATCGGCCGTGGCGTTTGCCGAGCCGATGCAGGCGCTCAAGCTGGTCGCCGCCTGTTCGGCGGTGGGCGAAACGGTGGGCTTTCTTTTCCCGGAACGCCGGCGCCGCCCGCGCGAACCGCTGGCCGACAGCGCGCCGGATACTCCGAACACGCCACAACGAGATTGACGCCGCCCGCGCGCTCCGCGCATCATGGACGCTGGCGCCATGACGAGGGAGCGAGCATCATGCATGAAACCGGCCAGTTGCACGGCAGTTGCCTGTGCGGCGGCGTGGTCTACCGGGCGGAAAAGCCGGTCAGCCACGCCAGCCATTGTTATTGCACCATGTGCCAGAAGCAGCACGGCGCCGCCTCCGGCTCGTATGCGAATGTGGCCAGCGCCGGCTATGTGGTCGAACGCGGCGCCGACCTGGTTACCGAATACGCCTCGTCCGAGCACGGCCGGCGCGGCTTTTGCCGGGTCTGCGGCTCGACGCTGTTCTGGCGCAGCACCGAGTCGCCGGACCGCATCGCCGTCACGCTGGGCACGTTGGAGCCGCCGTACGACGGTCCGGTGCAGCGTGAACTGCACACCGACACCAAACCCGCCTGGCTGCCGGTGCGATGACGGTTTATTTGTAGACGCCGCAGCCGATCACCAGGTCGCCCACTTTTTCAACGAAGGTGGTTTTCGGCTCGATCGCCTTGCTGCTTGGGTTGGGCCATTTGTAGTTGACCCAGCCGCTGCCGGCGCCGTTGGCGACCGCCAGCATGTCCTTGAACAGGTATTTGTCATCCGGGTCCTTCATCTCCAGCACCTGTTTGTTGATGATCTTGGGCAGGGCGCCGTGCGCCACCATCTTGCCTTGCAGGTCGATCACGAAGATATACAGGTCGCGGTCGATGAAGCTGCCTTTCGGATTGCTGAACTCGGTCAACGCGGCTTCGCGGTCATGGCTCTTCATGTAGGCGACCGCCTTCTTGACCATGGCTTGGGCCTGCTCCGGCGTACTCTTGTCCGGCGCCGCGCTCGCTCCTATGGAAATGATGGTCGCAAGGATGAAAGTGGCGATGCGCTTGGCAAAATGGGTCATGTCTGTCTCCTGGTTGTGCGGCATGGTAGGTTGCAGCGAGGGCGGTTTTATGTCTGAGATCGGCTTCAGCCCTGACTGCACATTAGCATTCCCGCAGATGCGCCGCAATCGTCACGTGTCCGCGTGTGGCATACTCGGCGGTTATGACGCCTGATCCTATCGCCCGTTTGCTGTGCGTGCTCGCCATGCTGTGCTTGCATATGGCGGCCTCCGCAGCGCCTTGCGTGGAGCCGCCCGCCGATCCCCTGAACACCTACGACGCGCAGCACACCTACGCCAAGCTGGTGCGCGATTATCCCGCCATCCGCATCGCCAGCGCGGCGCTGCCTGTGGACGTGAGCCGCGTTGCCGACCTGACGTATGCCCAGGTCGGTACGCGCTGCCTGAAGCTCGACCTGTACCTGCCGCTGGCCGCGCGCGCCGACGGCGGCATGCCGGTGGTGGTGCTGGTGCACGGCGGCGGCTGGCGCGCCGGCTTCCGCTCCGAGTTCGCGCCGATGGCGGTGCGGCTGGCGCAGCGTGGCTATGCGGCCGTGGCGATCAGCTATCGCCTGTCGGGCGAGGCGGCTTATCCGGCGGCGATCGACGACACCCGCGCCGCCGTGCGCTGGGTGCGCGGCAACGCCGGCCTGTACCACCTGGATCCGCAACGCATCGCGCTGGCGGGCGGCTCGGCCGGCGGCCAGATCGCCAGCCTGGCCGGCGTCACCGGCCATCTCGACAGTGCGGTGCAAGCCATCGTCAACATCGACGGCCTGTCCGACTTCACCGCCGAAGCGGCGCTGAAATACGAGGACGATCCGGCCAAGCAGCCGTCGGCGGCCGGCGCCTGGTTCGGCGGGCGTTATGCGGAGAAGAGCACGCTGTGGGCCGAAGCGTCGCCGATCCGCCATGTGCGGCCGGGCATGCCGCCCATCTTGTTCATCGCCAGCGCCCAGCCGCGCTTTTCCGTCGGCCGCGAAGAGATGGCGGCGCGCATGGCGCAAGCCGGCGTGGCCAGCCAGACCGTCGTACTGCCGAACACGCCGCATTCGTTCTGGCTGTTCGACCCGTGGCTGCAGCCCGCCGTCGATGCCATCGTCGCTTTCCTGAACGACAAAATGCCGCAACGCTAGCGCCGGTTTTCCTTACACCGCGGGCGGCGGTCGACGGCTTGCGCCCAGCAAATCAAGACCTTAAGTTCATGGTCTGAAATTTGCGACAGCTCCCTCACGCTGTAACCGATTAATTGTGAGGAGCCCGCCATGTCGACCAAACTAGCTGCCATTCTGCTGTTCCTGCCCATCGTTTTTGCCCTGCCAAGCCCAAGCGCGCACGCGCACGAGAATGTTTTTGTTGTCGATGGCGTGCCGCTCCCCAAAGGCTCTATCGTCGATATCCCTGTGACCGGCACCTGGCGGATCGAGAAGCATGCCACCAAGGATCTGTACATTCATTTCTACGTGTCGCCGCCGGTGCCGCCGGCACCGCCGACGGGTTACCGCGTGCAGGATCCCACCAAGCGCATCATCAGCATCGGCGGCAACCTGGACGGCCCGCCTGTCCAGAAAGGCAAGGAGGTGCTGATCAAATACAAAGGCGGCGAAACGGCGAGGATCATCGGCACGCTGCTGCTGCCGGGCCAGCCCAACCCGGCCGACCCGGGACCGTCGAAGGGTGTCGTCACCGGTCCGGCCGATGAACTGGCCCCGGACGAGGCCCGCGTCGCGATCCTGGAACTGCTGGCCCAGCCCGACATGACCGAGCTGTTTCCCGTGCCGATAGACCTGTCGTACTTTCATTTCGATTTCTTCGGCACGACACCATTCCCGGTCTTTGCGGGGGAGGTGACGTTCACCACCGATACCGGCCTCAGCAGCACGTTCTTCGTGATACCGGAACCCGGCACGCTGGCGCTGGGCGGCGCCGCCGCGCTGGTCTGGCTGGCGCAGCGCCGGCGCGCGGCGGCGCCGATTGCGCGGCCTGCAAAAGGTTAGTCCGGCCTCTCCATTTTGCCAGTGGTTTTCGTCGGCGCCGCGACCTAAGATGGTCGCAGCCGCGCTGCATGCAGCGGGCGCCGTATTCAACCCATCAAACTGGAAGCCACCATGACCAACCCTAAACTCGAAGTACTGACGCCGACCAACTGCCAGCTGATCTTCATCGACCAGCAGCCGCAAATGGCCTTCGGCGTGCAATCGATGGACCGCCAGGCGCTGAAGAACAACACCGTGGGGCTGGCCAAGGCCGCCAAGGTGTTCAACATCCCGACCACCATCACCACCGTCGAGACCGAAGCGTTCTCCGGCCACACCTATCCGGAGCTGCTGGACGTGTTCCCCGGCAAGCCGATCCTGGAACGCTCGTCGATGAATTCCTGGGACGACCAGAAGGTGCGCGACGCGCTCAAGGCCAACGGCAAGAAGAAGGTGATCGTCTCGGGCCTGTGGACCGAGGTGTGCAACAACAGCTTCGCGCTGTGCGCGATGGCCGAGGGCGACTACGAGATCTACATGGTGGCCGATGCCTCCGGCGGCACCTCGAAGGAAGCCCACGACTATGCGATGCAGCGCATGATCCAGGCCGGCGTGGTGCCGGTGACCTGGCAGCAAGTGCTGCTGGAATGGCAGCGCGACTGGGCCCACCGCGAAACCTACGACGCCGTGATGGCCATCGTGCGCGAACACTCGGGCGCCTACGGCATGGGCGTCGACTACGCCTACACCATGGTGCACAAGGCGCCGCAGCGCACCACCACCAGCCACGAGACGCTGGCCGCCGTGCCGGCCCGCTAAGACCCCTGGGGAGCGCCGGCTCCCCATCGCATCAGGTGCGGGATGCCGGCGATCTCGGGTACACTCGACGGCATGGCACACATCCATCTATGCTGGGAGCTGGGCGGCGGCCTGGGACACGCGGGCCGCCTGAAAATGCTGGCGCTGGCGCTGCAGGAGCGCGGCCATCGGGTCAGCATGAGCCTGCGCGACCTGGTGCAAACCGATCGCGTGCTGGCCGACCTGGACGTGCCGGTGCTGCAGGCGCCGGTGTGGCTGCATCAGGCGATGGGCGTGCCGCCGGCGCAGGCCAGCCTGGCCGAGATCCTGTTCCTGTGCGGCTACCTCGACCCCGGCGCCTTGCGTGGCATGGTGCGCGGCTGGCGCGCGCTGTTCCAGCAATTGCAGCCTGACCTGGTGGTGGCCGACTATGCGCCGACCGCGATCCTGGCCGCGCGTTGCGTGGGGCTGCCGTCGGCGTCGGTAGGGATCGGTTTCTACAGCCCGCCCGCCGGCCGCGCCTTGCCGCCGCTGCGCGATTGGGAGGCGCTGCCGGCCGCCCGTCTGCACAACGCGGAGACGCGGCTGCTGCAAACCGCCAATGCCATCCTGGCCGAACACCGGGCGCCGCCGTTCCGCTGGGGCGCCGAACTGCTGTTGGGCGACCAGCAACTGCTGTGCACCTGGCCGGAGCTGGATCACTACGCTCGCCAGGATGCCGGCACGCGCTGGCTGGGGCCCAGTTTCCTGCCGCAAACGGGCGAGCCGCCGCAGTGGCCGCCGGGCGAGGGACCCAAGGTGTTTGCCTATCTGAAAAGCGCGCATCCGGACCATGAAGCCGTGTTGGCGGCGCTGGTGGCCGAAGGCTGCCGGGTGCTGTGCTATTTGCCGGAAATCGCCGCCGGACGGCCGCCGCCGGTCAACAGCCCCTTGCTGCACTATGCGCGCGCGCCGGTGTCGTTGCAGGAAGCGTATCGCGAGGCCGCGCTGTGCGTCTGCCATGGCGGTGAGGCGACGCTGGTGCAGGCGCTGCTGGCCGGCGTGCCGGTGTTGTTGTTGCCGATGCAGGCTGAGCAGTTCCTGATGTCGCGCCAGGTCGAACGTCATGGCGCCGGCCTCAATGCGGCGCTGCTGGCGCGGCCGACCGACTGGCGCCGGCAGGTGCGCCGCCTGTTGAGCGAAGCCGGATGGCGCCAGGCGGCCCAGTCGTTCGCGCAGCGCTACCGTGGCTTCGACCAGCGGCAGCTGGCGCTGCAACTGGTCGACGCACTGGAGGCGCAACTGGCCTAGTTGTTTTCCGTTTCGACTTGTCGGCGTCGGCGTCGTCCCAGCCAGGCGAGGATGCCGAGGCCGCCGAACAGCATCGCATACTGGTTCGGTTCGGGCACCGGGTCCAGCGAAATATAGCCCTGGTAGTTCTGGCCGTAGTGGTTGACCAGATAGTTTGTGCCGCCCAGGTCGACATGGAAGGGATCGCCGCTGCTGGCCTGCGAGCCGCCGGGATTGCCGCTCAGCCAGTGCTCCGGTATCACCACCACGTCGCCGGGATGATGGTTCATGCAGCCGTTGCCGTAGCCGCCATAGCCGCTGTCCTTGCATGGTCCTTCCATATACCAGCCGTCCGGCACCACGAAGGTCTGGGCCGGCACCAGCACCGGCGGACCGGCCGGCGCGTCGCCGTTGGCATAGGTGCTGAGCGTGTAGCTGAGCTGGATGGTCTGGCCGGCGTTGATCACGCCCAGGTCGATGTCGTGCGATCCGCCCAGCACGTTGTACATGGTGCCGCCGCCGGCATACAAGGAGCTGTCGCCGGCGGTGTTGTAGGCGGTGCCGCTGGCGTCGGACTTCAGCGTGGCGCCGCTGCCCCAGATGGAATTGCCGTCGCGCTTGATATCGAAGCTGAGTCCCGCTTCGACGTAGTTGCCGCCGGTGAGCGGCGTATTGATGGTGTTTTGCAGGATGCCAGGCGTGATGCTGAAGTGGAAGGTGCCGGTCTGCGCCGTCGGGCCGGTGTTGGTGAACGATTCGATGATGTTGAAGCTGCTCAGCACCTGATAGGTCCCGGTGCCGGATGCGCGGCTGCCGAAGTTGCCCGAGGTGCTGCCGTAGCTGTGCAGGCCGGTGCTGCTGGTCGCCGAGCTGCTGAAATCGAGCACATCCACGTAGGTCAGTGATGGGTAGCTTGATGTCAGCGTGGTGGACGGTCCGCCGTCCATCGAGTAGGTGGCCGTCGCGGTCATGGAACTGACCTGGGCCACGGCCGCTGGGCTCAGAAGCGCAAGTGCCGCGCCTATGGCCAGTGGGGTGTATTGCGAGACTGCGTGTGTCCGCATGAATGCCTCCGTTTGATCATGGATGATATTCCGTCGACCAAGCTGCGTGTCCATTCAGCCGGGCAATGCAGCTTGTCATTATTTTATCAATTCACCGTGACAATTGGTGAGTATTTATGGAAACTTGCCGCGTCTGTGGTTTTTGCATCCTGCCTGGGGCCGCCATGCTGCTATACAATGGGCCATGGTATCCACCATTCATTTACCGCCCAGGAGGCTGTGATGTCGACCACCCATACTTTCCGTCCCGACTACGTCGGCGCCGAAGTCGTCGAAGCAGGCATTGAAGTTGCCGACCGTAAAGGTCCGGACAGCGCGGCCGCCTATCTCAGCCAGCGCGGCGTGGCGGACACGGTGATCCAGCGCGTGGTTGCCGAACCGGAACATCGCCGCAATCCAGGCCGTTTGCGCAGCCGCGACGAGCGCCTGCTGGAAGAGGCGTCACGCTTCAAATTCAAGGTTTGACGGGGCTGGCCAAGGGCGGCGGCGTGGACTACACGCCGTAGGACAGGGACCACATTGCCCTATGTTCCCAACCTACATATAGCCCTTACGTGCTCCTATAATCGACCGCACATGGCGCGGATATAGTGTTGTTCATCAGGTCGCAATGATCGACAACCTACCAAGAGGCTCGCCATGTACCACGCTACTCATCCTTCCGTATCGCAACATGCAGTGCGCAGCACGCAGGCAGAAACATCCGCACCGATCGTCAGCCTGACCGGCGCCCAGCAGAACGACTTGCTGCGCGCACTGTCCCGTGAAGAGCTGATCAGTTTGTTCGAACACCTGGAACTGGTGCCGCTGGACGCAGGCAAACACCTGTTCGACTTCGGCGACAAAATGGAATACGCCTACTTCCCCACCAACGCCATCGTCTCGCTGCAATTCGTGACGGAAGACGGCGGCGCCTCCGAGATCGGCGTGGTCGGCCGTGATGGCGTGGTCGGCGTGTCGATGTACGAGACCGAACGCGCCAACTGCTCGGCGGTGGTGCAAAGCGCCGGCTACGGCTACCGCATCCGCGCCTCGGTGCTGCGCTCGGCCTTCTTCGACGGCGGCGCACTGGCCCAGCAGTTGATGCGCCACACCAGCGCGCTGTTCGCGCAACTGGCGCAAACGGTGGCCGGCGCGCGCCATGGCAGCATCGAACAGCGCCTGTGCCGCTGGCTGCTGGAACGGCTGGACCGCTCGCTGTCGAATGAATTGAAAGTAACCCAGGAAACGATCGCCAACCTGCTGGGCGTGCGGCGCGAAAGCATCACCTGCTGCGCCGGCAAGCTGCAAGAAAAAGGCATGATCGAATGCCGCCGCGGCACCATCATCGTACGCGACCGCAACGCCATGGAACGCCATGCCGGCGGCTGCTACGTCCCCGTCTAATGCCTGTACCTGGGCGCATGCTGGAGTTGATCCAGCTTGCGTTGCACCAGCCTGTACCAGGCGCTCGCCCATCTGGTCGCCCTGACCGATTCCTCCACCGTTGCCGCCGCCATGCAGCGCTGCACCGCTCTCATCTGGCGGTGCAGGGCGTAGGCGGCGGGCGGCGGCTTGCGGTGTGCGGGTGAGGTATCCATGCCTGCATTCTGCCCCGGTCCCCATGCCGCCGCTGTGCGTTGGCACACGCAGCAGCCACCCCGGTCCAACGGCCGCCACATAAACTAGCGCGATTATCTTCGTGTGCAAAGCGCTTGCCGCTCGCTATACTTCGCCCCTGAGAGACATGATTTAAGGGAACAGATGGGTAAGCAAGTGAAAGTGCGCTGCGCGTTGGCGCTGTGGTCGGCTGGTGCGCTGGCCGCCGCACAGGCGGCTGAGACGGAAGTGGGCACGGAAAAGATCGAGCGCGTCGAGGTCACCGCCACGCGCTCGGCCGGCGCGGTCGATGTGCAGCAGGTGCCGGCGGCGATCACGGTGCTGAAGCCGGACAGCCTGACGCGCTACGGCCAAGGCAACCTCGGCGATATCGCCAACCTGGTGCCGGCCATGTCGGTGCAGCAGCAGGCGCCCGGCGTCAACAACATCACCATGCGCGGGCTGGTCGTGCGCGGCATCGTGCCGTCCGAGGTGCAGGACTCGTCGCTGGTGGCGGTGTATATCGACGACATGCCGGTGACGTTGAAATCGTCCAATCCCGACCTGAAGGTGCTGGACCTGGAGCGCATCGAAGTGCTGCAAGGGCCGCAGGGCACGCTGTTCGGCGCCGGCGCGATGGCGGGCGCGGTGCGCCAGATCACGCAGAAGCCCGACCTGGGCGACCTGTTCGGCACGGTGGAGGCGGTGGGTTCGAACACCTCCGGCTTCGGCGGCGCCAACCGCAATCTGCGCGGCATGCTCAACCTGCCGCTGAAGGCCGACGTGCTGGGCCTGCGCCTGACTGCCTATACCGGCAACGATTCCGGCTACATCCGCAACCAGCTTATTGGCAGCAGTACCTTCGGTAGCACCACCAACGACGTCTCGACCAACCAGGGCCGCGCCGCCTTGCGCCTGCGCGCCTCGCCGGACCTGGTGATCGACGCCAGCGTCACCGCCTCCAACATCAAGGGCGGCGTCAACGACGCCTATGCCGGACTGGCGCCGTTCACCACCATCGCCTTGCTGCCGCAGACCAGCAACGACAAGCTGCAGCTGTATAACCTGGGCGTCAGCTATGACCTGGGCGGCGCGCAGCTGGTGTCGTCGACGTCCTACCTGCACCGCGACACCCTGTACGTGACCTCGGCCCAGTATCCGGCCACCGCCTTCATTTTCGGCGGCAAGGCGCCGCTGATGCAGGCCGCCTACACGATCGGCAACGCGGTCAACGATTTCGCGCAGGAGTTCCGCCTCAACTCCAAGGGTTCCGGCCCGCTGAAGTGGACCGCCGGCGCCTTCTTCGAAACCGGCAAGCGCAATACGCGCCAGGACGAACCGACCACCGGCTTCGACGAACGCTTCGCCGCCACCCACAACTTCCCCGGCTATAACTCGCAGACCAACGACCTGGCCTTCAATCCGAACGATTTCTTCTCCGGCACGCAGAACACCAAGTCGCGCCAGCTGGCCTTGTTCGCCGAAGGCACGTACACCGTGTGGGACAAGCTGGACCTGACGGCCGGCCTGCGCCTGTTCAAGGGCACGCAGGACTTCGACCTGCGCTTCACCGGCCTGTTCGGCAACCTGGTCGGCGCGACGCCGTCGGCGCCGGTCGGCCAGCCGGAACTGAGCAACAGCAGCGCCACTTCGCAGGGCGCCAACCCGCGCTTCGCCGCCGCCTACCATGTCGATGCGGACCATACGCTGTATGCCTCGGTGGGCAAGGGCTTCCGCTACGGCGGCAACAACCAGCCGGTGCCTTTCAACTTCTGCGGCGTGAACGCGCCGGCCACCTTCGCGCCGGACAGCCTGTGGAACTACGAAGTCGGCTCGAAGACCACGCTGCTGGACCAGCGCATGACCTTCAACGCCAGCGTCTATGTGATCGAGTGGAAGGACGTGCAGGTGTTTAACAAGCTGCCGTGCACCTACTACTTCACGCAGAACGCCGGCAAGATCCGCAGCGAAGGCCTGGAGCTGGAAACCGCCTTCAAGCTGACGCGCCGCGCATCGCTGGGCTTGAGCGCCGCCTACAACCACGCCTACGCCACCCGCACCGTGGTGACCGGCATCGCCGCGCAGAACATCCCGGAAGGCAGCCGCGCGCCGTACGCGCCACGCCTGTCCGCCACGGCGACGGCCAGCTACTCCGTGCCCGTGCGCGGCAACGACGAAGTGGGCATCGCCGCCAGCTACGCCTACCACAGCGACGCCTACACCAACTTCGCGGCGGCGCAGGGCAGCTATGCGCAGATACCGTCGTCGAACACGGTCAACGCCACCGTCACCTACAAGACGGGCGCCTACGAGTTCGGCCTGTTCGGCACCAACCTGACCAACGGCGCCAAGATCAGCGACGTCACGCCGAACACCATCGCCATCCAGCCGGGGGATACCTTGTTCATGGTGCGTCCGCGTACGCTGGGCTTGCGCGTCAAGGCGCGCTTCTGACCGAGCGCGATGGACTCCCCCAGCCTGAAGCAGCAGCGCTCCGAGTACGTCGATGCGTCTCAGCGCGCTGAAGTGCTGGCCGAGCGCAGGCGGTTGCTGTGGCTGGGAGAGTGGCCTACCTGGCTGCTGATCGCCGTGATCTACGGCGGCTGGTTCCTGACGCTGGCGTACTGGCGCCGGATCGGCGACGTGCCGGCCACCTTGCTGATGATCTGGTGGTGCGCCTGGTATATGTCGCTCCAGCATGAGCTGATCCACGGCCATCCCACGCCGTGGGCCTCGGTCAACCGCCTGTTCGGCTATGCGCCGCTGGCGATCTGGTATCCGTACCGGCTGTATCGCGACAGCCATCTGCGCCACCACATCGACTTCCACCTGACGATGCCGGCGCTCGACACCGAGAGCTATTATGTGTCGCCCGCCGTGTGGGCCGGCCTGGGCAAACCGGTGCGGCTGCTGTACTGGTTCAACAAGACCTTCTGGGGACGGTTGCTGGTCGGCCCGGCGATCGCGGTCGCCGCCGCGTGGAGCGAGGCACTGCGTCAGCCCTTGCGCGGCGAGTGGCGCAACGTGCCGATGTGGCTGATCCACTTCGCCATGCTGGGCGGGCTGCTGTGGTGGGTGCACTCGGCGTTCGGCATGTCGCCGCTGTATTATGTGCTGGCGATCTCGTATCCGGCGCAGTCGCTGACGATGATACGGTCCTACTACGAGCACCGTCCGGCGGCGGAGCACAAGCAGCGCATCGTGCTCAATGAGGCGGGCTTCGTGTTCCGGGTGCTATTCCTGAACAATAACCTGCACCTGGTGCATCACGACCTGCCGTCCTTGCCGTGGTATCTGCTGCCGCGCGTGTATCGCGCGCGGCGGGCGGCTTACAATACGCGCAGCGGCGGCTTCCATCTGCACGGTTATGGGGAGTTGATGCGCCGCTTCGGTTTTACTCCGGTCGACGCGCCGGTCCACCCGAACATGCCCGACACATGAACTGGAAATTCGCCCTGCCGATGTACAACGTCTCGCCGTGCATCCAGCACGGATACGAGGCGTTGCTGCTGGCGCTGGCTGACGAAACGGGTGTGTGCGCCGAATTGGTGCGGCCGGCGGACCTGCCGGCATTCTGGCAGCGGCCGGACGTGCTGCTGACCCAGACCTGTGGTTATCCCTACTTGACACGACTGCGCGGCCATGTGACCCTGTTGGCCACCCCGTGCTTCGACTTCCCCGGCTGCGAGGGCAGCGACTATTCCAGCTTCATCGTCGCGCGCGAGGGCGGGGGCATCCGCAGCCTGGCCGACGCGCGCGGGCGCGTCGCCGCGGTCAACGATCCGGATTCGAACAGCGGCATGAACGTGCTGCGGCACGCCGTGGCGCGCTGGTCGCTGGATGGACGCTACTTCGAATCGGTGAAGTGGTCCGGCAGCCACGCGGCCAGCCTGCGCATGGTGCGCGAAGGCGCGGCCGCGATTGCGTCCATCGATTGCGTGACCTTCGGCTACCTGATGCAGGAAGACCCCGCGAGTTTGCAGGGATTGACTGTGTTGCAGCACTCGGTGCCGTCGCCGGGATTGCCGTGGGTTGCAGGCCGCAAGGCGCCGCCGGAATTGACGGCGCGGCTGCGTGCCGCCTTGCTGGAACCCGCGCCGGCACTGCGCGCGCTGTTCGACAGCCTGCGTATCCGGGGCTTCGAGCACCGCAGTGAGGCCGACTACGATCGCATCCTGCAAATCGAGGCCGAGGCGCGGGCCGCCGGGTATCCCGACCTGGCCTGACGGGGTTGCGAATTGCATGCGTTGCGTTTTAGTAGCAATGCGGCGTAAATTCTCGCTTAGTTATTTTGCGGTAATACCGTTCCGCTATACTGGCCTATGGCCGCACAGACGGCTGGCTCTTTCCTCACTCCTCCACTTCTATGGGCAGTCATCATGACTATTACAAAGCGCTTGATCTTGACTTTGTCATTGGCGTTACTCGCGCTGATTTTCGTCGGTATTACCGGCCTTACCCAACTGTCCCGGGCGCAGCAGCGCCTCGACATGGTGCAGACTCGCCTGATCCCCAGCATCGCCGGCCTGAATATGGCCAAAGGCTATCTTGCTGATAGCCGCCTGGCCGGCTATCGCCTGTCGGTGTTCTCCAACCTGCCCGACAAGACTGCCCTGGACAAAGCCTACAACGACGCCCACGCCAAGTTCGACGAAGTCATCGCGACCTACGAAAAAGAGCGCATCTTCGACGACACCGACCGCAAGATGCTGGAAGCGGACAAGGCCAACATGGCGGCCTACCGCCAGGCCTTGATTCCGTTCCTGGCCGGCGCCCACGCCGGCGACATGGATGCGGTGCGCGCCACGCTGCTGGCCGGCACGCCGCTGGCGCTGTCCGCCGGCGCCGTCAAGAAAGGCTTCGACGACCATATCGCCTACAACAATAAGCTGATCAGCGACGTGCGCGAGGAGAGCGACGCCGCCTACAAATTCGCCTTCCGCCTGATGGTGAGCGTGGTGGTGCTTGGCCTGCTGGTGACCGGCGCGCTGGCGTGGCAGCTGTACGTCATCATCAAAGGCAGCCTGGCGTCGATCCGCGATACGCTGGAAGACGTGAGCCAGTCGCTGGACCTGACGCATCAGATCAAGGTGGAGCGCATGGACGAAATCGGCCACACGGCGGTGGCGTTCAACAAGCTGCTGGAGCAGATCGCCGGCGTGATCGACGCGGTGCGCGCGTCGACCCTCGCCGTCGGCACGGCCTCGCAGGAAATCGCCAGCGGCACCGGCGACCTGTCGCAGCGCACCTCGTCGCAGGCGGCGGCGCTGGAGCAGACCGCGGCCAGCATGGAGCAGCTCACTTCCACCGTCGGCCAGAACGCCGACAACGCCCGCCAGGCCAACCAGCTGGCGCGTTCGGCCTCGGACGTGGCGGCGCAGGGCGGCACGGTGGTGGAGCAGGTGGTGGTGACGATGGGATCGATCAACGAATCGTCGCGCAAGATCGTCGACATTATTTCGGTCATCGACGGCATCGCCTTCCAGACCAATATCCTGGCGCTGAACGCGGCGGTGGAAGCGGCGCGCGCGGGTGAGCAGGGCCGTGGCTTCGCGGTGGTGGCGACCGAGGTGCGCAACCTGGCGCAGCGCTCGGCCGCTGCGGCCAAGGAGATCAAGGCGCTGATCGACGATTCGGTGGAGAAGGTCGGTTCCGGCACCAAGCTGGTGGAGCAGGCCGGTACGACGATGCAGGAAGTCGTCGCCAGCATCAAGCAGGTGACCGACATCGTCGGTGAGATCAGCGCGGCGACGCAGGAGCAGAACGACGGCATCGCCCAAGTGCACCAGGCAGTGACGCAGATGGATCAGACCACGCAGCAGAATTCGGCGCTGGTGGAAGAAACCGCCGCCGCCGCGCAGACGCTGCGCGACCAGGCCGACAAGCTGGAACAAGTGGTCAGCGCGTTCAAGATCAACGCCTCGGCTGCCGCGTACGCACCGCCGAAGCGCCCGGTGCGCGCCGCCGCGCCGGTAGTCGCGACGCTGCCCAGGGCTGCGGCCCCGCGTCCCAAGCCCGCTGCCCAGTCGGCAGCCGCGCCGAAGAAGCTGAAGGTCAGCGCGGCCGCCAGCAAGGACGAGTGGGAAGAGTTCTGATTAAGACGCGCCCCCCGAGCCAAGGCGGGGTCTGACCCCAATGGGTCAGACCCCTGGCTGGCGGTGTGGGGTTGCTTTTTAAGCTACAATCCATTTTCATTCTATGGAGGGTAGCGATGGAGCATAACCGTCTCGGCAAATCCGGCTTGCGCGTGCCGGAACTCAGTTTTGGCACGGGTACTTTTGGAGGAGGCAACGACTTCTTCAAAGCCTGGGGCAGCACGGACGCAGGCGGCGCCGCCCGCCTGATCGATGTCTGCCTCGAACACGGCGTATCGATGTTCGATTCCGCCGACGTCTATTCGGACGGCTTGGCTGAGCAGATCCTCGGCCAGGCCATCAAGGGCAAGCGCAATCGCTTGCTGATCTCCACCAAAGTCACTTTCCCGTCCGGCCCTGGCGCCAACGACTTCGGCTCGTCGCGCCAGCATCTGATCGATGCGGTCGACCAGTGCCTGCAACGGCTGCAAGTCGAGCATATCGACCTGCTGCAATTGCACGGCCAGGACAACAATACCCCGGTCGAAGAAACGCTGTCCACGCTGGACCAGCTGGTCCGCTCGGGCAAGGTGCGCTATATCGGTGGCTCCAACTTCTCCGGCTGGCATTTGATGAAATCGCTCGCGGTGTCGGACCGCTACGGCTATCCACGCCACGTCGCGCACCAGGTCTACTACTCGCTGCTGAACCGCGACTACGAATGGGAGCTGATGCCGCTGGCAGAAGACCAGGGCGTCGGCGCGATGGTCTGGAGCCCGCTGGGCTGGGGCAAGCTGACCGGAAAAATCCGCCGTGGCCAGCCGGCCAAGCCGGGCACGCGCGCGCACGATATCGCCGGCACCGGCCCTGGCTTTGAAGAGGAACGCCTGTTCCGCATTGTCGATGCACTCGATGTCGTGGCCGAACAGACCGGCAAGACCATCCCGCAGGTGGCGCTGAACTGGCTGTTGGGGAAGAAAACCATTTCCAGCGTGATCATCGGCGCGCGCGATGAGCAGCAGCTGATCGACAACATCGGCGCCACCGGCTGGCGCCTGAGCGCCGAGCAGAATGCGCTGCTGGAGCAGGCCAGCGATGTGTCTCCGGCCTATCCGGTATGGCACCAGCGCGGCTTCCCCATGCTGAACGAGCGTGGCTAGAAGTTCTTGACCAGCGTCGCCCGCAGCGAGCGCGATTCGATCGGGTGGAAGTGGATGTCGTTGACCGGCGCCGCTTCGCCCTTCAGCTGCGACGGGTAGTAGTAGTCGATCGCGGAGTCGCGGCGGTTGGTCAGGTTGAAGGCTTCCAGTTCCAGTATCAGACCCTTGCGGATCTTCCATCCCAAGCGGGCGTTCAAGGTCAGGCTGGCCGCGGAGCGTACGCTGTTGTCCTCGATCAGCGGACGCGGTCCGAAATAGCGCAGCTTCAACGACCCCGAATACGGGCCACCGTCGTCCACGGTCAGCGCCAGCTGGCCGGTGCCTTCGATGGCGCCGGGGATGTAGTGGCCTTCCGGCGCGCCTTCCAGCTTTTCATCGCGCGAGCGGGCGCGCGCGTAGGCCAGGTCCAGGTCGACCGACAGCCATTTCAACGGCTTGTAGTAGTTCGATACTTCCACGCCGTAGCGGCGGCTCGGCCGTCCCGCCTCGGTGGTGCCGGCGTCGCCGACGAAGCTCAGCTCCGAATCGAAATCCAGCCGGTACACCGACAGCGACGATTGCAGGCCGGGCAGCCAGCTGCTGCGCGCGCCCAGCTCCATGCCGCGCGAACGCACCAGTGGCGACACCTGGTCGACCGCCGCGCCGGTCTTGGGATCGATGCGGATGGTGGCGCCGCGCGCGTCGTTGCTGTGGAAGCCGCTGCCGATGTTGGCGTACAGTTCCGCCGTCTGCCACGGGCCGTAGATCAGGCTCAGGCTCGGACTCACCAGATGGTCGCTGGCCTTGCCGGAGTTGGCCGCCAGGTCGCTGCGGACGTCGAAGCGGTAGCTGTCCAGGCGCGCACCCGCCACGGTGCGGAAGGCGCTGTTCCAGCGCGTGCTGTTTTCGACGTACAGGCTGGCGCTGGATTCGACGATGTGATCCCGCCGCACCACAGCCAGCGGCTGGCGCGCCTGCGTGGTCAGCAGGCCGTTGAAGATATTATCGTTTTGCAGCTGGATGCCGATGGTGGTGCTGCTGTCGCCACCGGCCATGTGCTGGTGCCAGCTGTGGCTCGCATTGAGGCCGCTGGTGACGCGCTTGTCCGGCTGCGCGAACTGGTCGCCATGCACCGGATCGTCCATGAAGTAGGTGAAGTTGGAATACAGGTCCAGCTGGTTGGCGATGATGTAGGCATTGACCCTGGAGGCGCTGTCCTCGCCGGTGCGCCGCCAGCCGCCGGACAGGCTGTAGCGATGCGACTTGCCGCCGTCGGTAGCATCGATGGCGTCGTTGCGGCCCATCCGGCCATCCTGCACGGCGCGCAGCGGTATCTGGTCGGTCGAGTTCCAGTCGGCGCGGTAGGCCATCAGGCTGACGTTGTAGCCGTTGTTGGCATAGCCTTCGCTGTAGCGCAGCACCGCGTTCAGTTTCTGGTAGTCGTCGGGGTGCGTGTAGGGGCCGTCGTTGTGCAGCGCTTCAAGCGCGTACAGCAGGCTGCCTTGGCCAGCTTCCAGCGAATCGGCCAGCAGCGCGCGGCCGTAGCCGTTCTGGCCGGCCGAAACGCTGGCCACGCCTTGCAGCAAACGGTTGGCATACACCACCGACGCCGTGCCGGCCGAAGCGAAATCGCCTTCGCCTGCGGAGTAGGGCCCCTTTTTGTAGTCGAGCCGCACCGCCAGTTCCGGGATCAGGAAATTCAGGTCGGTCCAGCCTTGGCCGTGCGCGTGGCTGCGCTGGTTGACGGGCATGTCGTCGACGGTGGTGCGCAGGTCGGTGCCGTGATCGAGGTTGAAGCCGCGCAGGTAGAACTGGTTGGCCTTGCCCTCGCCGCTATGCTGGCTGACGATCAGGCCGGGCGCCGCTTCGAGTATTTCGCCGGGACGGTAGACGGTGCGCGCGGCCAGTTCCTGCTGCGAGATGCTGCCGGCGCTGGCGGCATCGGCCACGCCCAGCTGGTTGCCGCGCGAGCCTTCGACCAGCACCCGTTGCAGGATCTGGTCGTCGGCCTGGGCCGAACTCAATGCGAACAGCAGCAGGCATTTAAGGGGTGGTTTGATCGATGCTGCCTTGATCGAAGATGAGAGTCTGGACGGGGCCATCGGCTTGCAGATTGACTGTGTTCTTTTGAGATGGCAGGAAGTCTATCAGCAAGGCGTTGTGGATGCGAGTCGCGCGCGCCAGCTTTCTGCCTTCGATTTCCTGGAAGATGACGACGCTGTCGGCGTCCGCCTTCACGCCCACCCAGTGCAGCGGCAGGCGTTGGCGGTCCGGGCCTTCCAGGTAGAACTGCCGCTCGACGTAGCGGCGCAGCGGTGCTTCGCTGTCCGCCTGACCGAGGTCGAAACTGCGGCCGTAGAGATTCGTCAGCAGCAGCGCCACATCGTGCGCCGTGTAGGTGTGCACGATCTCGGTATTGCCGGTGCGTTCGTTGTAGCTGATGTCGGCTATGCCCATGTGAAAATTATGGGCCATGGCCGCCGTGCCGGCGAACGCCAGCACGGCAGCCACGGCCAGGCGTAAAGCATGCAGCATCATTCGGTCGACGAGTCCTTGGACGACTTGTCGCCCTTGCCCTTGAGCGGCGTATTGAAGTCGCGCATCAGGTTGTTGCGGTCACGCTCGGTCTTGTACAGCTCCATGCGCGACTGCGTCACCTTGCGCGGCCAGCTGTTGTTGCTGGTGTCGATGTCGGCGGTTTCCCAGAACGGATCCTGGGTCAGGCCCACCATTGGCTCGTCGGTGACGATCAACTTGGTGATCTTCTTCGGCGAGTAGCGCCATACTTCGGCCGGAATGCGCTCGATGTACTTCTTGCCGCTCTTGAGTTCCACCTGCAGGATCAGCGGCATCACCAGGCCGCCGACGTTGGAGAAGTCCACCAGGTACAGGTGCTTGCCCTGGTCCAGCAGCTTCTTCTCCCACGGCTCCAGCTTTTCGATCGCTTCGGCGTAGGTGTTGCGGTCCTTGTTGGTGACGGTGAACTCGTCGTGCTCGTTGTAGAAGTCCTTCAGCTCAGGATGGGCGTCCAGCCGTTTCGGCAGCGATTTGTTGAGCTGCTCGGAGATCGAAATCGGCTGCGCATCCTTCTGCGCCTTCTTCCATGCCTTTTCCTTTTCCGGATCCTTGGTGCTCACGCCGTATTCGCTGATGCCGTCGATGCTGATGTCCACCGCGTCGGTGGTGTAGAACCAGCCGCGCCAGAACCAGTCAAGGTCGGTGCCGGAAGCGTCTTCCATGGTGCGGAAGAAGTCGGCCGGGGTAGGGCGCTTGAACTTCCAGCGGCGCGCGTATTCCTTGAAGGCGTAGTCGAACAGGTCGCGGCCCAGGATGGTCTCGCGCAGGATGTTCAAGCCGGTGGCCGGCTTGGCGTAGGCGTTGTTCCCGAACTGGAGCAGCGACTCCGAGTTGGTCATGATCGGCACCTGGTTCTGGCTGCGCATGTAGTCGACGATGTTGCGCGGCTCGCCGCGGCGCGACGGGTAGTTGTCTTCCCATGCCTGCTCGGCCAGGTACTGCACGAAGGTGTTCAGGCCTTCATCCATCCAGGTCCACTGGCGCTCGTCCGAGTTGATGATCATCGGGTAGTAGTTGTGGCCCACCTCGTGGATGATCACGCCGATCAGGCCATACTTGGTCTGCTGCGACCAGGTGAGGGCGCCGGTCTTCTTGTCCTTGGCTGGACGCGGGCCGTTGAAGGAGATCATCGGATACTCCATGCCGCCGACCGGGCCGTTGACCGAGATCGCGGTTGGGTATGGGTAGTCGAAGCTGTACTTGTTGTACTGGTCGATGGTGTGGATGATGGCCTGGGTGCTGTACTTGCCCCACAGCGGATTGCCTTCCTTCGGATAGTAGGACATCGCCATCACGTTGGTGGAATCCTTCTTGAAGCCCTGCGCGTCCCAGATGAACTTGCGGCTGGAGGCCCAGGCGAAGTCGCGCACGTTGGCGGCCTTGAAGTGCCAGGTCTTGGATGCTTTGCTGACCGACTTCTCGGCCTTCTCCGCTTCTTCCTGCGTGACGATGACGACCGGCGCGGTCGCGGTCTTTGCCTTGGCCAAGCGGTCGCGCTGTGCTGCGGACAGCACGTCGTTGGGGTTTTGCAGTTCGCCGGTGGAGGCCACCACGTGGTCGGCCGGCACGGTCAGCTGCACGTCGTAGTCGCCGAATTCCAGCGTGAATTCGCCGGAGCCCAGGAACTGCTTGTGCTGCCAGCCCATCACGTCGTAATAGGCCGCCATGCGCGGATACCACTGGGCGATTTCGAACAGGTCGTTCTTGTCGTCCTCGAAGTGCTCGTAGCCGGAACGACCGCCCAGCACCTGCTGTTCGTTGATGTTGTAGGACCAGTCGATATTGAAGGCGAAGCTCTGGCCCGGCTTCAACGGCGCCGGCAGGTCGATGCGCATCATGGTGCGGTTGATGGTGTACTTCAGCGGCTGGCCGCCGGCGGCCACCGACTTGATGTTGTAGCCGCCGTCGAATTCGCGGCCGGCCAGGATGCCGCGCATGCCTTCGAATTTGTAGCCGTCTTCCGGCGTGCGCGGCTTGGCCCATGCTTCGCGCGAGGGCTGCGTCAGCATCATGCGGGCGTCGGAATCTTTTTTGTAGATGTTCTGGTCGAGCTGCACCCACAGGTAGCTCAGCGTATCGGGCGAGTTGTTGTGGTAGTTGATTTGCTCGCTGCCGGTGATGGCGCGCTTGGCTTCATCGAGCGAGGCGCGGATCGTGTAGTCCGCGCGTTGCTGCCAGTAGGCGGCGCCGGGAGCGCCTGAGGCGGTGCGGTAGCTATTGGCGGAGGGGAGAACTTCGTCCAGCTGGCGGAACTTGTCGTCGAATGGCTCCGCTGCAAAGGCGGACGCCGTCAAGCAAAGGGTGATGAAGCCGATACTCTTGCGCATAGTTTGTATTCCTGATGATTTCCCGAATAAAGGAAGCTAGTGTATAGCAACTTTTCAAAGAATTACCGGTCGATACAATAAAATACAAACTAAGTGGCAGTTTTCATTTTTGCTTATTTGGTTTCCCGTTGCTGGTCCTGGAACGCGTGACGGGCGTCGTCGGTGGCGCTCATCGCGGCCGACGGCAGGTCCAGCCGCATCAAGCGGGAGCCCTTGCCGCTGCTGGCTCGCGGCCATTCCGGCAGACCGGCGCCGTTGGGGTTTCCGGTCTTGATAAAGTTGGCGAAGTAGGCCTGCATCTGTGTCGACAGCGCGTAGTCGTCGGCGCTCCATGCATAGACTTTATTCGACGGCAGGTTACCCAGCGCATATTCGATTTCGACCGAGTGGCCGGCGCCGGTCTGGCCCGGACGCGGGTGCGAATAGTAGTAGCGATAGACCGGCTGGCCGCTGGTGCGCGCGTGCGTGTCGATCCACTTCCAGGTGCCGTGGGCGATGAACAGGTCGCCGGCGAGATCGGTCGCGGCCTGCATCACGTCGCCGCTGTAGGCTTGCTGCGCGGCCGGGGCGCGCTCGCGGTATATCGTCTGCAGCATCTTGCTGAAGTTCTCCGGCGTCGGTTCGGCTTCGCCCAGCACCTGCTTGTAGTAGCCCTCCTGCGAATTCCATCCCGCCAGCAACGGCACCTTGGCCTGCTGGCCTGCGGCGTACATGTCGAGCGGGCTGCGGGGCAGCACGTAGCCGTCCTGGATGTCGGCGAGCCACGGCGCGTCCGGCCGCTTCAGGGTGTCCAGCAGCTGTTGGGCGGGCATGGCGCGCAGCGCGGCCAGCGTGGGCGCGCCGATTTTTTCGGCGAAGTCGGCGCCTTTCTTTTCCGCGATCGCCAGCGGCAGCGGGGCCTCCAGGCCGAGCAGCGCGCCGCTCTCGCCGATGGCGCCGGCGATCAAGCCCTTGGCCAACGGCGATATCATCTGCGCGCTGACCGACCAGGAGCCGGCCGATTCGCCGGCGATGGTGACGCGCGCGGGATCGCCGCCGAAGGCCGCGATATTCTTCGCCACCCATTGCAGCGCCGCCGCCTGGTCCATCAGGCCGTAGTTGCCGGACGCCTTGTGCGGCGATTCGGCCGTCAGTTCGGGGTGGGCGAGGAAGCCGAAGATATTGAGCCGGTAGTTGACGGTCAGCGTGACGATGCCTTGGGCGGCCATGCTGGCGCCGTCGTAGCGCGGCTCGGAACCGTCGCCAGCCGCGAAGCCGCCGCCGTAGAAGTAGACCAGCACCGGCAGCTTGTCCCTGGCCGATTTGGCGGGTGTCCAGACGTTCAGGTACAGGCAGTCTTCGCTGGCGCCGTCGGAGCGGAACACCATGTCGCCGAACAGCGGCAGCTGCATGGCGCGCGGGCCGAAGTGATCGGCCTTGCGCACGCCGCGCCACTTCTGCGCAGGCTGCGGCGCCTTCCAGCGCAGGTCGCCGACCGGCGGCGCCGCGAACGGTATCCCTTTATACGATTTGACGCCGGAAGCCTCCAAGGTGCCCTCGACCACGCCGGTGGCAGTGGTGGCGCGCGGCGCGGCCGCGAAGGAGGGAACGGAGATCACACTGAAAGCAGCCAGCAGCAAGCCGTATTTATTCATGTCGTCATCGTGGAAGTTAAATGTCGACGCCTACTATAGCTGGAAGCACTTCCAGCTGCGATAACTAATTTGCGATCTGCTATACCAGTTTGATTGAGGGGGGGGCCGGCTTTGCGGGCAGGAACCCGCAAAGCCGTTGAGACGCGGCGAACTATCAGCCGCGACGCGCGCGGCGGCGTGCCAGGCCGACCAGGCCCAGGCCACCGAGCAGCATGGCGTAGGTTTCCGGTTCCGGAACGGCGCTGACGGTGCCGTTGACGGCGAATGGCAATTCCACCGACAGGCCGCTGCCGGATTCTTCCAAGGTGGCGAATGGGTCGCCGCCGGTCGATTGCGCGGCGTTGCCTTCGCGCGCGTCGGAGGTAGGCGGCTGCCATGGGCCGGAAGCCGCGGTGCCTGCCAGGCCCCAGGTCAGCCAGTAGTGGCCGGAAGCCAGCGAGACGTCGGTGATGTCGGCGTTGACCGTGTAGATGGCGCGTTGCTTGTTGGTGAGCGTGCTGTCGGTGACGCGATAGCCGGCCAGGCCGCCATTGGTGACGCCGGTGGTGCCGGAGGCAACCACGGTGCCCGAATTGACGTCGCTACCCGAGACGATGCTCCAGGTGGCCGACGTGAAGCTGAAGCCATTGGCGCCGGTCTGGTAGCCGAAGAAGCTCAGGCTGGAGACATTCCATGTCTTGCCTGCAGTGACGTTGAAATCGTCGGCCACGAAATTGCCCACACCGCTTTGCGCGCCGAAGCCGAAGGTGGTGGCGTCCGGCCCGATCACGGAGACACCGGTGGCGTCGACCACCGGGCCATTGTTATACAACTCGCCGGCGTTGGTAACGCCGGCGACCAAAGCGAGTACTGCGAATGCGATTTTGTTCATCATTTCCCCATCTCGGTTGTAAGAGATGAAAAAATAACATCATTCCGCGATGTTGCCAATAAATTATTTCAAATATGCAAATTACATTCGATTAACGTAGCGTCTCGGTCAGCACGCGGCCTTCGGCGCCGGCCGGCGGCCGCACCTGCAGCAGATGGGCCAGCGTCGGCGCGATGTCGACCACTTCCGCGTACTGGCCGTAGGCGCCCGGCTTGATCCAGCGTTTGCCCATGATCATCAGCGGCACATTGGTGTCGTAGGCGTACGGCGAGCCGTGCGAGGTGCCGCTGGTGCCGGTGCCGAAGTACCAGTACGGCTTGGCGACCACCATCAGGTCGCCCGAGGCTTCGCGGTTCCAGGCGCGGCGCATCAGCGTGGCGATGCGGGTGGTGTTGGCGGCGCCGCTTTCGAGCTGGGTGCGGGTGTAGGCTTCGACGATGCCGTTCTGCGCCAGCAGGAAGCGGGCGGCGGTGGTTTCCACTTCTTCGCGTTTCAGGCCGCTCTTGTCGATCTGCGCGTAGTCCAGGTGGATGTTGGGCAGCGACCAGGCGCTCAGCAGCTTGGCGCCGCCGAATTTTTCGGACAGGTGCTTGTCCAGCGCGTTCATCAGCTTGTCGCCGTCGATGCGCTGGGCGTCGATGTGCTGGGTCTGCGAGAACTCGGGGGTGTTCGGGAAGCCGTGGTCGGCGGTCAGCACCACCAGCACGT
Organism: Duganella sp. S19_KUP01_CR8; assembly: GCF_036688705.1. Lineage (NCBI taxonomy): Bacteria > Pseudomonadati > Pseudomonadota > Betaproteobacteria > Burkholderiales > Oxalobacteraceae > Duganella > Duganella sp. S19_KUP01_CR8. Next base: position 194,399 of record NZ_JAQQPR010000003.1, on the reverse strand, counting down.
TGTCCATGCCGACGCGCTTGTCGAGGTAGTTGAAGAAGTCGCCCAGCATGCGGTCCACGCGCTGCAGGTGGTCGTGCGACAGCTTGCTTTCCGGGCCGAAGGCGTGGTTGACGTAGTCGTGCGCCGACAGGCTCACGCCCAGCAGGTCCGGCACGCCGGCCGGATTGCGGCCGAGGTTTTCGCCTTCCACCGCGGCGCGCGCGAAGTCCAGCGTCAGCTGGTCGAGGAAGGGGCCGGTCTTCAGGCTGTTGTAGTAGCCGGCGTCGATCTCGCCGCTTTCGCTGTAGTAGGCGTAGGGCAGGCGGTTGTGGGTGCCCGGCTTGACCTGGTTCAGGTCGGGGTCGGCGTCGCCGGCGTAGGCCGATTCCGGCAGCAGCGCCGTCCACGACTTGCCGTAGTAGCGGTCCTGCGGCTTGCCGGCCTGGTATTGCTGGACCCAGGCCGGATGGGCTTTCATGTAGAAGGTGCTGCTGGCGAAGTTGCCGCTCTTGTCCATGTACATGTAGGCGGTGCCGGTTTTGCCTGCCAGCAGAATCGCGCCGCGGTCCTTGCCGGAGACGGTGACCACCTTGCTGCGGCTGCCGGTGGCGTAGCGCAGCTGGTCGCCCAGCGTGTCGACTTTCAGGCGGGTCGGCGCGGTGCCGTCGCTCGGCTTGGTCTCTTCGTTGATGTAGGTGTAGTGGGTGTCTTCGGTGCAGTAGACGGATTTCCTGGTGACCGGGTCGATCCAGTTGTTGCCGATGATGCCGTGCACATACGGGTAGGCGCCGGTCAGGATGGCGCTGTGGCCGATCGCGGTGACGGTGACGCCGTGCGCCTGGTGCGCGTTGCTGAACGACGCGCCCTGGTCCAGCATGCGCCGCAGGCCACCCTGGCCGCCCTGGCCGAACTGGTCGCGATAGCGCAGCACCTGCTCGTTCGGCAGGCCGTCCACCACCAGCACCACCACCAGTTTCGGCTGGGCCGAGGCGGCGCTGGCGGCAGGGGCGGCGGCGTGCGCGGCGTTCAGCGCAAGGCAGGAGGTCGCGATTACGAGTGCGGGCAGGGACAGTTTCTTTGTCATGTTGGGTCGTCGTCAGGTTGGGAAGGATCGTCGGCGCACAGCCTACCATGCGCCCGCGATATCCTACCCCATCCTTGTGACGGCTCGATGACAATTGCTAGGGCTGCGGGTTCCAGCCGGCGCCGCCGTTGTAGGCGGCGAACACCTTGGCGCGGTCGGCGAAGCTGGCCGCCACATCGCTGGCGCTCAGCTGGAAACCGCCGACGCGCGCCGCCAGGTTGATCGGCGCGCCGGCCAGCGTGGTGCTGCCGTATTCGCGCCAGCCGCTGGCGGCGGTCGGCGTCACCGGGTTCGGGGCAGGCTGGCCGTTCACGCCGGCGCCGGCCCAGCCGACCGTGGCCACGTGCGCGTCCATCCTGGTGTTGATGAAGGCGACGTTGTCCCAGGTGGCGGTGCCGCCGGGGCTGCGCGCCAGGTAGGTCGAACCGGCCGGCACGTCGCCATGCAGCGGGCCGGGACCGGCGCCGTGCGTCAGGCTGCTGTTGAGGAAGACGTAGCCCTTGTCGCCGGCGTTGGCCACGCGTGCTTGCAGCACGTAGCCGCCGCTGCCGGCGTTGGCGGTGTCGCCCACCGAGCGGATCTCGCTTTCCTCGAACAGCGCGGCGCGGCTGCCGCCCCAGATGAAGTCCACATTGCCCGCCACCAGCGAGTGGTAGAACCAGGCGTAGCCTTTCAGGTTCAGCGTGTCCTGCTCGCTGTAGAAGTTGGCGTTTTTCGCCAGCAAGCGGCCGCTGTCGTTATTGAAGTATATCGTTTCCGCCTGGGCCGAAATGGCGCCCGAGCGCAGCGTGGTGTTCTTCAGCGTCAGCGTGTCGAGGGTCAGCATGTCGGCCGCTTCGACCAGCATCACGGCGCGGCCGCCGGATGGCGTGGCGCTGTCGCCGCTGGCCTGGCTGGCGCCGGAGCCGGTGTTCAGCGTGTCATGGTTGGTGTACTGGATCACGGCGCCGTCGCGGCTTTCGCCATGCAGCGTGACGTTGTTCTTGCCGCGCAGGTAGAGCAACTCGTTGTAGGTGCCGTTGCGCACGGTGATGGTCAGCGGGTCGTTGGCGCCCAGTTCCTTCATCGCGTAGTTCAGCGCAGCCTGCACGGTGTTGAAGTCGGCGTCGTCGGCGGCGCCCACGGTCAGGCTGCTGCTGCCGGCGGCCGGGCCGGCGGCGCGCGTGGTGAACGACCAGTCGCCCAGTTTGCCGATCCCGGCGAACGGCACGCCGCCCAGCGTGGCGCCGTTGAGCACGCCGTTGGCGACGGCGACGTAGTACTCGGTGCCGTAGGCCAGCTTGTTACTGTGCGGCTTGATCGTCACCGTGTTGCCGCTGATGCTGACCGGCGTGGTGTTGACCTTGCGGATGGCCGGCTGGCCGGCGTAGCCCAGGATGTCGGTCTCGCCGGTCAGGCGTATCACATCGACCAGACCATCGTCGGCCTTGCGGAAGATGCGGATGCTGCCGCTGCTGCCCAGCGTGGGCGGCGTGTCGAAGGTCAGCTTGAGCGAGGCGTCGATGTTGGCGCTGCCGGATGGCGCGGGCAGGGCGGCGCCGGCCAGCGGATAGGTCTGCGTCGGTTGCACGAACTGCGGGCTGATGGTGGCCGCGATGGTGCGCTGCAAGGTCGGATCGGAATCGCTGGTGACGACGATGCTGGCGCTGCCGGCGCCCACCGGCGTGATCGTCAGCACCGTGCCGTTGATGGCCACCGCCGCCACCGCCGGGTTGCTGGAGCTGACGCTGAAGTTGTCCAGCGTGCCGTTCGGCTTGACGGCGGTGACGCTGATGCTGAGCGGCGCATCGCCCACTTCGGCCGAGTAGCTGAGCGAGGCGGGATTGAGCGTCAACTGCGAAGGCTTGAGCGCCGGATCGCCGATGCGCACATCGTCGATCTGGAACGATTTGTTGGCGGTGTACAGGCCGACCCTGCCACGCTCCGCGAAGGCGGCATCGGTCACGGTGCCCAGCGCTTCGCCGTCCAGGTAGACGGTCAGCGAGGTGCCTATCATTTCAAAGCGCACCGTGTAGAACTGGGCGTCCATCGCGATCGGCCTCTTCACCTGCTTGGGGCGCGACAGCGAGCCGGCCAGCATCTTGGCGATTTCCACCTGTGTGCTGGCGGTGCTGCTTTGCACATTGAGGCCGCCGCCGTACCAGTTGGTGGCGTCCTTGTAGCGGGTGATCAGGTACAGCTGCTTGTTGCCGGTGGTGCTGTTGGTCAGCGGCTTGATGCGGGCCTCGACGTAGTAGTCGGCGGACGGCACGCCGCCCATGGCCGCGGGCTTGACCAAGGCCAGCACGCCGCCGGTGGTGGCCGCCGTGTATTGCATCACCATATTGGCGCCGCCGACGTTCTCGGTCTTGACGCTGAAGCTGCCGTTGGCGCCGGCCACCGGCAGCAGGTCCCAGTTGGCCGCGCCGCCGGTCTGGAAATCGTCGCAGAAATACAGGCCGGACGGCGGGCAGGTCAGCATCACGCTGACGTCGGGCGTGACGTTGCCGCTGCCGCTGATGGCGGTGCTCAGTTTGCCGCCGCCGGCCTGCGCCAGCGCGTTGGCCTTGACCAGCGCCAGCGGCCGAGCCGCGTAGGCATATGGCACGGCGTAGGCGACGCTGTTGGGCGTCGAGCAACCGGCCAGCGGCGCGCCGTTCAGCATCGAGCCGCTGTCCTTGAAGGCGCCCGGCACGGTGCCGCCGATCGGCTCGACCACGTCGTCGCAACGGGACACCCCGGCGATCTCGAACACGTTGTTGTTGGACAGGATCTGCGCCGCCTGGCCCACGCCTATGCTGTACTCGTACGGGTAGGCCGGATGCGATTTGCCGCCGACGAAGTAGTTGTTGTACACGTGGACCTGGCCGTAGCGCACGCGCGGCGCGCGGCTGACGATGTCGCGGAACACGTTGTTGCTGAAGCTGACGTGCAGCTTGCCGCTGTCGGCGGTGGCGCTGTCGCTGGAGCCGATCAGGTTGTTCTTGCGGTGCTGGCCGAAGACGTTGTACGACACCGTCACGTAATCGGATGCGTTGGTGATGTCCAGCGCGCCGTCGTGGCACTGCTTGGGCTGGCCGTTCTCGACCGGCAGCAGGTCGTCGGTCATGGCGCCGTCGGTGAAGGTGTTGTGGTCGATCCAGATGTGGTCCGAGCCGCTGACGCCGATGCCGTCGTAGGCGGAATTCCAGTTGCCCAGCGCGCCGTCGGTCGGATCCCAGATCGGGCCGACGTCGCAGGGATTGACGATCTTCAGGTTGCGGATGATGACCTGCGAGACGTTGGCGACGACGATGTGGCCGTTGACGATGCCCGACGCCGCGCCGTCGCCGATCAGCGTGGTGTTGCTGGGCAGGCGTATCAGGCCGCGTATCGCCTGGTCGCCGGTGTTCGCGTAAGGCACGCCTTCGCTCATGTCGATGGTGCCGCTCAGCTTGATGATCTTGGGCGCGGCGCCGCCATGCTTGATGGCCGCCAGCAGTTGTGCGCGATTGGTCGCGGTGTAGATATTGGACGACAGCGCGGTGGCGCCGCCGTTGGTGCCGCCGGCCATGGCGGCAAAGCCGTCGGCGGGCGCGCCCTGGAGTGCGACGTCGGGCGATGCCGCCTGGGCGCACAGCGAAATCAGAAGGGACAGGCGTAGCGCCGCCCTGAAACCGTAGCGTTTCATATGGTGCTCCTTGAGGTGTGAGGGCGGTTTAGTGCTGCGGCTGGCGACGGCGGGCCAGAGTGCCCAAGCCCGCCAGTCCGGCCAGCAGCATCCACGCGGCGGCCGGTTCCGGCACAGGCATGGCTTGCAGGACGATGGCCGTTTCCAGCGCGTTGAAGTCGCCGTTCCAGTTCACTGCGCTGAGGTCGATGGCGATGGTGTGGCTGTTGACGATGGTCAGCACCGGCGTGCCGCTGGTGACGCCGCTGTCGACGATGCTGAAGCCGGCGATGGGCGCGGCCAGCGTGGCGCCGAAATCGAAGGTGGCGTTGTAGCTGCCTGCGCCGATGGCGCCGTTGTTCAGGATGGTCAGGTGGCCGTTGGGCGCGAAGTCGAAGGCCAGCAGGTAGTCGGCGCTGAGGAATTCCGCGCCGGGATTGTTGGGATCGAGGGCGCTGACGTTGCTGCCCGCTTCGGCGTTGAAGCCGTGGTCCAGTCCCAGCATGCCGGCCGCGTCGCCGTTGTAGCTGGCGCTGATGACGGCGTTGTGCAGCGGATCGCTTGCCGCCTGCGCGCTGCCGGCGAGGCTAATACAGACGGCAGTCGTGGCGGCCGCCACGGCTTTGAGTAGGTTGACGTGCATTTTTTGTCTCCAGATATTGAGTTGGAACGCCGGTCTGCGCCGGTCGCCGGTCGGCACACCTCGCGTATGCCGTGCCACCGCGAGGAGGGCGTGGGGAACGCCGAGCTCGCGGGTGGTCAAAAATCTGTGTGATGCGGGAAGAGGGTGAGGCTGTGGTCAATTGGTCAGCCAATTCTACGGTGGCCTGACCAATTAATCAAGGTGGACTGTCCAATAAGGTGGCGCGGCGGTCACAACCGCATGTGCATGAAGGTGGTCGGGCCCAGCGTGCCGTCGGGCAGGGCGGCGTAGTCGGGCACCACGCCGGTCACGGCGAAGCCCAGCTTTTCATACATGCCCTGCGCCGGGAAGCCGGTGCAGGTGTCGAGCACCAGCAGCTTGCAGCCCAGCGCGCGGGCACGCTCCAGCGCGTGCCGCATCAGCGCCTGGGCGATGCCTTGCCGGCGCGCGCCGGAATGAACCAGCATCTTGGAAATTTCCGCCCGGTGGCGGCCGTTGGGCAGGCCGCACAACACCAATTGCACGGTGCCGCACAGCGCGCCGTGGTCGTCGTGCGCGACGAACAGCAGGCGTGCGCCGCTGTCGACCTGCGGCGCCAGCGCCAGCCAGAAGGCCTGCGCTTCCTCCAGCGGACAAGGCAGCAGGAAGCCGACGCTGGCGCCGTGCAGCACGCAGTCGCGCAGCACCTGCGCCAGGTCGGAAGCATGGCGGCGCAGGCCGGCGCCATCGAGCTGATTTATGGTGGGCATAGGGCGATCAGGTAGCGGGCCGGCGACGGCCCTGGGCAGAAAAAGCGCGTTGCGCCGAACAGGTGGAAGCGCAGGCAATCGCCCGCTTGCAGCTGATGGGTGACGCCGTCGAGCGTGTAGTCGAGCGCGCCTTCCAGCAGCCACAGGTGTTGCTCCATGCCGGGCACCGAGGCGCTGTCGTAGTCGATGCGGGCGCCCGGCGGCAGCCAGCCTTCGACCAGCTCGACGCCGTAGCCGCGCGCCGGCGGCGACACCATGCGGCGCTTGAAGCCGCTGGCCGGATCTTGCCACAACACCTGGTCGGCGGCGCGCAGCAGCTCGCCCGGCTGCGATTCGGCCTCGGCGATCAGGCGCGACATCGGCAGGCCGAACACGGCGCACAGCTTGCCCAGCAGGGCGGCGGTGGGGCTGTTCTCACCGCGTTCCAGGCGCGACAGCGTGGCCCGGCTGATGCCGCTGGCGGCGGCCAATTCGTCCAGCGACAATCCGCGCTCCACGCGCAGGGCGGCCAGGCGCAGGGCCAGGCGGGATTCGATATCATTTCTCATAAACGGGAATATATCTCCATTATGAGATTCAAGCAAGGCCGATCCGCCGATCTATCAACCAATCGTCTGCGCTGCATCAATCGCGCGGCCATCGCGGCCAGTATCTTTTGACGGTAGTCCCAATCGAAAAGGAGCTTACGATGGCCACGACATCCAACCCCCATATCATTCCCGGCAGCGGCCAGTTGGCGCTGCAGGGCGCAGTCGCGCTGGGTCCGGTTGCGGACGAGCAGACGATAGAAATCACCGTGCGGCTGCGCGCCGCACCCGACCGCGCGCCGCTGGACCTGCAGGCGGCCACCGCCGACACCCAGCCGGTCGGGCGCCAGTACCTGAGCCGCGAGCAGTTCGCCCAGGCGCACGGCGCCAGCGACGCCGACATCGCCAAGGTCGAGGCCTTCGCGACCCAGCGCGGCATGGCGGTGATCAGCAGCAACGCGGCGCAGCGGCGCGTGGTGCTGGCCGGCACGGCCGCGCAGATGAACGGCGCCTTCGGCGTCCAGTTGGAAGAGTACGAATACCCGGACGGCAGCTATCGCGGCCGGATCGGCGAACTGAGCGTGCCCGATGCGCTGGCCGGCGTGGTCGAGGGCGTGTTCGGACTGGATGACCGGCCGGTGGCCACGCCCAAGTTCCAGCGCCTGCAGGCGGACGGCTTCGCCTCGGCGGCGGCGGCCAATATCGCGTTCTCGCCGCCGCAACTGGCGCAGCTGTACAACTTCCCGCAGGGGCTGGACGGCAGTGGCCAGTGCATCGGCATCATCGAACTGGGCGGCGGCAGCCGGCCGCGCGACCTGAGGATATATTTCGGTGAGCTGGGCTTGCCGGTGCCGCGCGTCAGGTCGATCAGCGTCGACCACGCCAAGAACCGTCCCACCACCGCCAACAGCGCCGATGGCGAAGTGATGCTCGATATCGAGGTGGCGGGCGCGGTGGCGCCGGGCGCGCTGATCGCGGTGTATTACGCGCCCAATACCGAACGCGGTTTTCTCGACGCCATCACCGCCGCCGTGCACGACGCCGTCAACAAGCCGTCGGTGATCTCGATCAGCTGGGGCGCGCCGGAATCGGCCTGGACCGGCCAGGCCATGACAGCCTTCGAACAAGCCTTTGCCGACGCCGCCGCGATGGGCGTGACGATCTTGTGCGCGGCCGGCGACAACGGCTCCACCGACGGCGTCAGCGATGGCGCCCAGCACGTGGACTTCCCGGCGTCGGCGCCGCACGCGCTGGCCTGCGGCGGCACGCGCGTGATGCTGCAGGACGGCGGCCAGGCGGTGGAAACCGTGTGGAACAGCGGCCCCAACAGCGCCACCGGCGGCGGCTACAGCAGCTTCTTCGGCCGGCCCGACTATCAGCAGGGCGTGGTCAACGGCCATGCCGCGCGCGGCGTGCCGGACGTGGCCGGCGACGCCGATCCGGCCAGCGGCTACAAGGTGCGGGTCGACGGCCAGAACCTGGTGTTCGGCGGCACCAGCGCGGTGGCGCCCTTGTGGGCCGGCCTGCTGGCGCTGATCAACCAACGGCTAGGCCGCCCGGTCGGGTTCCTGCATCCATTGCTGTACGGTTCCTTGCAGGGCAGGGGCGTGACCAGGGACGTCACGGATGGCAATAATGGCGCGCAGCAGGCGGTGCCGGGATGGGATGCGTGCACGGGTTGGGGCTGTCCCGATGGCGAAAAACTATTACAGGCATTAAGTGATTAATTTTGCAAATCAAAACAATTCTTCGGTGCAAGTTTTGCATGGGGAAAAGACACTTTTTCGCTCTACAGGCCGCTAAAAATGGTGATTGTTGCTAAATCCTTGATAGAATGACGGGGTAGAAATTTTTTTGCTCGACAGTTCCAGGTGTCGTCAAACAGGAGTCGATTATGATTATGGTGAACAACATTGGTGGTGCTTCCCTTCCTGCGGCCGTGGTCGCGGAGAAGACGCTTGAGCCGAAGAAAAACGCCAGTCCTGTAGCCGAAACCAATGCGGACTTGAGCGCATCGGTAGCCGCCTATCTGTCCTTGCCTGGCTTCAACTCACCGGTGCAAAACGATCCCGCTCCTGCCGTCAGCGCGGCCGACAAGGCCAGCGCCGTCGTCAAGGCGGTGGCGGAGTCGGACGACGATGGCATGAAGCTGGCGTTGAAGCAATTCGACGAAGGCTTGAAGCGTTTGGTGCTGCGCCCTGAAACCCAGTTCTTCCAGGCCAAGTTCGGCCTCGACGGCAGCGCTGAGGACCAGAACAATCTGGTGTCGCCCGATCCTTTGCCTGGCGTCGATGAAAATGGCGTGCTGGGCAGCGGCAAGGTCGACATGGCCGCCGACAGCAACAAGGACGGCAAGATCAGTCCCGACGAACTGCGCCGCTACCAGATGCCGATCACTTACCGCAGCAGCGAACGCGCGGCGGATTCGGTGGTCAACGGCCCATCGGCCTTTTCGCTGACCGAAGCCAACCGCGCTTACGGCGTGGTGGCCACCGCAGAAGCCGCCTGATCCATCCCCACAGTTTTCCCTGAAACGGGCTTCGCCTTCACGGCGGAGCCCGTTTTTTTTCGCCTAGCAAGTTTCGTGGCGCGAATGTCATACAAAAAACACACTCAGCACGTAAAAAATGCGAATATGTCAGGCAAAAGTGCAGTTCAGTTAACCTTTTGGTCTGGCATGACCCTTCAGCGGGAGTTTTTTGTGAGAAAACAGAACTTCAGGCAATTCCACCGGCAGGCATTGCATGCCGGCGCGGCGGCACTGGTCGCGGCGGGCTTGGGCGGCTGCGCCCTCGGCCCCGAATTCAAGACCCCGGCCGCACCGGCCTCGGCGGGCGACCGCTACACCCCGACGCCGCTGGCGGCCCAGACGGCGGCCTCGGCCGGCGTCGGCGGCGGCGCCCAGCAGTTCGCGATGGGGCAGGATATTCCGGCGCAGTGGTGGACGGTGTTCCGCTCTCCCGCGCTGGACCAGCTGATACGCGGCGCGCTGGAGCAAAACCCGAATATGGCGGCGGCCGAAGCGGCGCTGCGCCAGGCGCAGGAAAGCTATAACGCCCAGTCCGGCAGCCTGGTCTATCCCACGGTGAACGGCCAGCTCGGCGTGGCGCGCCAGAAGGTGTCCGAGTCCGGCGGCGGCAACGGCGGCGTCTTCAACCTGTACAACGCCTCGGTCAACGTCGCCTACACGCCGGACGTGTTCGGCGCCACCCGGCGCACGCTGGAAGGCGCGCGCGCCCAGGTCGATTACCAGCGCTTCCAGGTCGAGGCAACCTACCTGGCGCTGAGCGCCAATGTGGTGACCACCGCCATCCGCGAAGCCTCGCTGCGCGCGCAGCTGAAGGCCACGCAGGAAGTGCTGGACGCCCTGAACAAGCAGATGGGCGTGATCGAGAAACAATTCCAGTTCGGCGCCGTGCCGCGCAACACCTTGCTCAGCCAGCGCAACCAGGTGGCGCAGATCGCCGCCACCTTGCCGCCGCTGGAAAAGGCGCTGGCGCAAAGCCGCCATCAGCTCTCCGTGCTGGCCGGCAAGCTGCCGAGCGAGGCGGGCATGCCCGAGTTCGAACTGGCCTCGCTGACCTTGCCGGAATCGCTGCCGGTGTCGCTGCCGTCGGCGCTGGTGCGCCAGCGGCCCGACATCCGCGCCAGCGAAGAACAGCTGCACGCGGCCAGCGCGGCGATCGGCGTGGCGACGGCGGCCCAGTATCCGCAGTTCACGCTGAGCGGCAGCTACGGCTCGTCGGCGCAGACCTTCAGCAAGCTGTTCGACGCCGAGACCACGGCCTGGAACCTGGCCGCCGGCCTGACCGCGCCCATCTTCAACGGCGGCGCGCTGAGCGCCAAGCGGCGCGCGGCGGAAGCGGCCTACGACGTGGCGGCGGCGCAGTACCGCGCCACCGTGCTGACGGCGTTCCAGAACGTCGCCGACAGCCTGCGCGCGCTCGATTCCGACGCGGCCTCGCTCAAGGCCCAGGCCGAAGCCGAGTCGCTGGCGGCCGAATCGCTGGCGCTGGCCACCCAGCAGTACAAGCTGGGCGGCATCAGCTACCTGGTGCTGCTGGACGCGCAGCGCAGCTACCAGCAGGCCCACGTGGCGCTGGTGCAGGCGCAGGCGGCCCGCTATGCCGACACGGCGGCGCTGTTCCAGGCGCTGGGCGGCGGCTGGTGGAACCGCGCCGGCGGCGTGCCGGCGGCCACGGCGGTGTCGGCGGCCGCGCCCTACGGCAGCGCCAAGTAAGAAGCACATATCAAACAACACTAAAAAGCAGGAGAACGATTCATGACCAAGCGTATGTTCATCATGATAGGCGGCGTCCTTTTACTGATCGTCGTTCTGGCCTTCGGCAAGTATTTGCAGATTAAGAAACTGATCGCCAGTTCGCCCAAGCCGACCGCCCAGGTCGTCACCGCGATCAAGGCCACCATCTCCGAGTGGCAGCCGCAGCTGACCTCGGTCGGCACGCTGGCGCCGGTGCGCGGCGTCGACGTCACCACCGAGATCGCCGGCCTGGTGCGCCAGGTGCACTTCAAGTCGGGCGACGAGGTCAAGGCCGGCCAGGTGCTGTTCGAGATGAACGCTGATGCCGATATCGCGCAACTGCGCTCGCTGCAGGCGGCGGCCGACCTGTCGGCCTCGGTGCTCAAGCGCGACAAGCTGCAATTCGCCGCCCAGGCCATCAGCCAGGCCCAGCTCGACAACGACGATGCCGACCTGAAGAGCCGCAAGGCGCTGGTGGCGCAGCAGCAGGCGCTGGTCGACAAGAAAACCATACGCGCGCCGTTCGCCGGCAAGCTGGGCATCACCGCCGTCAATCCCGGCCAGTACCTGAACCCCGGCGACAAGCTGGTGACCTTGCAAACCATCGATACCGTTTATATCGATTTCTTCATCCCGCAGAAACAGTTGTCCGGCTTGTCCATCGGCCAGAAGCTCAGCCTGACCAGCGACGCCTATGCGGGCGTCGGCTTCCCCGGCAAGGTCACCTCGATCAGCCCGAAAGTCGATGCCGCCACCCGCAACGTGCAGGTGCAGGCCACGGTGCCGAACGCCAAGCGCCAGCTGCTGCCGGGCATGTTCGCCAACGTCAGCCTGGACCAGGGCGACCAGAAGAAATACCTGACCCTGCCGCAGACCTCGATCACCTACAACCCTTACGGCTCGACCGTGTTCGTGCTGGCGCCGCCGCCGGCCGACGCCAAGGACACCCTCAAGGATGACAAGGGCAACGCCCACCTGGTGGCGCAGCAGGTGTTCGTCACCACCGGCCCCACGCGCGGCGACCAGGTCGCCATCCTGACCGGCGTCAAGGAAGGCCAGACCGTCGTCACCAGCGGCCAGCTCAAGCTGAAGAACGGCACGCCGGCCGTGATCGACAACAAGGTGCAGCCGGCCAACAACCCGAATCCGACGCCGCAGGAACACTAAGGGAAACCGCGCCATGAATTTCACCGACATCTTCATCAAGCGGCCGGTCCTGGCCAGCGTCGTCAGCCTGCTGATCGTGGTGCTGGGCCTGCGTTCGCTGTTCAGCCTGCCGATCAACCAGTATCCGAAGACGCAGAACGCGGTGGTCACCATTTCCACCACCTACTACGGCGCCGACGCCGCCACCGTGGCCGGCTTCATCACGCAGCCGCTGGAATCGGCCATCGCGCAGGCGCAGGGGATCGACTACCTGTCGTCGTCGTCCAACAGCGGCGTGTCGGTGATCACCGCCACCTTGCGGCTGAACTACGATTCCAACCGCGCGCTGACCGAGATCACCACCCAGGTCAACTCGGTGCGCAACCAGCTGCCGCAGCAGGCGCAGCAGCCGGTGCTGACGGTGCAGACCGGCCAGACCACCGACGCCATGTACATGGGCTTCTACAGCGACACGCTGCCGACCAACAACGTCACCGACTTCCTGGCGCGCGTGGTCAAGCCGAAACTGGACTCGATCCAGGGCGTGCAGACCGCCGAGCTGCTGGGCGCGCGCCAGTTCGCCTTGCGCGCCTGGCTGGACGTGGGCAAGATGGCGGCGCACGGCGTCACCGCGACCGAGGTCAGCGCCGCGCTGGCGCAGAACAACTACCTGGCCGGCCTGGGCGCCACCAAGGGCCAGATGGTGACCGTGCCGCTGACCGCCGGCACCGACCTGCACACGGTGGAGGAGTTCAAGGCGCTGGCCATCAAGCAGGCCGGCGGCGCCATCGTCCACCTGGAGGACATCGCCACCGTCACCCTGGGTTCGGAAAACTATGACTTCAACGTCGCCTTCAGCGGCGTGCGCTCGGTGTTCATCGGCATCAAGGTGGCGCCGGAAGCCAACATCCTGGACGTCGCCAAGCGCGTGCGCGAGGCCTTCCCGCCGATCAAGGAGCAGCTGCCGAACGGCCTGACCGGCGAGATCGTCTACGACTCGACCGAGTTCATCAACACCTCGATCGACGAAGTGGTCAAGACCCTGGTCGAAGCGCTGATCATCGTCACCATCGTCATCTACCTGTTCCTGGGCAGCTTCCGCGCGGTGATCGTGCCGGTGATCGCGATGCCGCTGTCGCTGATCGGCACCTTCTTCGTGATGCTGATGCTGGGCTATTCGATCAACCTGCTGACCCTGCTGGCCATCGTGCTGGCGATCGGCCTGGTGGTGGACGACGCCATCATCGTGGTGGAGAACGTCGACCGCCACATGAAGGAGGGCATCAAGCCCTACGACGCCGCCATCATGGCCGCGCGCGAGCTGGGCAGCCCGATCCTGGCGATGACGGTGGTGCTGATCGCGGTGTACGTGCCGATCGGCTTCCAGGGCGGCCTGACCGGCGCGCTGTTCACCGAGTTCGCCTTCACCCTGGCCGGCGCGGTGGCGGTGTCGGGCATCGTCGCGCTGACCCTGTCGCCGATGATGTGCGGCCATTTCTTCGACCCCAAGCAGGACGAAGGGCGTTTCGTCAAGGCGATCGACAAGGTGTTCGAGAAGGTCCACGGAGGCTACCTGCGCCTGCTGCACAGCCTGCTCAACACCTGGCCGGTGCTGATCGTCATGGGCCTGATCCTGAGCCTGCTGCTGGGCCTGATGTTCAAGATGTCGCAGTCGGAACTGGCGCCGGAAGAGGACCAGGGCATCGTGCTGTCGCAGGTGGTCGGCGCGCCGACCGCCACCTCGGACCAGATGCAGGCCTACGCCAAGCAGATCTTCGACATCGCGCACCAACTGCCCGAGTACGAGCAGATGTTCCAGATCACCGGCGTGCCGACCACCAATTCCGGCATCGGCGGCGTGCTGTTCAAGTCGTGGGACAAGCGGTCGCGCTCGGCGCACGAGATCCAGCAGGACTTGCAGGAAAAATGGAGCCATGTGGCCGGCGGCCGCGTGGCGGCGTTCCAGTTCCCGGCGCTGCCGGGCAGCTCCGGCTTGCCGGTGCAGTTCGTCATCACCACCACCGAGCCGTTCGAGAACCTGAACACGGTGGCGCAGGCGGTGCTGGACAAGGCGCGCAAGGACAACAAGTTCTACTTCGCCGACGTCGACCTGAAGATCGATTCGCCGCAGGCGCGCGTCGAGGTGGACCGCGACAAGCTGGCCACCTTGGGCCTGACGCAGCAGGACTTCGGCAACGCCATGGGCGCGGCGCTGGGCGGTGGTTACGTCAACTACTTCTCGATCTCCGGCCGTTCCTACAAGGTGATCCCGCAGGTGCAGCAGGTCGACCGCCTGAACCCGGCCGACGTGCTGGACTTCTACATCAAGACCCCGGGCGGCGCCATGATCCCGGCCAGCACCGTGGCCAGCATCAAGTACAGCGTGCAGCCGGAATCGGTGACCCGCTTCCAGCAGCTGAACTCGGCCACCATCGCCGGCGTCACCGGCGCCTCGCAGGGCGAGATCCTGGAATACCTGCGCAACACCGTCAAGGAAGTGGCGCCGTCGGGCTACACGGTCGACTACTCGGGCGGCTCGCGCCAGTACATGAGCGAATCGGGCGGCTTCGTGGTGACGATGGCGTTCGCCGTCATCATCGTGTTCCTGGCGCTGGCGGCGCAGTTCGAGAGCTTCCGCGATCCGATCGTGATCCTGTTCTCGGTGCCGATGGCGCTGTTCGGCGCGATGACCTTCATCTTCCTCGGCTACGCCTCGATCAACATCTACACCCAGGTCGGGCTGGTGACGCTGATGGGCCTGATTTCCAAGCACGGTATTTTGATTGTGGAAGTGGCCAACCACCTGCGCGCGGCCGGCAAGAGCAAGCGTGAAGCGATCGAGGAAGCGGCCGCCACCCGCCTGCGCCCCATCCTGATGACGACCGCGGCGATGGTGTTCGGCGTGGTGCCGCTGGTGGTGGCCTCGGGCGCCGGCGCGGCCGGCCGCCATGCGATGGGCCTGGTGATCTTCACCGGCCTGTCGATCGGCACGCTGTTCACGCTGTTCGTGGTGCCGGCCATGTATCTGTTCCTGTCCGGCCAGCATAAAGCCGAACCTCAGGCCGAACCGCAGGCCGAACCGCACGGCGGCGCGGCGCCGGTCCACACCGCCGGGCAGCCGACCTGAAGCCGGATGCGATGTCGGCCGTCGACAAGGAAACGGCACGGCGCTTCGGCTGGCTGAACGGCCAGCGCAAGCGCAGCATGGAAGAAGTCATTCTGATGATGCTGTGCGCGCTGGGCGTGCCCAGCATCCTGCCGTTCGCGATCTACCGCCTGATGCAGCAGCAGTGGATGTCGGCCACGGTCGACATGGCGCTGGTGCTGGCCATGCTGGGGGTGATCGTGCACGTGTGGCGCACCGGCCGCCACCGGGTCGCCAGCTTCTGCGTCACGCTGTTCTATTCGGCCGGCATGCTGGCCACGGTCTACCTGCGCGGCGTATCGCTGATCTACTGGGTGTATCCGACCATGATCGCCTGCTACTTCGTGCTGCGGCCCATCGTGGCGGTGGCGATCAACAGCGTCTCGCTGGCGGCGCTGGTGGTGATCCTTTTGTCGCAGCTGGCGGTGCTGAACCTGATGACCATCGTCGTCACCATCGGCCTGGTCAACCTGTTCGCCTACATCTTCGCCCACCGCACCGGCGCGCAGAACAAGGCGCTGCACACCGAGGTGGAGCTGGACTTCCTGACCGGGGTCGGCAATCGCCGCTCGCTGGACCGCAAGCTGGCCGACCATGCCGACGAGCGCCGCCCGCACCTGCCGTCCTGCCTGCTGTTGCTGGACCTGGATCACTTCAAGCAGGTCAACGATTTGCACGGCCACGCGGCCGGCGACCAGGCGCTGATACGGCTGTGCGAGGTGATGCGCCTGCATACGCGCTCGAGCGACCGCATCTTCCGCTACGGCGGCGAGGAGTTCGCCGTCATCGCCAACGGCGCGGCGCTGGACGCGGCCAGCCGCCTGGCCGAGAACCTGCGGGCCGCCGTGGCCGCCGCCTGCCTGATCGACGGCCATCCGCTGACGATCTCGATCGGCGTGGCCTTCATGGACAAGCGCCGCACGCCGGCCGACTGGCTGATGCAGGCCGACAAGATGCTGTACGCGGCCAAGCAGGGCGGCCGCAACGCCGTCCGCGTGGCCGCCGCCGAGGCGCCGTCAGACGATGCCCAGGGCGCGTAGCAGCGGCAGCCGGAGGTCGCGGAACTCGGTGGCCTGGCTGGTCAACTCGGCGAGGTTTTGCTCGTCGCCCAGCAGTTCGACGTCTTGCTTGCGGATGGTTTGCTTCGATGCCTTGAGCACCTGCCATGCGTGGTAGGCCAACTCCGACGGCTGCAGCTTGCCCTCGGCGATGGCGCTGATGAACAACTGCTGAAAACGGTTGACGGTAACGCCGGCGCCGGTCACCGGACTGGCCAGCGACGACACTTCGCCCGCGCCGCGCGCCTGCAGCAGCAAGCGCTGGTTGAGGCGATCGGTTTGCGGACGGCGCAGGGCGGCGACGGACGGTTCCTGGGCGCTGCACAGCGCCCCCATGTCCGCCAGCAGCAGACAGGCTTCGTGCAGTTGCGTCAACGTGATGCCATGGCCGCTCAAGGCCTGTTCGATTTCGCCGATGGTGCGGTCGACATGGTCGCTCAGCAGCTGAATAATGGGCGTGTAGATGGCCCCGCTAAGCGTGCAGTCCCCCAGCAACGTTTTGACGGTGAGCTTGATCGACGAAGCCGGCTCGCACAAGACGACGCGTTG
The DNA here is from genome assembly GCF_036688705.1 of Duganella sp. S19_KUP01_CR8. Classification (NCBI taxonomy): domain Bacteria; kingdom Pseudomonadati; phylum Pseudomonadota; class Betaproteobacteria; order Burkholderiales; family Oxalobacteraceae; genus Duganella; species Duganella sp. S19_KUP01_CR8. The sequence continues at coordinate 177,630 of NZ_JAQQPR010000003.1, read as the reverse complement.
GGCACGCAATTGTTCGGCATATTCGATCGGCTGCAGGCTGCGCTTGCCCTTGATCCAGTAATCCCGGCGGAACTGTTGGTTGGACATGAAACCGAAGATGCTTTCCCGAAATACCGCATCGGGGATCTCATTGAGCAGCGCCCGCTGCTCCTGTGTGACGTTCAACTGTGGCAGCAGCTCGCTGTAGGCGGCCGAACAGGCGAAGTCGAGTTTTGCCTCGGATAGCCAGCCCGCCATGTCTGCAAAGGACATCGGCAGCCAGTCGCGGTTGAAATATTCGTGGGCCAGGTAGTGGCGGTCCATGCTTGCCAGTTTTTTCAAGCGCTCCACTACCGTCGGATTGGCCACCGCGAACGCGGGGTTGGTGGTCATCAGCTTGTTGGCAAACGCGATGGCGCCATCGACCTTGGTCAACACGCCGGCGCCAGGCGGCGCCATCATGGCGGCATGCTGGGTCATCAGGTCGCGCATCGGGATCATCGCTGCCCAGCCTGGCTGGGTGTTGTAGCTGATGTACAGCATGCCGCCGACCTTCAGCTTGCGCCGCACGAAGTCGACGATGATGGCGCGGTTCTCGTCGGAGATCCAGCTCCAGATGCCGTGTACGGCGATGAAGTCGAAGTCCGGCAAATCGGCGCGGCTGCAGAATTCGGCGAACGACTGGTCGAACAGCTGCGGGCCGTCGTCCATATTGGCGGCCAGCTCCTGCGCATAGCTTGCCTGCGACGGATTGAAATCGGTGCCGTACCACTTGGTGGTGGAGGCGGCGCCGTGGATGTTGACGCTGAGTCCCTGGCCGAAACCGAGCTCACAGGCCGTCGTGATCTGAGGCTGGACCAGGCCCGCCTTCAGCAGCGCCAGCTTGGCGCGCAGGGGATTCAACAAATCATAGTAGCCGTAGGTATAACCGATATCCGCCACGTAGCCACTCGTCCAGTCCGTCATAGTCCATCCTTCTCAATAAATTGGGTCTGCTGATTCTAATGGGTTTTTGCTATGATGAGTGCATGGATATCGTAGCGCGCAACATAATGGAGAGCGGATGAGGGAATTTCTAGTCGCGGGCTGGCTGGCGCTGGCGCCGCTGGCCGCATGGGCCATGCCGGAAGCGCCGCCGGCGCCGGCCCGGACCCCGCCTGAACCGCTGGCGCGCGACTTGAGCCTGCCGCCCGCGTTGTCCGACGAGTTGATACGCAAGGCGGTGCGCGAGACCATCGTCGAAGATCCGCATCCGGCCGACACGGCGAACCGCGCGGCCGGCGCCTTCGGCACCACCGCGCCGAGCATGCATGTCACCATGACGGCCGCCTTCGAGCAGGCCAAGGTGCCCGACTGCCTGCACGGCGACGCGCTCAAACTGCAACCGGCGCAGATCGGCCCCATCGCCGTGGTGGGGCCTTACTCGCTGCCGTGGGTGATCGCTGCGGTGATACGGGGCAAATGCAACTGAGGCGTCAGAACGGCTTCACGCCGATCAGCATCTGGTGCAGCCAGTGGGCGAACAGCACCGAAACAGCAAAGCCGGCCACCACCGTGACGGCCGTCGCCACGCCCTTGCCGGGCGGGTAGACGGTGCCGGCGGCGGCATCGCGCCGGCGCGATGTGCGGAACAGCAGCACCGACCACACCAGGAAGCTGCCGAACAGGATGATGTCATGCAGCGTGCCGTTGGCCAGCAAGTGGGCCAGCGCCCAGACCTTGACGGCCAGCGTCATCGGATGATGCAGGCGCGCCTTGATGCCGTTGCCCGGCACATAGGCCGCCACCAGCAGGATGAAGGACAGCACCATCAGCGGCGCGGCGATGTGCGCCATGAAGCGCGGCGGCGACCATACCACCACCGGTTGCTGGCGCGCGATGCCGTAGCCCCAGATGATCAGCCCGAAGCCGGCCAGCGACACCAGCGAATACAGTCCCTTCCAGCCGTTCTCGCCCAGCCGCGCGCGCATGGCGCCGCGCCAGTCGTCGGCGAAGATGCGGACCGAATGCAGCCCGAGGAAAATCAGCAAACCCAATATCAGCAGCGCCATCATCACATCCCTGGAGTTGGTTGAACTGCGCAGACGATACACCGGCTGGCGGCGGCACGCAACTCAGCGTAGCCGGCCTGCGAGGTGGATCATGTCGTCGCCGCCGGCCAGCCGCAGCGCGCGCCAGCCATCGGCGTCGGCTTCCTGCGCCAGTTGCACCGACAGCGCCTGGGCGGACAGCGTGACCGGGCGCAGGAAGCGCACATCGAGTTCGCGGAAGCTGCCGGGCGCCAGCGTTTCGTAGCTGCGCGCCAGGCTGCCGAAACCGTGCAGCACCTTGGCGCCGAAGAGGGAGCGGCGCGCCAGCGGCCCGCACCAGTGGATCGGGTTGAAGTCGCCGGTCAGCAGCGAGAAGCGCAGGCCGTCGCTGGCGTCGGCGCGCCAGGTGCCGACGGTCTGCCAGGCGGGATCGGGCGGCCGGACCGGCGTGTTGCGGGCGGTGCGCGCGCCGGGCAGGCGCACGCGCATGTGCAGCCGCGTCTCGACCAGGCGCGCTTGCTGCGCCGTGCCGGTAACCACCACCACGATGATCCTGGCCCAGCCGTCCGCATGCGCGATCTGTTCGATCGCGGCGCTCAGCATCAGCGGCGTGGCGCGCGGCAGCGGACCATGCACCGTCATCGACACGCCCTGGTTGATGATGCCGGTGAGGCGGTAGGGCAGCTGCATCAGCAGCTCGCTCACCAGCGGCAAGCTCCATTGCGACACCATGTGCGGCGGCAGTTGGCCATCGTAGCGGCCGGCTGCGCCGCACCAGCGGATGTAGTGTTCGACCAGCTGCGCCGGCGGGGCGGCGATGCGGCGTTGGAGCGGTGCGGCGCTGTGCGTTTGCAGCGAGGGAGCATCCGGTGGCGCATTCGGCGGCGCATCCGTGGTGCGCGGCGCCAGGGGGGACAGCAGGGAGCGGCCGGCGGCTTGCAGCAGCATCCTGGCGGTGGCTCTGATCATCGCGCCCTGGTGGCGCAGCAGGCCGTAGGGAATGGCGCCGGCCGCCGTCATTCCAGCGCCTTGATCACGGCGCTGAGCAAGGCCTGCGGCTGATAGTTCAGGCGACTCGGCGTCAGGCCCAGTCGCACCAGCACCAGCTGCTTCGACGGCACGATGGCGATGCTTTGGCCGTCATGTCCCTCCAACCAGTAGGTATCGGCGGGTAGCTTGAACGGGGTGTCCGGGTCCTGTCCTTCAGGCGTGGCGCCGGACGGTCCCCAGCGCCATAGCTGGCCCTGTCCATACTGGCCGCCGGAGGCCGGCGCCACCTGCTGCATGGTGGTTACGAAGCCTTCCGGCAGCAGGCGCTTGCCTTGCCAGTTGCCGTCTTGCAGCAGGAACTGGCCGAAGCGCGCCCAGTCCTGCGTGGTCGCATACATATAGCTGGAGCCGACCAGATTGCCGCGCGCGTCCGCCTCCATCACGGCGCTGCTCATGCCCAGCGGCTCGAACAGGCGCGTATGCGGTAGCGACAGCGCGGCCGCCGATGTCGGCGCAGCCTTGGCGTCGGCCGCCGCGCGCTGCCAGATCCGCGACAGCAGCAGCGTGGTGCCGCTGGAGTAGTTGAAGGCGCTGCCGGGTTTCTGCAGCAGCGGCTGGGCGGCGGCGTAGGCCGCCATGTCCGGTTCCAGGTACAGCATGCGCGTGACGTCCGAAACGTCGCCATAGCCTTCGTTGAAATGCAGGCCGCTGCTCATCGCCATCAGCTGCGCCAGCGTGATGGCGGCGCGTGGATCAGGGTCTGGGCTAGTTGCGTTCGGCCAGAATCCGCTTTGTTGCGGCGTCAGTTTGCCGTCGGCGATCAGGATGCCGACCAGCGCCGCGCTGACGGTCTTGGTCATCGACCAGCCCAGCAGCGGCATGCCGGCGTGGAAGCCGGCGCCGTAGCGCTGCGCCACCAGCCGGCCACGGTGGATCACGGCCATGCCGCGCATGCCGGGACCGGCCAGCGCATCCTGCGTCAGCAAGGCCTGCACCGCCGGCATGGTCTCCGGCTGCGAGCCGGTCGGCCACGCCACGTTGGCGGATGGCGACCAGATCTTCAATGGCGGGAACTGGTACTGTGCGGCCTGCGTGACGTCGTTGTCGGGCACCACGGCACAGCCGGTGCCGGGCCGGTACACGGCCAGGCCCTTGCCGACCAAGCCCAGCAAGTCGGCACGCACCAGTTTTTGTTCCTGGTCGACGCGCACTTGCAGCAGCTTGAGGATGGGATGGCCGGGCGCCTGCACGTCGTCGGCCAGCACGGCCTGCGCGTCGCGGCCGGCGATAAACACATTCGAGCACACCATCTTGGCGCCGTAGCTGGCGCCAACCCGCAGCAGCTCGGGCGGATGCAGCACCAGCGTCAGCGCGGCGCCGCCCACCAGCACCAAAGCCGCTGCGGCGGTGAGCTTGAGTACCTTCGCCATCTACAAGCTGGTCCGGAATTCCACCGCGATCATGCGCGGCGGCGTGAGGTAGGCGTAGGGCGCACCATATTGCTCCGTTTGTCCACCGAGGCTGGTGACGTAGCGCTGGTCGAACACATTGTTGACCAGCAGCGCCACGCCGTAGCGCGAACTCGGGCTGTCCCAGCCCAGGCGCAGGTCGAACTTGCTGGTGGCCTTGCCGGTCTTCAGCTGCGCGGTAGTCAGGCACTGCAGCTTGGCGGTGTCGCTGTTGCAGCGCTGCGCGGTCGAATGCGTGCCCTGGAAATTCAGGCTGCTGCGGCCGCCCAGCGTTTCCCAGTTGACGTTCACGCCCGCCATCGCCGTCATGCGCGGCGTGCCGACCGGTTGGCCGCCCAGGTCCAGCGTGACGTTGCCGGCGGCGTCGAGGCGCTGGTAGCGGGTGTAGGTCTGGTCGATATACTCCATGCCGCCGAACACCGTCACGCGCGGCGTGATGCGCATGCGGCCATCCAGATCGAGGCCTTGCGCCTTCTGGTCGCTGGACACCACGTTATAGGTCGGCAGCGTGCCTACGCTGTACAACTGGATGTCCTGCAGGTTCTTGAACTTGTAGGCGAACAGCGAGGCGTTGACGGTGGCGCGCAGGTCGGGGAAGGCCAGCTTCACACCGGCTTCGAAGTTGGTCATTTTCTCGGGCGCGAAGCTCGGGTCCTTGCCGGTATTGGTCGGCGAGGCCGGATTCGGCGGGGTGAAGATGTTAAAGCCGCCGGCCTGGTAGCCGCGCGCCAGGGAGGTGAACAGCAGCGTGTCCTTGTTCAGTTTATGGTCCAGCACCAGGCGCGGGCTCCAGTCGGTCCAGTCCTTTTCGCGCGTGACGGGCGACGACGCCAGCTGCGCCGCCGTGCCGAAGATGACGTTGGACGGGAAGGCCGAGGCATCCAGTCCCGCCAGCGGGCCGAAGCTGTTGAGGAAGTTGTCCAGTTGCGGCGACACTCGGCCCGGCACATACCAGGTCATCTGCTTCTTGTCCTGCGTGTAGCGCAGGCCGGCGGTGACGTTGGTGGACGGCGTCAGGTGCCAGATGGTGTCGCCGTAGATCGAGACCGACTTGGTCTTGACGTCGCTGTAGTGCGTTTCATCCCAGCTGAACACCGTGTCCGGGCCGATGCCCGCCAATCCAGCCGCGCCCAGGCCGCCGAACAGCATGGCGAAATTCGGCTGGCCGCCGCCGAACTGGCTCAGGGTATCCAAGGTGCCGGTGGTGACGAAGGCGCCGGCGTCCTGGTGCTCGTTGTTGTGGTAGAAGCTCAGGCCCGCGATCCAGTCCAGCTTATCGGTTTTGCCGGACAGCTTGAACTCCTGCTGGAAGCTGTGGGCGCGCTTGGCGTCCAGGGTGGTCAGGTACAGGTCGGGGCGGGCGCCGCCATCGTTGTCCGTCACGTTGTGGGTGCTGAAGCGGCGGTAGGCGGTGGTGGAGTTGAAGGTCATGCCGGCCAGCGGCGCTTCGAAACGCAGCGTGGCGCCGTCGAACTTTCGTCCCTCGGTGCCCTGGTTGTCGTTCTGCAGCGGCGCCTTGAAGGGATCGACGAAGTTGGCGGTGTAGGCCGCGTCATAGACGCCGGCGTAGCCGCCCAGCGGCAGACGTGGGTCCTTGATGACGCCGAAAGCGGGGCGGCCGTACTGCTCCATGTTCTCGTGCTCCCATGCGAACACCAGCTTGGCGGCGTCGAAGTCCTTGCGCAGCGTCAGGCGGGTGGCCCAGTCCTTGTCGCCGCCGGACTTCTTGCCGGTGGCCGTGTTGTCGACCCAGCCCTCGCTGCCGGAGCGTACCGCCACCAGGCGCGCGGCGAAGCTGTCGCTGATCGGGAGGTTCATCATCACGTCGGCATTGGCGCGGCCGTATTTTCCCAGCTTGATATGGCCGGCGGCGTCAAGCTCCTTGCCCGGTTCATTGGTGGTGATGGCGATGGCGCCGGCCGCGCTGTTACGGCCGAACAGCGTGCCTTGCGGGCCCTTGACCACTTCGATGCGCTGGACGTCGATGAAGTTCATCAGCGCGCCGCCGGTCTTGCCGGTGTAGACGCCGTCGACATAGATGCCGACCGGCGAATCGGTGGCGATGCCGAAGTCGCCCGTCTGCACGCCGCGTATGCCGAAGCCGGGCTGGGTCGGTTCGACCGCGTCCACCACCAGGCCGGGAACGTAGCCGTTCAAATCGCCCAGGTCCTTGGCGCCGATGGCGTCGAGGTCCTTCGCGGTCAGTACCTGGATGGTCATCGGCACGTCCTGCACGAACTGCTTGCGGGACTGCGCGGTGACCACGACCGACTGGATTTCGTCGGCGGCCCACGCGGGCGGCACGAAGAAGGCTGCGGCCAGGCTGGCGGAAATTACGGTGCGGGCAGGGATGCTCATGTCGTCCTCCATTGGAAAGTTTTTATATTTTTGTCCAGCCAAACTACAGCGATCACCATGACCACCAGGATCGTCACTTTTACAACCATCGGCGCTGCGTAACCGAACCACTGCGGCAGCAGTGCGAACGCCAGTCCCAATCCCAAGGCGCGCGCCTGTTCCGCGCGCAGCGCCCACCGGCGGCCTTCCAACAGCGCCCCCAGCGACAAGGTGCTGGCGACGACCACGCCCGCATACAGCAGCAACTCCGGCAGCGCCAGCGACGGCGCGATCGCGATCAGGTGCGATACGCATGGCACCAGCAAGGCGAATTGCAGCATGGCGTAGAGGGCGGCGGCCGGCGGCGTGGCGGGGCGGTAGTGCGTGAACCGGGTGGCGTCGAAATGGCCGAGCGGCTCGCCGGTCCAGCCGCCGGGTGGCCCGAACCACACGTACAGCTTGTTGCGCCAGCCGCGAACGCTGCGCGAGGCGCGCCACAAATCGGCGTAGAAGTGCAGGTTGGCCCAGGCGGGATTGAGGCTGCGCAGCGGCGTGCGCACGCCGTAGATAATGCGTTCGTCCGCGCGCTCGTCGGCGTAGGTGCCGAACAGGCGGTCGAACAGGATCAGGATGCCGCCGTAGTTACGGTCGATGCAGTAGTCGTTCTGGCCGTGGTGTACGCGGTGGTTGGATGGCGTGACGAACACCCGGTCCAGCCATCCGAGGCGGCCGACCATTTCGGTATGCACCCAGTACTGGTAGAGCAGGTCGATCAGGCCGACGCCGACCAGTACCAGCGGCGGCACGCCGGCCAGCGCCATCGGCAGGTAGAACAGCCAGCCCAGCACCCAGCCGCTGGAGGTTTGGCGCAGCGCGGTGGAGAGGTTGTAGAACTCGGAGGAATGGTGCACCACGTGCGCGGCCCACATCACGCCGACCTCGTGGCCCAGGCGGTGCGTCCAGTAGTAGCAGAAATCGTAGGCCAGCAGGGCGCCCAGCCACACCCACACGCTGTTGGCGGGCAGCGAGGCGAAGCGCCAGTGATCGTAGACGGCGGTGTAAATGCCCAGCATCGCCAGCTTGACGAACAGGCCGACCACCTGGCTTACCATGCCGAGGTGCAGGCTGGTGAGGGCGTCGGCGGTATCGTATGCGGCCGCTCCACGGCGATGCGCTATCCATGCTTCGAGCAGGATGGTCAGCATGAAAACGGGAATGGCGAAGACGATAGGATTCACTTCGGGCCGGGGTCGTTTAAGTCCAAACGATTATGCCTATATCCATGCCAGATACACAAGAATTAACGGCAATGTTGAGGCTTGTGAAACACAAACAGGTCAGATTTACATTGGTAGTTAATCCAGTTGCAGCCGGGGCTTGCCGGCCATCAACGCTACCGCAGCGGCGACGACGCCCAGCAGGTGCGCCTGCCACGCGACCACCACATCGGCCGGCAGGTCGGACCAGCCAAGCTGGTGGCCAGGATCGGCGCCGGCGGCTTCGGCGCAGATCTTGGCCAGCAGGGTAGCGGCCATCAGCAGCAATGCGGCGCGCGTGGAGCGGGCGGCGCGCGGCCACAATGCGCCGCCGGCCATCACCACCAGCATCGCGGCGATGCCGGATGCGCCGCGGTAGTACAGGCAGTTCGGCGCCACCGCCAGCATGCCCAGCGAGATGAACGGCGCGCCCAGTCCAAGTGCGGCCAGCAGGCGGCGCATGCCGGCGGCCGGCGATGCGCTCAGGTGCACCACGATGACGGCGGCCGCCAGCACCACCGCGAAGTCGATCAGCGCGTGCCGCATGGAGTAGTGGACCAGGTGCCCGGTCCACAGCCGCCATAGCTGGCCGGCCAGCAGGGCGTGGCGGTCGAATTCCAGCAGCTCAGGCACGGCGACCCAGCCGCCACGCCAGGCCCGCCAGCAGCGCGACCAGCGCCAGGCCTAGCCAGTCCATCGCGCCGCCGCCCTTGTAGCCTTCCTTGTTTTCGACCTGGTAGCTGGCGTCGTGCTTGATGCGTTCGCGGAAGTTGTCCAGCTCCGCTTGCAGGTTGGGCACCAATTGGTCGACGGCGGCGTTGTAGCCCTGGGCCTGCGCGGCGCGCGACTTTTCGCTGAAGCCGGCCATGCTGGCGCTGCCCTTGACCTGGCTGGTGCCCGGCGCGCGGAACAGCAGCTTGTGGGTGCGGACGTCGAACACCGATGCGTCCAGCATGGTCTGCACGTCATATTGGTCGCCGTGGATCACGTAGGCGCCGATGATGGTCCAGTACAGCACCGCCAGCGCGTTGGAGTCGTTGAACTGCACCTGGTCGTAGGAGAGCAGGGCCACCACTTCAACGTCGAACATGCCGGCCACTTGTTCAAGATTGGTGAAGCCGCCCTTGGCGCGCATGTACTGGCTTGGGATGATTTCGATCTTGCCGATGTAGGGATGTTTGGAGAAGGAATCGCGCACGCGCTCCAGCAGTTTCATGCGCGCCGCTTCCGAGGTGCCGTTGCCCCAGCCCGCGCCGGGAACGAAGGCGATGCCGACTTTTACCGGCGGCCGCAAGCGCGTGACCGTGGGCGTCATGGCTGGTGCCTCCCTGGCGTCGGGGTACAGGTAGTCGACGATGCTGCCGGCTTGCTTGACGCTGTGGCCGGAGCTGATGAAGGCGCAGCTGGACAGCAAAGCCGCCAGCAGCGTGATGGTCAGGATATTCAGGATACGCATGTGGATTCTCCGGTGGTTGCGGATTATGCGTTCCTGAATCCCGGGTGTGAAAGCGCCGCCGCCCGAGTATTACCGGATGCTACAGGTAGTATCGTCGCAGTGCACTTCCGGCTGCGCCGCGGGTTCGGCGAGCAGGCGGCCGATCAGCGCACCGACCTGCATGTCGTCGGCGCGGCCGAAGTGGTTCAGCCGCAGCCGCCCCTGGCGATCGATTAGCAGCAGCGTCGGCGTCCCGCGCAGCTGATACTGTTCCATCGTCAGCGGAATGGCGCCGCGCGGCGCCGGCTGGTCTATCGCCACCGGAAACTGGATGCGGTACTCGTGCACAAAGGCTTCCAGCGCTTTCGCCGTCATGACGTCGTGGTGCTCGAACACGGAATGCAGTCCGATCACGGCGACGTCCTGCTCGTCGAAAGTGCTGCGTATCGTCTTGGCCTGCGGGATGCCGTGCGAAACGCAGCCGGGACACAGCATCTGGAAAGCGCAGACGGCGACGACCTTGCCGCGCAGCTGACTTAGCGACAGCGGCTGCGTGGTGTTCAGCCAGGCCGCAACCTGGAGTTCGGGGGCGATAGCGTGCATGGATGCTCCTTATTTGGCGCGCAGTTTCACCGCAGGGAAGTCGACCGGCACCTGGAAGGCGACGTTGACGTAGTTGGTGAACAGGTTCAGCGCCACGTGGGCCATGATCTCGACGATGGCCTCGTCGTTGAACCCGGCGATGCGCAGCGCTTCCACGTCCTCATCGTCGATCTGCGCGCGATTGCTGACGACGGCGATGGCGAAGCGCAGCGCGGCGGCGGTCTTCGGATCGGTGGACTGGCCGGCTTGCGCGGCGCTCATCTCCTCGCTGCTGGCGCCGGCCTTGCGGCCCAGGGCCGTGTGGGCGGCCAGGCAGTAGTCGCAGGCATTGCGGTCGGCGATGGCGACGGCGATCTGCTCACCGAGTTTGGCGTCGATCACGCCGCCGCCGAGGGCGCCGAACGAGCCCCACATGCTCTTCAGGGCAGCGGTCGAATTGGCGACGGCCTTGAACATATTCGGTGTGGCGCCGAACGCGCCGTGGATTTGCGCCAGCAGCTGTTGGCGTTCGCCGGTGGTGTCGGCAGGGGTGACGAGGGGGATACGGTTCATGGTATTTCCTTTCAGTGGTTAAAAGTACTGCGGTTAAAAACAATAGGAGTCCTAACTATTGTGGTCAAAAAAAATCTCAGGCAAACACCTTCCAGTTGCGCCGGCGCGTGGCGGGATCGGCCGGCACCTGTTCCGGGCAGTCCATGCGCAGCAGCGACACCGACAGCGGCGCGTTCACCAGCCCGCAGTGGTGCGGCGCCGGTTTGCCTGGATGGCGGTTGGCTTCAAAGTACTGGCACGACAGGCAGGCGCGCATCTCGGGGAAGCGTTCGGTCTTTTGCAGTTGCGCGATCAGCTTGAACAGGCCGGTCAACAATTCGGTCTGCTGGGCGGCAGGCAGGGCGGCGGCGGCATCTTCGGCAAAGCTCAACGCGCCGCCGATGCGGGCCGCCGTGGCGATGCCTTCATCGGTCAGGAACAGCGCGGTGGCGCGGCCGTCGTCCTCCGCCCTGGCCTTGTACAGCAAACCCTTGGACACCAGCGCCGACACCGAATCGCTGGCGCTGGCCGCGCTGATCGACAGCTGCGACGCCAGCCAGGACAGGCGTACACCCTGCTTGCGGCCTTGCAGCAGCTGAAGGATCTCGGCCTGCGCCGGATTCAGGTTTTCGGACGTGGCGAACTCCCACATACCGGAGCGCATCACACTGGCGATGCGTCCGATAGAGGTGATGATACGCGCTGATACATCCGGCGTATCCTGCCACGGCTTGTTTGGTTTGGTGTCCATGCTGTGCATTATACACAGGGATTCCGATTTAACAAGGACTCCTAACTAAAATCAGAATCCGACCGAAATTCCAGCGTAAAGCGTGCGGCGAGCACCGTATTGCGGCGCGCCCACGCCTACGCCGGAACCGTCGCGCAGCAGATAGGTCTTGTCGAAGGCGTTGACCAGCGCAAGGCGGCCTTCGACGTTACCGATCGCTGTATTCTTCCAGTTGTGCGTCAGGGACAGGTTGACTGTGGTGTAGTGCGGCAGCGTGCCGGAGTTCGGCGCGGCGCCGTCTGGCGTCATGCGCAAGCCGCTGCCGTACAGGAAATCGCCATTCAGCTGCGTCGCGCCCCAGTGGTAGTGGGCGCCGCCCGAAACCGTGTAGGTCTGGTCATGGTCGACGTAGATGTAGTGGTTGGCGATGTAGGCCAGTTCGTCCGGCCCGAACAGCGACTGGCCGGAGACGATGTTCTGGCCCTTGGCTTGCTGCGTGGTCAGGTTGAGGAAGCCGCCCCAGTTGGCGCGGTTGTACACGGCCGACAGCTCCAGGCCTTTGGCATAACCACGGTCATAGTTAAACGGCGACAGTATCAGCGCCTGGCCGAACTGGCCTTCGTCCAGCATGTTGCGGATTTTCTTGTAGTAGGCGTCGGCCGTCACGGTCAGCTGTTCGTTGACCTGGTGGCTCAAGCCGATGTCGTAATAGTTGGTGCGCTCGGCCTTGACGTTGTCCGATACCGCCACCTGCGGCGCATTGGTGGTGCCGGCGTATTTGTCGATGCTCGATTGCGCGGCCAGTTCCTGCGGTGGCGGCGTGAAGTAGCGCGAGTAGCCGGCGTGCAGCGCCGTGCCCTTGGCCAGCTGGTAGGCCAGGTTGACGCGCGGGCTCCATTGCTGCTCCTCGACGAAGGCCGATACCTTGTCGAAGCGCAGGCCGTAGTTTAGTGTCAGCGGCGCGGCGATATGCCATTCGTCCTGCAGGTAGAAGCTGGACAGCTTGCCGGTCTTGCTGCTGTTGTCGATGATGGTGCGCGGATCGGTGCTGGCCTGCGCGCCGCTGTCGTCGGTGTCGAACACGGCGACCGCGTTGTCGCTGTGGGTGGTCTGGCGCGAGTAGGCCAGGCCGGCGCGCACGGTGTGGCTGTCGTTCAGTTTATAGCTGGCGTCGAACTGGGCGCCGCTGGCGGAGTTGGAACGCAGCGTGTTGGAGGCCACGCCGTTGTAGATCAAATCGCCCAGCGCATCCGGCGTGTAGTGCAGTTCCGAATACTGGTGGAAGGCCGACACCTGGTAATTCAGGTCGCCCAGGCTTTTTTGCAGCGACAGCACCAGGAAGCGGTTCACCTCGCGCTGGCGCTCGTCCAGCTGCGACGACGGCAGCTTGCTGGTGCCGGCGGCGGCGTCGCTTTGGCCGGTGAGCGAGAAGCCCGGCGCCTGGTCCGGATTGTTCGGGATCTGGAAGCGGCCGTTGTAGGTGCCGAACATCAGGCCCAATCGGGTCTGATCGTCCAAGAACCAGGAGAGAGCCCCGAAGGACTTGCTTTGCTTGGTGCGGTCGTGCAGCGCAGAGCGGCTGGGCAGCGGATTCTCGATGCCCAGCGCGTTCGACAGGTAGCTGCCGGACAGGTAGTAGTTCAAGGCGCCCTGGGTGCCGAAGAATTCCGCGCTCGGTTCGACGTAGTCGTTGCCGCCCACCAGAACGCCGACGCGGCCACCCGATTTGACCGTGCCTTCCTTGGTCTGGATGTCGACGATGCCGGACGTGCGCAGGCCGAACTGCGCCGGCAGGGCACCGGTGATGAAGTCGGTCTGCTGGACGAAGCGGGTGTCGATCGACTGCCCGAAGCCGGTGATACTCTCCGGCAGCTGCACGCCGTTGACGCGGTACTGCACATTGGCGTGGTCGTCGCGCACGTGGATGGAGCCGGAGCCTTTCGAATCCTGGCTCACGCCCGGAAGGCGCAGCAGCACTTCATTGAACGGCGTGTTGTCGCCGCGGCCCAGCTGCTCGATCATGTGGCGGTCGATGGAATAGACTGTGGTGCCGACATTCGGCGACAGGTCGATGCGCGCGCTCTTCAGATGGGCGGCGGTCACTTCCACTTGCTGCATCGGGCTGCCATCGGCGGTTGCATCGTCGGCGGCGCTGGCGTGGTGGGCGCAGAAGGCGGTGGCCAGCAGCAGTGGGAGAGTGCGGAGTTGTGGCGTGCGTTGCATAGTAAATCCTTGAATGTTCAGGCGTGGCTAGCCTCCGGCCTGCGCGATCGTGTTGGGCAGGCGCGCGGCTACGCGCACGGGGCGCAAAAGGGCGACCGTGTTAGGTGCACGAAAAATCGTGAAAAAAGCGAATCAGAGGGAGATAGCGGCAACGCCGGGCGGCGCGTGCGAGGGCGGGGTGAGGAAGTCGATCCGGCGGACCCGGATGGAATGCTGCGGGACGAGGGCGGGCAGGCTGACCAGCATCGCCACCGGCACCACCGCCAATGCCGGCGGCGGAACACCGGCCGGCATGTGCGCGACGACGCAAACTGCGCAATCGTTTTGGGTGTCGGTGTAGGCATGCTTGTGCGAGCTCGCCCCGATCAGTTGCAGCGACAGGAACACCAGCACGAACAGCATCAGGACGCGCTGGATGCGCGTCTGGCGATGTGATGTGCCTACGGAGAGTGTATGTGCATGCATGCCTTGATTTTACAGGGCTTCTGCGAAGTTCGCCAATGACAATCTCGTAATGAAGTCAATGCTGGCTGATGGCGCCGTCGCCCACCAGTCCACGGCGGGTGGCCAGCACCACCGCGTGCGTGCGGGCGGTGGCGCCCAGTTTGTCGAACAGGCCCTTGACGTGGGTCTTGACGGTGCCGACGCCGATGCCCAGTTCGCGCGCGATCGACTTGTTGCACTGGCCCTGCGCCAGCAGCTGCAGCACGTCCGTCTCGCGGCTGGTCAGGCCGACGCGGGTGAAGCTGTCGGCCACGCAGCGGCTCAGGTCCGCGCTCAGGTAGCGCATGCCGCGGCTCAGCGCGCGCACCGCCGCCGGCAGTTGGTCGGCGGCGCAGCTTTGCAGCAGGTAGCCGTGCACGCCCGCCATCATGGCGGTGCGTACTTCCCATTCGCGCTCCATCTGCGTGACGATCAGCACGCGCGCCGGCGCCTCGCCGTGATACGGCGTGTTGGCCTGCTGGCGCATGTGTTCCAGCGCGCCCTTGTGGTCGAGGATGACGACGTCCGCCTGGGAAGCTTGCGGCTGCGCCGCGCCATGCGTGACCTGCATATCGCTCTCGGCGCCCAGCAGCGCGGCCAGGCCGGCGTTGACGATGGCGTCGCTGTGCGCGACCAGTACGCGTACCTTGACGTCCTGGTTGGCGAGGTTGCCGCCAATTGCTGTGTGTGGCCAGTTTCTGGTATCCAGTCGCATCTCAATTCTCCCCGAATAAATGACATTGAATTCGTTTGCTGTCCTGCGGCAGAAGATTAAACTGGTTGAACACTTTTGCCACGACCCGATACAGGGGGTGTCGCCTACCTAGAAAGGGTGATTGCAGCGCGCCTACCCCAAAAGAGTGAGCAAATGAGGGTCAATACCGGTGATGGCAAAGACGGCCCGCTCGCCTAAACTATGGACATGTCGTTTCACCCCTGATCTGAGGAACCCCCCATGTCCAAAATGTATATCGTGTCGCTGGCCGTCGGCCTGCTGGTTGGATTAATCTATGGCTTCCTGAACGTGCGCTCGCCGGCGCCGCCGGTGGTGGCGCTGGTCGGCCTGCTGGGCATCCTGTTGGGCGAGCAGTTGCCGCCGCTGCTGCGCCAGTTGTGGCAGCCGGAGGCCAAGCAAGTGTCGTGGATCGAGGATCACGTCAAGCCGCATTGCTTCGGCCAACTGCCGTCCGCGCAAAAGAATGACGAAACCAAAGGGAAAGCATGATGAGACTAGACCTGAACCAGCAGCCTGACCTGATCCTGCATCGCGGCCTGTTCACCACCCTCGATCGCAGCAATCCGCACGCCGAGGCGGTCGCCATCAAGGACGGCCGCTTCACCCATGTCGGCCGCGCCAACGAGATCCTGGCGCTGGCCGGTCCGCGCACCAAGGTGGTCGATCTGCAAGGCAAGCGCGTGCTGCCCGGCCTGATCGACAACCATTGCCACATCATCCGCGGCGGCCTGAATTTCAACCTGGAGCTGCGCTGGGACGGTGTGCGCAGCCTGGCCGACGCGATGGCCATGCTCAAGGCGCAGGTGGCGATCACGCCCGCGCCGCAATGGGTACGCGTGGTGGGCGGCTTCACCGAACATCAATTCGCCGAGAAGCGCCTGCCGACCATCGAAGAATTGAACGCGGTGGCGCCGGATACGCCGGTGTTCATCTTGCACCTGTACGACCGCGCGCTGCTTAACGGCGCCGCTTTGCGCGCCGTCGGCTACACCAAGGACACACCGGAACCGCACGGCGGCCAGATCCTGCGCGACGGCGCCGGCAATCCCACCGGTCTGCTGCTGGCCAAACCGAATGCGGCCATCCTGTACCAGACGCTGTCGAAGGGCCCCAAGCTGCCGCTGGAATACCAGGTCAACTCGACCCGCCACTTCATGCGCGAACTGAATCGCCTCGGCGTGACCGGCGCCATCGACGCCGGCGGCGGCTTCCAAAACTATCCCGAGGATTACCAGGTGATCCAGCAGCTGTCGGACGCCAAGCAGCTGACGATACGCCTGGCCTACAACCTGTTCACGCAAAAGCCCGCGCACGAAAAGGAAGACTTCCTGAACTGGACGCAAAGCGTCAAGTACCAGCAGGGCGATGACTACTTCCGCCACAACGGCGCCGGCGAAATGCTGACCTTCTCGGCGGCCGATTTTGAAGACTTCCGCCAGCCGCGCCCCGACATGCCGGACACCATGGAGGACGATCTGGAAGGCGTGGTGCGCGTGCTGGCGCAGAACCGCTGGCCGTGGCGCATGCACGCCACCTACGACGAAACCATCAGCCGTGCGCTGGACGTGTTCGAGCGCGTCAACCAGGACATTCCGCTGGCGGGACTGAACTGGTTCTTCGACCATGCCGAAACCATCTCCGACCAGTCGATCGACCGCATCGCCGCGCTGGGTGGCGGCGTCGCCGTGCAGCACCGCATGGCCTACCAGGGCGAGTACTTCGTCGAACGTTATGGCCACGGCGCGGCCGAGGCCACGCCGCCGGTCAAGAAAATACTGGAAGCGGGCGTGAAGGTCTCGGCCGGCACCGACGCCACGCGCGTGGCTTCGTACAACCCGTGGGTATCGCTGGCGTGGCTCATCACCGGCAAGACCGTGGGCGGCATGCAGATGTACCCGCGCGCCAATTGCCTGGACCGCGAAACAGCACTGCGCATGTGGACCGAGAACACCACCTGGTTCTCCAACGAAGTGGGCAAGAAGGGCCGCATCGAAGCGGGCCAACTGGCCGACCTGATCGTGCCGGACAAGGACTTCTACGCCTGCGCCGAAAGCGAGATCGCCGACATGACCTCGCGCCTGACCGTCGTCGGCGGCAAGATCGTCTACGCCGCCGGCGAATTCGCCAGCTACGACGAACCGCCGCCACCGGCCATGCCGGATTGGTCGCCGGTGCGGCGCTTCGGCGGCTATGCCGGCTGGGGCGAGCAGATCGGCAACAACCGCGCCGCGTTGAAGGAACTGGAGCAGCGCAAGCGCGAGCAGCAGCAACTGCGCCAGCAGCAGGCCGCCTGCGGTTGCGCCAACCAGTGCAACGTCCATGGCCACCAGCACGCCAGCGCGTGGGCCAGCAAGCTGCCGACGTCGGACCTGAAGAGTTTCTGGGGCGCGCTGGGTTGCGCCTGCTGGGCGGTGTGATGACGACGCTGCTCAAACCCTTGTTCAAACCATTCGGCGCGCCGTGGGTGCGCTGGATCTTCCTGCTGCTGATCTGCGCCGCCTATCTGCAAGGCGGCATCAACAAGCTGATGGACTTCCCGTCGGCCATCGGCGAGATGCGGCACTTTGGCCTGTCGCCGGCCGGCCCGATGGCCGCGCTGGTGATCGCCGGCGAACTGGGTGCGTCGGTGATGATATTGTGTGGCTACTACCGCTGGCTGGGCGCGGGCTACCTGGCCGCGTTCACGCTGATGGCCACCTTCGTCGCCAACCGCTACTGGGAAATCACCGGGCCGGAACGCTTCATGGCGGCCAACGGCTTCTATGAACACCTGGGCCTGGCCGGCGCCTTCCTGCTGGTGGCGTGGCACGATATTCAAAAGGAGACCTGATGGAGCGTGGCGAGACTAAACAAAGCATGGCGCTGGGCTTCCTGGCCGGCTATGTCGACACGCTGGGCTTCGTCGGCCTGTTCGGATTGTTCACCGCTCACGTCACCGGCAACTTCGTGCTGATCGGTCGGGCCATAGCGCGGCCGTCGCCGGACGTCTTGCTTAAGCTGCTGGTGTTTCCGGTGTTTGTGTTGTTCGTGGCGCTGGCGCGCTTGTTGATACTGCATTGGGAACGCGCCGGCAGCCGTCAGCTGCGCAACAGCTTTCTGCTTCAGGCCTTGCTGATGGCGGGCAGCGTTGCCTGCGCGTGGGCAGGCGCGCCGATCGAAGCACCCAACGCGCCGCTGACTTTGTTGACCGGCATGCTGTGCGCGGGAGCGATGGCGGTGCAAAACGCCTACGGCAAACTGCTGTTGGGGAAGGTGGCCGCCACCACCGTCATGACCGGCAACGTGACCCAGCTGGTGATTGACCTGGTGGACACGCTGCGCGGCGACGCCGATGCGCATGGACGCCTGAAGAAGCTGGCCTGGCCGGTGCTGGCGTTTGCCGTGGGTTGCATCAGCGGCGCGCTGGCGTTCATGCAGGCCGGTTTCAACGGCCTGATACTGCCATGCGTGCTGCTGATCTGGCTGGCCGGCGCGGCCAGCGACTAGATCGACATGATGCCGCGCTTGAGGGCGATCGTCACCGCATGGGTGCGATCGTTCGCGGCCAGCTTGGACAGCACGTTCTTCATGTGCGCCTTCACCGTTTCTTCCGAGATCGACAGCCGTTCGGCGATGCGCCGGTTGGAATGGCCGTTGGCGGCATGACTCAGCACTTCCGTTTCGCGCGCGCTTAACGGCCCCTGGCCCATGTGCTCGGCCAATTCCATCGCGATCTCCGGCGGGATGCGGCGCTGTCCCTGATGCACGCCGCGTATCGTATCCAGCAATTCCTTGCGCAATGTACTCTTCAACAAAAAGCCCGCGGCGCCGGCCTGCACGGCGCGCAGGATCTGCACGTCGCCCTTGTAGGTGGTCAGCATGACGACGCGCGCGCAGGGATGCGCGCGCCGTATCGCTTGCAGCGCGGTGACGCCGCACATCTCCGGCATGACGATGTCCATGATGGTGACGTCGGGCCGCAGCGCCTCGTGCTGCTCGACGGCCTCGCGGCCGTTGCTGGCTTCACCGACCACACGCATGTCGTCCTGGCTGGCAATGGCTTCGCCCAATCCCGTGCGCAGCAAGGGATGGTCATCAACCACCAGCACGCTGATGGGGCGAGGGATGTCACGCATTTCCATGTCGGCCAGTTTAACGCAACTGCGTGTAATTCGCTGGCACCCACTGGTACGCCTTGCCGCTGCTGCGCAAGTGGCCCAGGCCGGGGAAGGGCAGGTGGGCTGCGCCGATCAGCTCATTCTCCTTGGCGGCCGTCGTGAAGACTTGCTTGCGGGCCTGGGCGGCGGTCTTCGGATCCGTGTCGAAGCCGATGGTCACTTCCGGATGGTCGAACTGGACGGCGCCGGCGTGGATCAGGTCGCCCACTACCAGCAGCTTCTTGCCCTTGCTTTCAACCATGTAGCTGATGTGGCCCGGCGTGTGGCCATAGCTGGCGACCGCGCGGATGCCCGGCGTGATCTCGCTGGCGCCATTGAACGGCTGCAGGTGCTGGTTGGCGACGTAGGGCGCCAGCGACGCCATCGCACCCTGGAAGAAGCCCTTGCTGTCGGCCGGCGCCTTGTCCATATTGGCCTGGCTGAGCCAGAATTCGGCATCGTGCTTGTCGGCGCGGATGGTGGCGTTGGGGAAGGCCGCCTGGCCGTTGGCCGCGAGGCCGCCCACGTGGTCCGGGTGCATGTGGGTGATCAGCACTTCATCCACCTGTTCCGGCTGGTAGCCAGAGGCTTTCAGGTTGGCCAGCAGCTTGCCCAGCGTCGGGCCGAACAGGCTGCCGGCGCCGGCGTCGATCAGCACCAGCTTGGCGCCGGTGTTGACCAGGTAGCCGGTGACCGAGGTTTCCACGGGGCTGCTCAGGTAGGAGCGTGCCAGTTCCTGATCGGTTTTGGCGGCCGGCTGGTGCAGCAGCTTGTTCATCGGCAGGTCGACGGTGCCGTCGCTGATCGCCGTCACTTCAAAATCGCCCAGCATGATGCGGAAGAAGCCGGGCGCGTTGATGCCGGCCAGCGGCGCGCCCGCCATGGCGGGGGCGCTGACGGCGAAGGCGAGGGCGGCGGCAAGCGGGCTGAGTTTGCGTAAGAGTTGCATAAAGTTCCTCGTTAATGAATTTACTAAACATAGTATGCATCTTTGCAAAAAATGGCACAATGCACAATAATGCAAATGATATTTGCGTGAATTGCAAAGAGAGGGAGTGGAATGATCGATTGCCTGAAGTGCCTGTTGGCGGTGGTGGAGCACGGCAGTTTGTCGCGCGCGGCGGCGGAGTTGAAAATGGCGGTGTCTTCGGTGTCGCGCAAGCTGGACGCGCTGGAGGCTGAAGTGGGTTCGCGCCTGCTGCTGCGTAGTTCGCGGCAAATGCTATTGACCGACGCCGGCGAACGCTTCCTGCCCCGCGCGCGCAACATCCTGGCCGAGCTGGCCGAAGGCAAGGCCGCCGTGCAGGAGCTGGACAGCGAACCGCGCGGCCTGCTGACGGTGACGGCGCCGGCCGCCTTCGGCCGCTTGCACGTGGCGCCGGCCATCGCCGAGTTCCTGCGGCAATGTCCGTTGCTGGAGGTGGAGCTGCACGTCAGCGATGATATCGTCGACCTGTCGGCGCGTCGGGTCGACGTGGCGGTGCGCGCCGGTGTGCTGCCCGACAGCGATCTGGTGGCGACACGGCTGGCGATCCAGAACCGCGTGGTCAGCGCCAGCCCGGACTATCTGGAACGCCACGGCTGGCCGCAAACGCCGATGGACCTGCTCAACCACCAATGCCTGACCGTGACCGGGCGCTCGGCGCCGCGCGGCTGGTGGCGCTTCGATGGGGTGAACCAGGACCAGCCGCTGGCGGTGAAGGGCAAGCTGCGTTGCGACGATACCGATTCGCTGCTGCATGCGGCCATCGGCGGGGCGGGGCTGGTGCATCTGGCGAACTGGCTGGTGAGCGACGCCATCGTCGCCGGCCAGCTGGTGCCGGTGTTTCCGATGGCGCCGGTGCAGCGCGGCGCGGCATCGGACCGGCGTGAACCGCGCGAGTCCGCAGTGCACGCGGTGCACATGCCGGGCCGTTCCAACCAGGCCAAGGCCCAGCTGCTGATACGTCATTTGAAGGAGTATTTCGGCGATCCGCCGTATTGGGATGTTGCGATGGAAGCTGCCGGGGCGGGCGAGCGCCGCGCCCCGTGAGGTGGGATGTGAGCTGAGATTAATCCCAGTCGCCGCCACCGCCGCCGCCACTGTCTCCGCCGCCACCGCCACCGCCGGAATCATCCCAGCCGCCGCTGACGCCGAAGTCCTGGCCGCCCATGTCATCACGGCGCAGCAGTTCGTCGCGTGACGGATCGTCATAAACGATGTCGTTGCGTGGCTGGCTGCTGTTGCCCGAATCGTGGTTGCCGCCGGTGAACTGGCGCGCCAGCGCTTCACCCGCGACGATACCTGCGCCTACCGCCGCGCCGGTCGCCAGGCCGCCCATGATGCGCGAGCCCATGCCGCTACCTTGTTGCGGCTGGCCGTAGCCTGGCTGCGGATAACCCTGCTGCGGATAAGCGCCTGGCGCATAGCCGGGCGCCGGAGCGCCGCCGGGGTTGAAGCCGGCCGGATTGTTGTAGCCGTCGTTCTGTTGCGCGTTACGGCGCGACATGAAGCGTGTCGCCAGCCAGATAAAGCCTATCAGGCCGCCGCCCAGGATCAGGATGGTGCCCCAGGGGATGCCGCTGCTCTGCGGTGCGCCGTAGTTGCCATTGCTGTAGCCGGCGTTGCTGCGGGCCGGCTGCTGCTGCGAATAATTGGCTTTGGGTTTCTGGCCATCGGCCAGCAGCGTGCGCAGCTTGGCCAGCGCGCTTGGATTTACCTTCGGCAGGCCGGGCGACAGTCGCTCGGCCGTGGCCAGCTCGCCCTGCGCGGCGGCGAACTTGCCTTGCTTGGCCAGCAGTTCGGCCTCCACGAAGTGCGCGGTGGCGCTGTTCGGGTGGGCTTTCAGGACCTGGTCCATCAGTGCCTGGGCGTCGGTGTACTTGCCTGCTTCTGCGGCTACATAAACATCGTGTATCGTGGGTTCGGCCGCAAACGCCGGCATCGCCAGCGCCAAAGCGCCGGCCAGCAGGGTCATACGTGCGAAAGATTTTGCCGTCATGTCAGATCTCCTTGTAGGAACAGGCTGAATATAGTGGCAGTTTACGCCATTTTCAAGCCCTGCGCGGTGCGTTGGCTAACGGATGGCGTTGCAGCGCCCATCGCGGCCACCACCGTGTCGGCGATGATGTCGGCCGTGGCGGCCGATAAAGTCCAGCCCAGGTGGCCGTGGCCGGTGTTGTAGAACACGGTGGGCGCCTTGCCGCGGCCCACGCGCGGCATCAGGTTCGGCATCATGGGACGCAGGCCGGCCCACGGCGTGACGTCGCGCGTGCAGATGCCGGGGAAGCATTGTTGCACCCAGTTGTGCAGCGGCGCGATGCGGTCGGCGCGGATGTCGCGGTTGTAGCCGTTGAACTCCGCCGTGCCGGCCACGCGCAGGCGGTTCGCGCCCAGGCGGCTGGCGACCAGTTTGGTGGCGTCGTCCACCAGGCTGACGTTGGGCGCGGCGGCCTGGCTGGCGGCGTCGTGCAGGTGCACGGTGATCGAGTAACCCTTGACCGGATAGACATTGACGCGGTCGCCCAGCATGGCCGCCAGCTCGCGGCTGGCGGTGCCGGCGCAGACTACCACTGCATCGTAGCGCTGGGTATCGTCGGCGCCGTCGTGGGTGGTGGTGATGAAGGCGCCGTTGGCGTCGGCGCGGACTTTGCTCACGTGCTGCTCGAAGCGCAATTCCACGCCGAGACGCTGCGCCGCTTGCGCCAGGCCGGCGGTGAATTTGTGGATATCGCCGGAGCTGTCGCTTTCGGTGTAGTGGCCGCCGTAGAACTGGCCGGTCAGCGCCGGTTCAAGGGCGCGCATTTCCTCGGGCGTGACGGCGCGGCGCGGCAGGCCGCCTTGCGCCAGCAGCCTGGATACCTCGGCCGCGTGTTCGAAGTCGGCGCGGTCGCGATGGATGTGCAGGATGCCTGCGCGCTTGTGGTTGAAGTCTATGCCTTCCTGCGCGGCCCAGCTGAACAGATGCTCGCGCGCGGCCACGGCCAGCCTGGTGGTGGCGATGGTGTTGTCGCGGTAGTGGGGAAGAGCGGCGATGAATTCGGCGAACCAGGAGAGCTTATGCCAGCTGGGTTTTGGATTGAGCAGCAGCGGCGCGTCGTTCTTCAGCATCCATCTCAGGCCTTTGACGATGGTGCTGCGGTGGTTCCACGCTTCGGCGTTGGAGGCGGACAGCTGGCCGCCGTTGGCGAACGAGGTTTCCATCGCGGCGTAGCGATGGCGTTCCAGCAGCGTGACAGCGTAGCCTCTTCTGGCGAGTGCGTAGGCAGTGGTGACGCCGGTGACGCCGCCACCGATGATGGCTATGGTTTTCATCCAAATAGTTTACCATCTAAGGTGGCGCCAGCCCTGGAAGCGGACTAGACTAGGAAAAAAACAGGGAGAACACCATGGGGCGGATCCGTTTGCTGCTGGTTGTGCTTGGCGTCGGCCTGATCAACGCTTGCGGCGGAGGCGGCGGCGGTGGTTCAGCGGGCAATACCCAACCCTTTGTCCCGGTGCCGACGAATACCGCCAGCGGTACGGTCATGTTCAAAGGCGCGCCGCTGGCCGGCGCCACCGTGACGGTCTACGAGACCAATAGCAACCGCGTCTACGCAACCCTCACCACCGACGCCAACGGCAATTACAGCGTTGGTGGCCTGGGGACTTCCTGCACCATGTCCTGCATCATCAACTACCATTTCTTCGCCTCGAAAGCCGGATACGCGTTCAACCCCTTCATGGCGACGAATGTGCCGGGCGACCGTTCCGCCTATCTGTGGGATCCATCGCCCAAGAATTGGTACGTCAACAGCGGCGCCGCCGTTACGCGGGCCGGCTACAACGGTTCGTTTTCGAATCCCGATGGCGGTTCCGGCATCATGTTCAACGTCGTCAATTTGAACTCGTCAATCAACAACTCCATCACCGGCGCCAACTTCAATGCCTACGACGGCAGCAATCCATTGGTGAGTATCGTCTCGACCGGGCAAGCGAAACGCTACACCGACAACCAGGACGGCACAGTCACCGACAACTTGACCGGCCTGGTCTGGCTGAAAAACGCTGGTTGCCTCAGTCCGGCTCTATGGGCGAACGCGCTGACCGAGGCCAACCAGCTGGCAAGCGGAGCGTGCGGATTGACGGATGGATCCAAGGCCGGCGATTGGCGCTTGCCCAACCTGGTGGAACTTGAAAGCCTGGTCGACGTCTCCGCCAGCAACCCGGCGCTCGCCGCCGGCAACCCGTTCACTTCCGTATCGACAGGAATCTACTGGACGTCGACCAGCTACTACGGCGGCCAGGCGGGCTCGCCGAACGCATGGGCGATCCGCATGCAGGATGGACGCTACATCAACGACACCGCCAGTTCGAATCTCAACATCAAGGCGACCTCGACGAATGCGGTGTGGGCGGTCAAGGGCACGAGTTCCGGCACGGGCAGGTTGCAGGCGACGGGGTTCTATGTTTTCTACGCCAAGGGCGACGACGGTTCCCTGGAGAAGGGCGCACCGCTCCCCGCGCCGCGCATGCGCGACAATGGCAACGGCACGGTCACCGACACGGTCACCGGCCTGGTCTGGCTGAAGAAAGCCGATTGCATCCAGCAGAACTGGGCGGCGGCGCTAGGCGCCATCAGCACGCTGGCGAGCGGCCAGTGCGGCCTGAGCGACGGCTCCGTCGCGGGCGCCTGGAGAATGCCGACCCGGAAAGAAATGCTGAGCCTGGCCGATCGCGCGCAAGGCAATATGGCGGATTATTTTAGCGAGTCGTTCAACAGCTCCGCGGCGGGCATTGTTTCTCAGCCCGCCAGCTTTTCCAACTTTGCGCAGTTTCAGTACTATTGGACTTCTTCCATCAATGCGGCCAGCCCCGGCGATGCGTGGAGCGTGTTCAGCTGCGACTTTGGCGTCTACAACATCCCCAAGGGAAATGCCGGGTACGCATTGGCGGTTCGTTAGTCGTCCAGGCCCTTACCCTTGAGGATGTGCGGGACGCACTTTTCCACTCTCGATTCGCGGGTCTTGGCTTGCTTGGCTGACGAGAAGTGGAGCAGGTAGCCGCGTTGCCGGCCCGGCGTCAGGGCAGCGAAGGCTTCCTGCAGTTCGGGGGATTCTTCCAGCCGGTTCAGGAATTCTTCCGGCATGGCGAATTCGGCGGTCTTCTTGAATTCCACTTGCGCGCCGGACTGCTCCACCTTGATGGCCTCGTGGACGTAGGACTTCAAGGTCGACGCCATCTTGGCGATTTCTTCGGCGCTGGTGAAGCGGATCTGGCGGCCGGCCTGCACGTTCTCCGTTTGTTGGATCAGGATGCCTTTGGGATCCTGCATCAAGGAGCCTTTGAAGAACAGCAGCGCGCAGTACTCCTTGAAGCCGTGGATCAGCACGATGTTCTGGTCGTCGAGCGTGTAGCAGGGATTACCCCATTTGAATTCCTCGGTCAGGTCGCAGTCGAGGACGATGGCGCGCAGCTTTTTGTATGCGTCCTGCCATTTATCGGGCTTGCTGACGTATGCATCAACCTTGGCGTTCAATGTCTTCTCTGTCATAGTGCACCTCGATGGAATCAACAGTGGCAAAAAGATAATTATACCCGGCTCGTTGCCGGGTGCACGGAGGGAGCGAATGGCGCAGAATATTTACGACACACCCGAGTTTTTCATCGGCTACAGCCAGCTGCCGCGCTCCGTTCATGGCTTGGACGGCGCACCGGAGTGGCTGGCCATCCGCGCCATGCTGCCGGAGTTGAAGGGCCAGCGCGTGGTCGACCTGGGTTGCGGTTTCGGCTGGTTCGCGCGCTGGGCCAGCGAGCAGGGCGCCGCGCAAGTGCTGGCGCTGGATTTGTCCGAGCAGATGATCGCGCGCGCCAAGTCCACTACGCAGGCCGGGAATGTCGAGTACCGGATCGCCGATCTGGAGCAGCTGTCGCTGCCTTCTGGCGCTTTCGACTTTGCGTACAGTTCGCTGGCATTCCACTACATCGAAGACTTCGGCAAGCTGGTTGCGACCGTACATCAGGCGCTGACGCCGGGCGCGCAGTTCGTCTTTACGATCGAGCATCCGATCTATATGGCGCCTGCGCAGCCGGGTTGGACGAGGTCCAGCGAAGGCCGCAGAATCTGGCCGCTGGATGGCTACTCTATCGAAGGCGCGCGGCAAACAGATTGGCTCGCCAAGGGAGTGCTGAAATACCACCGCACCGTCGGCACCACGCTCAATGCCTTGATCCATGCCGGCTTCAACATCCGGCACGTGCAGGAATGGGCGCCTACGGCAGAACAAATCGTCAGCAACCCGGGCCTGGCTGAAGAGCTGGACAGGCCCATGATGCTATTGGTCGCGGCGGGGAAATTATGAAGGCATCCAGGTCGAAAATTGTAAAAATCTCTCTCTGTGTATTTTTTCTTGCATTCGTTTTTGCGGCGGCCGCAATTTTAAGTCAACCGATGTTGCTGAAAGCGGTGAGAGCAAAGTTCAAGTCTACGGATAACTTCATCGCGCTCGCGCTTGATCCACGGATTCGATATGAAGAAAACTCAAAAGAAAATGCTATTGCGGTACAAAAAATACTGCAACACAGCCAAGATAGTGTGGAGCTCCTTCTTAAATCAAAATTCAAAAAACCGATAGAGGTCTATGTCTGCGCCACGCAAGAAACGTTTAATGAATATGTTTACTTGTCGGTAAATGTTAGAGGTGCGGTTTATTGGGGGAAGTTGTTCTTGTCGCCGGGTGCATTCGGCCGCGACCAGTCATCGCTCGCCGAGTTGACCACTCACGAGCTGACCCATTATCTTTTCTATACCCACCTGGGCGAGAAGTCTTCTATTGAAAACATTCCGCTCTGGTTTAGAGAGGGCATCGCTGTTTTTGTGGCAAACGGAGGGGCGGCGTACACCCGCGAGAAGGATGTTTTCCGTCAAATCAGTTCGGAGGAAAAAGAAGCGTATCAATCAGGCGCAGTTGATGCCTGGTTTAATGCCAAAGACCCACGCGACGCTGTCAACAATAGCGGCAGGGCGAATTGGCTTTTATATAGAGTCGGCGCGTTGTTTATTCACTATCTGCACGATACGCAGCCAGAAAAATTTGAAAAGCTGATATCTCTATTGCTTTCAGGTACGAAATTCAATCGCGCAGTAGAGCTTTCATATGAACGCACTATTGATTCATTGCTTGCAGAATTTAAACAGAATTTGCCCCCCGCTTCGAATTGAGATGGCTGAAACAGTTCATTTTTCTACTCAGGCCTTCTTCGCGCCGTTGATGTAGCGGTCCACCACCGTCGGCAGCACCGTCAGCGGCACGCCGCAGCTTTGCACCAGCGCGTCGTTGAAACCGGCCAGGTCGAACTTGCCACCCAGCGCGGACTTGGCGCGTTCGCGCTGGCGCAGGATTTCGTTGTGGCCCATCTTGTAGCCGCACGCCTGGCCCGGCGACGCGCAATAGCGGTCGATCTCGCTGGTCATTGCCTGCACGCCGCGCCCGGTGTTCTCGACCAGGAAGCGGATCGCCTGCTGGCGCGTCCACTTCATCGTGTGGATGCCGGTATCGACCACCAGGCGGCAGGCGCGGAACTGCTGCGCTTGCAGATAGCCGATCTGGCTGAACGGATCGTTGGCGTACAGGCCGAATTCGTCGACCAGTTGTTCGGCATACAGCGCCCAGCCTTCGACGAAGGCGTTAAAGCCCATCAGCGAAGAAATCAGCGGCAGCTCGTCGTGGTGCTCGGCCAGGTAGGCGCCCTGGAAGGCGTGGCCCGGCAAGCCTTCGTGCGCGGTCAGCGTGGCCAGTTCGGACTTCGGCCACAGCGTGGTCGATTTAAGGTTGATGTAGTAGATCGCCGGACGCGAGCCGTCCAGCGAGGCGAAGTTCATATACCCCAGCGCGGCGCCGGCTTCGATATCGACCGGCACGCGTTTGATTTGCAGTGGCACCTTCAAGTCCATGTGCGAGATCTTCGGCATCAGCGCGCGCACGGCGTTGACGCGCTCATTGCAGTAGGCGATCAGCTGTTCGCGGCCTTGGTCGTTGTCGGCGTAGAAGCGCTTCGGGTCCTTGGCCAGCGCTTGCAGGCGTTGGCTCACCGTGCCCTGCGTAATGCCCTGCGCCTTGAGGATGGCGTGGATGCGCGCTTGCAGCTGCTTGTTCTGTTCCAGTCCGATCGCGTGGATCTCTTTTGCGCTATGGCTGGTGGAGGTGCCCAGCTTGAGCGCCCATTCGTAGTACGCGGCGCCGTCCGGCAGGCGGTGCACGCCGGCGATGTTGGTCGCCTTGGCGGTGGCCTTGGCGAAGGCTGCGATCTGCCGGTCCAGCGCCGGATAGACCGCGCCTTCCACCAGCTTGGTGGCGCGCGCGTTCCAGTCGCCGGCGATGCCCAGCTTCCCGGTGCGCTCGCTGATCGAGGTGACCAGCTTTTGCGCGGCGACGGCGGTCTTGCGGTATTCCTTCAACTGGCCCAGGGCGGTGCGGGCGATGAAGTCCGGCGGCATGATGCCTTGCCCGGCCTGGTCGATGATGCGGGCGGTTTCCTGGTCCAGCATGCGCGCCATGCCGGCCACGCGTTCGAGATAGGCCTCGGCGTCGGCGGCGTTGGCGATCTGGTGCTGCGAATCGAGGAACTCGGGTATGCGGGTCAGCGCGCCGTCCTGCTGCGTGACGGGGAAGGGCGCGGTGCCGCCAAAGAAGCCGCTGGCGGCGCCGCCGAAGGAAAAGCGCAAACCGGCCACACCTTCGGTGGCGGCATAGCGCACGGTGTCGTAGCGGATCTGCGCGTCGGCGCCGAGGGCGTTGCGGTCCAGCGCGGACAGGCGGCCCAGCATGGACTTGACCTGCGCGGCCCAGGCGGCGTCGCCGGCCGGGGACAGGTCTTCCAGTTGCGCCTTCAGGCCGGCGCGCGCGCCCTTGTCCAGCCCCAGCGAGGTGGTGCTGGTCGGCGCCAGCCGCAGAATCTCGTCGGCGAAGTTTTCCAGCAGCGTGGAGAACTGCGCGTCGGCCGGTGCTGCCTGCGCCAGCGCAAAGCCGGGCAGCGCGCTGACGGCGGTGGCGGACAAGGCGGACAGCAGGAGGTCGCGGCGGGAGAAATTCTGAGGCTGATTGTTCATGACTTCCTTTGTGGTCGGACTAAGAATTAGTGCGTGGACGACCTTAGCCTGATGCCGGGAAGCGTGTCAATCAATTTTGCCGGGGGTGAAGCGCAGGTGATAGCGTTCTACCAGGTTGCGCAGGGTGTCGAGTTCCTGGCGCGGCAGGGCCAGCGCCACGTGCATGTCGGGGCGGACCAGGTAGGCGGCGTCGCGTAGCAGGCCGGCTTCCGCTGCGGCGTCGTTCCATGGATAGACATGCAGCGGCAGCGACACTTCGCGCGCGGCTGCGCTCAGCAAGGCCGATGGCTGGCCGTAGACATGCAGCTGCCAGTCCAGCGTTTGCAGCGCGCTGAAGTTGTCCTCGCCATCCTGCTGCGGCACCCACGGCAGGCGGTCGCCGCCGATCACATCGCCGGCGCGGCCGCCGCTCAAATGGCTGTCGGGATAGTGGATATGCACTTGCGACAGGGTTTTGAACAGCGCGCGGCGCGCGGCCGCAAAGCCGGCCAACACCGGGAACACATGCGGCACCAGCCATCCGCGCAGCAGCTGGCCGCCGGCGCCCTGCGAGACGATCATCTGGAACGCGCGGTCGGTGGTGGCCACCAGCTTGCGGGCGAACACGATGCGCTCGGCCTGGTAGGTGTCGAGCAGGGCGGGATCGGCGCGGCCTTGCAGCACCTGGGCCAGTTTCCACGACAGGTTGACGGCGTCGCCGATACCGGTGTTCATGCCCTGGCCGCCTGCGGGGCTGTGGATGTGGGCCGCGTCGCCAGCCAGGAAGCAGCGGCCGGAGCGGAACTGCGACGCCACCCGGTGATGCACGCGGTAGGTCGAGAACCAGTTGACCTGTTCCACCTGTATGCCCAACAACGGCTCCAGCACCGGGCGAACGTCTTCAAAGCCCGGCTCGGACACCGCTTCCGCCTGCGGCGGCATGATGCCGATCAGCCGCTGCATGCCGCGCGAGCGCACCGGCAGCATCAGCGCGAAGGTGTTGGCGCCGATGTGGCCGACCAGGTCGCGGTTCTCCGGGCCGGAGGTTTTGACGTCGGCCACGTAGTACAGGTGTTCGTAGGTACCGCCGCTGAAATCGAACTTCAGCGATTCGCGCACGCGGCTGCGGGCGCCGTCGCAACCGCACAGGTAGGCGCTGCTGCAGGCGATGCGGTCGCCGTCGCGCTCCAATACGGCGCGCACGCCCCATTCGTCCTGCGTGAACGATTCCAGCTCGGTGTTCCATTCGACCTCCACGCCCATGGCTTTGAGCTGCTCGACCAGGAAGCGCTCGTGGTCGTCCTGCGGGAAGGACAGCACAAAGGGGTAGGGACTGAGGCCGGCGCCGATATCCTTGAGCGGCAGCTCGGCGACCTCTTCGCCGCCTTCGCGCAGGTGGATGGCTTCGATCTTGATGCCGAGGTTGACGACGACATCGGCAAAGCCCAGCTGGCGGTAGAACTCCAGCGTGCGCGCATGCACCGCCATCGCGCGCGAAGCCTGGCCAGGGCCGCTGTTCTTGTCGATGATGCGCACGGCGGCACCATGCTTCGCCAGGCGAATAGCGAGCACCAGGCCGGTGGGACCGGCGCCAACGATGAGGACTTGAGGGGCCATGCAACGAGTCTACATCCGGCGCAGAATAGAGGGGCGTTCAATTGAATACGCGCTTAAGAAACGGCTGGTACTATGCAAAACATTGTTTAACTTACACCTGCGCACCATGACTGTTTTCGCCACCCGCCGTGCCCTGATCCTGGCGCTTGCCGCCGCTCCCTTCGCTAATGCCGCCGATTTGCTGGACTCCGCCCCGGCCTCCGCGCCGAATTCGGCGGCGGCGCTGCTGGCCAAGCTGGAGGGCGAATCGGGCGGCCGCCTGGGCGTGGCCGCGCTGAATACGGGCGACGGCCGCCGGCTGCTGCATCGCGCCGACGAGCGCTTCCCGTTTTGCAGCACGTTCAAGATGATGCTGTCCGCCGCCGTGCTGGCCAGGGAGCCGGCGCTGCTGAAGAAGCGCGTGCGCTACACGAAAAAAGACCTGGTGACGTACTCGCCCGTCACCGAGAAACATGTAGGAAAAAGCATGACGGTGGCGGCGCTGTGCGAGGCCACCCTGCAGACCAGCGACAACACGGCAGCCAACCTGCTGATGCAGCAGATAGGCGGACCGGCCGCAGTGACGGCCTTCGCGCGCTCGATCGGCGACATGGAGTTCCGCCTGGACCGCATCGAAACGGAGCTCAACTCCGCGTTGCCCGGCGATCCACGCGACACCACCACGCCGGCCTCTATGGCGGAATCGCTGCACAAACTGCTGCTGGGCGACGGCCTGGGCGCGCCGCAGCGTAAGCAGCTGAAGGACTGGATGCTGGGGAATACCACAGGCGACACCCGCATCCGCGCCGGCGTGCCGTCCGGCAGCCTGGTGGCCGACAAAACCGGCACCGGCGACTATGGCAGCACCAACGATATCGGCATCATTTGGCAGCCGGGCAAGTCGCCGATCGTGCTGGTGATCTACCTCACCCAGCCCGGCAAGGACGACAAGGCGCGCAGCGAGATCCTGGCCGAGGCGACCAGGATTGTCGTCGAAGCGTTCCGAGTCGGTTAAACTACGGCCTTACACATTAAGGCCTGACCATGACGAACAAAAAAACACCAGCGCCCGCGCCTACGGGCCGGGTAGCGAATCCCTTCCTGAACGCCGAGTTTTACTCGCGCATGCGCGACTACACCGAGCGCGATGCGGCGTTTTCCAAGGAAACCAAGGCGATAGCCGAGAGCGGCGCCGGCAAGCAGAGTACCGATGCGCGCCATGCGCCGTCGCTGGCGCTGCTGCGCGCCGTGGTGAAAAAAGGCCTGACGCTGGAAGAAATGTTGAACCGCATCGTCAAGGGTGTGGAATCGGGCCTTTGGGAGCCTTGGCTGACCGTCTTCGGCATCGAACTGCGCGGCGTGAACTACGCCAAGACCGGCGAGCGCAACGCCCGCCTGGCGATCGACATGAGCATGAGCTCCAAGGCGCACACGATCTTTTCCGCCGCCGGCGTCGGCAATTGGCGCAGCCTGGTGGCCGAAGATTGCGCCCAGGTCCAGATCGACAAGCCTACCGAAAAGACCCCGGCCAAAGTGACCGCCATCTTCTTCCTCGACGCCGCCGCCTAATTCCACTCCAGATGCACCACGCTGTAGCCGCGCTGCTTGAGTAGTTTGAGCAGCACCGGCAGCGCTTGCGCGGTCGGTACGTTCACGTCGTGCATGAGGATGATGCCGCCGCCGGTGGCGTCCAGGCTTTTGATGAGGCGCTGCACCAGGATGTCGGTGGTGTCTTCCGGCAGCCAGTCGTTGATGCCGAGGTCTATCGACATCACGGTGATGCCGGCTTCCTTGAGCGCCGCCAGCATGGTGGGCGTCTCCTCCAGATAGGGGAAACGATAGGCCGGCGTGGCCTTGCCGAACACGGTTTGGTAGGCCGCTTGCACTTGATGGAGATCGGCCAGCTGCTCCGGCGCGCTCATCGAAGCCAGATGCGGGTGTGTCTGGCTGTGCACTCCGGCCGTATGGCCTTCCGCCACCACGCGCCGCGCCAGTCCGGGCGATTTCTCCAGATGGCTGCCGACCATGAAGAAGGTGGCTTGCGCGCATTGGTCCGCCAATGCCTTCAGTACCAGCGGCGTGGTTTCCGGCACCGGGCCGTCGTCAAAAGTCAGTACCACTTCGCCCTTTTTCAGCGGCAGCGGCGCGTGCTGCAAGGCGCCGTATAGCGCGGCCTCGCGTTTCAGCGTGATGGTGCGGGCGGTGCCTAGTTTGTCGGCGCCACAGTCGGCGGCGCTGGCTGTCCCGGCCAGCGCCATCAGCAGGCATGTTATCGCGATGTTCATTTGGTCGGGTCCAAAGATCGGCAAGCCAGTGAGACTACCAGATTATTTGGGAGCAGGGCGGATCGCGTGGGCATCGCCAGCGCCGCGATCTCCTCCGACCATTCGGCCAGTTGAATGCCATGGTATTTGAGCACGGCCTCGTGCCTGGTCCAGGCGAGCACGAAGGCGAGAGTGTGTTCGGCGGCGGGCGTCACGGCCAGCGTGGCGCAGACTTCCGGGCCGAGATAATCGCGCGCCACCGCCTGCCAGTCGAAGATTTCCTCCACCCGCATCAAATCGACGCCGACCGCGCCATGCAGGTTGATGGCGGCCAGCGAAAATCCGCCTTCGTGGGTGAATGAGCAGCCGATGGTGCTCTGGTCGCCGGCCACCGTGATGCGCGGCGCCTGGCCTGGCGTGCTGTCGATGAGGATGTCGTCGGCGTCGACGCCCAGCACCGAGGCCAGCGCGGCGCGCGCCGCCAAGCGGATTTGTTCGCGCGCGCGTGGCCGCTCCACGCTGGTGCTAACGGCTATCACGAACAGGCCGTCTTGCGGCGCCGGCACGGGACCGGGCCATGGGTGGACGATCAGCTCCATCATCTTGCCGGCGCGGCGGGGCAGCCGGCCCAATAGCCATTGGCGGGAATCTGCTCGCCCTTCATCACCAGCGTCAGCGCGCCGAGACGGGCGTTGTCGCCGACCACGGCGCTGTACAGCACCGCGCTGCGCGGTCCCATATAGACGCCCTTGCCGATGGTGACGTGGTCGATCTTCATCACGCGGTCTTCGAACAAATGGGTCTGCGGGCAGGTCAGCGCATTGAGTTCGCTGTGGTCGCCGATGTGGACGCAGTCGAATTCCGTGATGTCGGTGGTGTCCAGGTAGACGCCCTTGCCGATTTTGGAACCCAGCATGTTGAACGCCAGCGGCAGCCACGGCGTGCCGCGCAGGTAGCGCATGAAGTTCGGCACGGCGATGCCTTCGTACAGATTGGTCACGCCTTCGGACAGCCACACAAACGGCGTCCACATCGGCTCCGACTGTTTGCGATAGCGGCCGATCAGCAGCCATTTCAACAGCACCACGAAGAAGTAATTGCCGATACCGTAGCCCAGGCCAGCCAGGGTCAGGTCCCACGTCACTTCGGACCAGCGTCCGGCGCCGGCGGCCGGCATCACCGCCAGCACCAGCGTGTAGCCCACCGCGATGACCAGCGCATGCGGCGCGACGATGCGGAATGCCTCGATCAGGCCGCGGCCCAGGCGGCGCAACGGCGACGGATGGAAGGTCAGGTTTTCAGGATAGCCGCTGGTCTGTTCGCGCGCGGGCAGGTTGATCGGCGGGGAGCCCAGCCAGGTGTCGCCGCTCTTCATCTGCGCGTTGTCCGGCGCGCGCGAGTGCACGCCGATCAAAACGCTTTCCGGCAGGATGGTGCCGTCCGGGATGTAGGCGCCGTTGCCGACGAAGCTGCGGTTTGAAATCACGGTCGGCTTCATGATCATCCAGCCGCCGTCGATTTCCTCGTCGCCCAGCATGACGGCATCGGCGATGAAGGTTTCGTCGCCCAGGGTCAGCATGTCCGGCACCACGCCCAGCGCGGTGGAGATCTCGGCGTCCTTGCCGACCTTGGCGCCCAGCAGGCGATACCAGTAGGGCGCGAACACCGTGGCGTAAATGCCGTGCAGGACGTTCAGGCTCGATTCCTGGATCTGGCTCACCAGCCATTTGGCGCAGTAGGTCTTGCTGTGGATGGCCGAGCGGCCCGGGTGCAGGCGTGGCAGCACGCTCCAGCGGATGCCGGCCGACAGCAGCGCCGTCAGCACGATCAGCACCGTGCTGGCGGGGAAGGCCAGCAGGAAGTAGCGCAGCAGCTGGATGCGCAGGTCGTCGCCCTGGATCCACGGCAGCCAGCCCTGTTCGTCGAACCAGTCGATCAGCACGAAGCTCGGGAACACCGGCATGAAGAACAGCGTGACGATCAGCAGGATGCCGAAGATGAAGAACACGCCTTCGCCCATGCTGCGCGCGACGCTGACCTGGGGGCGCGGCGGCAGGCGGGTGGTGTCGAAGGCGCCGGTGTCGCGCGCCGGCGAGCCGGCCCAGACGCGGCCGGCCGGCACGCGCATGCCGTCGCTCAGCGCCGACTGGCCTTCCAGGTGGCCCAACGCCTCGATATGGGTATTGCCTTCCAGGACGGCGAAGGAGCTGACGCAGGTGTCGTCTTCCAGCGTGATCCGGCCCAGCAGCAGGCGGCCGCGCTGCACGCGGGCGTTCTCGAAGTTGACGGCGTTGCCGATGCTGACGTTGTCGCCGATGCTCAGCAAATCCGGAGAACGCAAGGTCATCGAGCCGATGATGACGTCCTTGCCCACCTTGGCGCCCAGCGCGCGCAGCCACCAGGCGCTGAGCGAGGAGCCGCTCAGCAGGTAGGCCGGCGCCGCCTCCACCAGCCGGTCGGCCAGCCACCAGCGGTAGTAGGTGATGCCCCACAGCGGATAGTCGCCGGCCTTCAGGCGGCCGGCGATCAGCCATTTGCCGGCGATGGCGATGCCGAATTCGCCGATCGTCGCCAGCAGGAACACGCCGACCGAGGCGGCGATCGCGCGCACCACCGAGTCGCCCGGATCGCCGGTGAAGAAGTGGTAGGTGAAGAACGGCGCCAGCCACTGCGCCATGCGCAGCGCCACCAGCGCCGGCATCGCGGCCGCTTGCGCCAGGCCGCAGGTCCAGCGCTTGAGCGTGGAGGGCGGCGTCCAGGCGGCTTCCACTTCGGCGGCCGTGGGCGCGTCCGCCAGCACCAGAGCGATCTTGCCGATCTGGCGTTGCTGGTAGATGTCGCGCACGGTGATGTGGGCGTAGCGCGGATCGGCGCGCAGGGCCGAGGCCAGGCGCGCGGCGAAGAAGGAATGGCCACCGAGGTCGGTGAAGAAGTCGGCCTGGCGCAGTATCGGCTGGCCGGGGAACAGCGCTGCCAGCGCGGCGAACAGCGCCGCTTCGGCCGGGGTTTCGGGCAGGTCGGAATCTTCATTGCCGCCGGCCGGCGGTGCGCTCAGCGGCATCGCCTTCAATGCCTTGCGGTCGATTTTGCCGGAGGTCAGGCGCGGCATGGCTTCCTGCATTTCGTAGCGGCCCGGGACCATGTATGGCGGCAGCTTGGCGGCCAGGCTGGCGCGCAGCGCCTTGCTGTCCAACTCCACGCCGGCTTCCGGCACGATGTAGGCGACCAGTTGGTCGATGCCGTCGTCCTTGCGCAGCAAAACGGCGACGGTGCCCACGCCTTCCTGCTGCGCCAGAACGGCTTCGATCTCGCCCAGCTCCACGCGGAAGCCACGGATCTTCACCTGGTCGTCGGCGCGGCCGAGGCATAGCACTTCGCCGTCGGCGTCGATGCGGGCCAGGTCGCCGGTGCGGTACAGGCGGGCGTCGTGCTGGCCGCTGGACCACGGATTGGCCAGGAATTTTTCCTCCGTCAGGTCGGGGCGGCCCAGGTAGCCGGCCGCCAGGCCAGGACCGGTGATGCACAGCTCACCGATCTCGCCGCGCGGCAGCAGGCGCAGTGCCGGCATGGCGTTGGTGTCGATCACCAGCAGGCCGTAGTTGGGCAGCGGCGTGCCGATGGTGACCGGATGGCCGGGCTGCAAGCGCGCCAGGCTGGCCGATACCGTGGCTTCGGTCGGGCCGTAGGTGTTGAACATCTGCCGGCCGGCGCGCGACCAGCGCTCCACCAGCGATTCCGGGCACATCTCGCCGCCCAGGTTGATCAGGCGCAGGCTGGGCACTTCCTGATTGAACAGCGCCAGCAGGGTGGGCACGGCGTGCAGCACCGTGACCTGGTTCTCGTCCAGCATGCGCGGCAGCGTTTCCGGGTCGCCGCTGATTTCCTTCGGGCCTATCCACAGCGTGGCGCCGGCCAGGTAGGCGATCCAGATCTCTTCGAACGACATGTCGAAGGCCACCGAGAAGCCTTGATACACCTTGTCCGCGGCGGTGACGCCGAGCACCGCGTTCTCGCTGCGCAGGAAGTGGCAGATGCTGCGCTGGGTGATCAGGATGCCTTTCGGCTTGCCGGTCGAGCCGGAGGTGTAGATGACGTAGGCCGGCACGTCGGGCGAGACGGCGCCGCGGCGCGACAGCGTGGCGCCGCCGGCGGGGGCGGCCAGCAGCGCTTCGGCGGTCCAAACAGGACGGCCAATGTCCGCGAGGCGGGGCGCCAGCGTGGCGCAGGTCAGCACCCCGGCGCCGTCGGCGTCGTCCAGGCACACTTGCAGGCGGTCGACCGGGGTGTCCTCGTCGACCGGCAGCCAGGCCGCGCCGGCCTTGGCGATGCCCGCTTGCAGCACCAGCAGCTCGATCCCGCGCGGCAGCCACAGGCCGACGATCTGGCCCGGCTGCACGCCGGCATCGATCAGGCGCGCCGCGACCAGGTCGGCCTGCGCGTTCAATTCGCGATAGCTGAGGCGGCGGTCGCCGAAGATCAGCGCGGTCTGGTCGGGGGTACGGGCGGCGCTTGCTTCCAACAGGTCCGCCAGGATTTCCTCGCGCAGCAGTTCGCTTTGCGGTTTCCCGTAAAGAATGTCCGGATGCGATTGTGGAATGTGCGGCGTTACTGGGTCGTTCATGCTGAAACTTTATTTTGTGTTGGCGGTTGTCATTGTACGGTACGCCTCTGGGTTCCAATAGAGGAAGAATGCAAGTTCCGCTTACAGCCTTTACAATAAGAAATATGGGATCTTCCCCTGTGTCACGAAGGAGCCGCATGTCACCGACCCGTCCGTTTATCGCCCCCATGCAATTTGACGATCCGATTGCCGCTTATGAACAGGTTTTGGCCATCTACGAGGCCAACGTCGCCCACTTGCGCGATGCCATGAAACGCTTTGTCGCCGGCGAGGATGTCGGCGAGCACGTGCGCGGTTGCTACCCCTTTGTGCGGGTCCATACCGACACCGTGGCCCGCGCCGATTCGACGCTGGCGTTCGGCTTCGTGGCCGGCCCCGGCACCTACGAAACCACGCTGACCCGGCCCGACCTGTTCGCCCGCTACTACCAGCAACAGTTCAAGCTGCTGCTGAAGAATCACGGCAGCCATCACCTGCGGATCGAGGTGGGCACCAGTTCGCAGCCGATTCCGATCCACTTTTCGTTTGCCGAGCACGAGCACATCGAAGGCAATATGAGCGCGGAACGGCGCCTGCTGATGCGCGACGTATTTGACTTGCCCAACCTTGCCGCGATGGACGACGGCATTGCCAACGGCACCCACGAGCCGCCGCCGGGCGAGGCCCAGCCGCTGTCGCTGTTCACGGCGCCGCGCGTGGACTACTCGCTGCAACGGCTGCGCCACTACACCGGCACCTCGTGCGAGCACTTCCAGAAGTTTGTGCTGTTCACCAACTACCAGTTTTATATCGACGAATTCGTCAAGCTGGGCCACGAGCTGATGGGGCAGGCCGCCGGCGCGCCGGGCGACGACTACATCGCCTTCATCGAGCCGGGCAATATGGTCACGCGCCGTGTCGGCCAGGCGGTGCAGGCCAACGACGCGCACGGCGCGCCGCTGCCGCGCCTGCCGCAGATGCCGGGCTACCACCTGATCCGCGCCGACGGCACCGGCATTTCGATGGTCAATATCGGCGTCGGCCCGGCCAACGCCAAGACCATCACCGACCACATCGCCGTGCTGCGCCCGCATGCCTGGCTGATGCTGGGCCATTGCGCCGGCCTGCGCAACACTCAGCAGCTGGGCGACTACGTGCTGGCGCACGGCTATGTGCGCGAAGACCACGTGCTCGACGAGGACTTGCCGCTGTGGGTGCCGATCCCGCCGCTGGCCGAGGTGCAGGTGGCGATCGAGGCCGCCGTGGCCGAAGTTACGCAGCTGACCGGCCACGACCTGAAGCGCGTGATGCGCACCGGCACCGTCGCCAGCACCGACAACCGCAACTGGGAACTGCTGCCGCAGCGCACGCCGGAGCGCCGTTTCAGCCAGAGCAGGGCGATCGCGCTGGACATGGAAAGTGCCACCATTGCCGCCAACGGCTTCCGTTTCCGCGTGCCGTATGGCACTTTGTTGTGCGTGAGCGACAAGCCCATGCATGGTGAGATCAAGTTACCGGGCATGGCTAACCAGTTTTACCGCGAGCGCGTCGACCAGCATTTACGCATCGGCATCCGGGCGCTGGAACTGCTGCGCGCCTTGGGCGTGGACAAGCTTCACAGCCGCAAGTTACGCAGTTTCACGGAGGTCGCGTTCCAGTAAAACTATGCGGAAAATGCATATAAGCCCGCAAAGTGCGGGCTTTTTTTTCACTTTCTCCACCTGTGGCGATACTTTTTTCGGTATCGAAAACCCGAAAAAATTGATTGGTTTGTTTTTTAGCCAGACCCTAAGATGATTTCGAGGTTGCTGCATAAAACTATAAAACAGATAACACAGGAGACGTATGAACAAACTATCAACCGGGACTTCCCAGTCCCAGGCGACGCATCGCCTTGTCCTGAAAACCGGCGTCGCGGTGCTGGCCGCAGCCGGCCTGCTCAGCAGCGCCTCGGTGTGGGCGCAAGCGGCCGCCGACAAGACGGAACCGAGTGACGCCGCGACCGTGGTCGTCACCGGCGTCAAGGCATCGCTGATCAAGAGCCTGGCGATCAAGCGCACCAGCGACCAGGTCGTGGAATCGATCGTTGCCGAAGACATCGGCAAGTTGCCTGACAACAATGTCGTCGAAGCGCTGCAACGCATCACGGGCGTGCAAGTCACCGACCGCGCCGGCGGCGAAGTCGGCACCTTGTCCATTCGTGGTCTGCCCGATGTCCAAACCACCTGGAACGGCCGCAATATCTTTACAGCGTCCGGCACCCAGGTCGCGCTGCAGGATATTCCCTCGACGCTGGTTCGCCAGATCGATGTCTACAAGACGCGCGACGCCAGCCAGTTGGACACCGGAATTGCCGGCCAGGTTGACGTCAAGTCGCTGCGGCCATTCGATTTCAAGGGCTCGAAAGTGTCGCTGTCGGCGCGCGAAACCTATCTCGATCCCGCGAAAAAGGCGAACCCCCAGCTCAGCGGCATGTTAAGCAACCGCTGGGAAACCGGCATCGGCGAAGTCGGCGCCCTGGTCAATCTGTCGGGCAGCCAGACGAAGTACCGTAATGAAAGCGTGACGCCAGGCGCCATGGTGCCATTTACCAGCCCCAATGCCGCCGAAGTTCCGCCAGGTTACACGCCCTTGCAGCGCATCTTCGACAACAATATCTGGACCCCCGGCACCCATACCGGCTTGCCGATGGCCGCGGGTTCAACGCTGGATTTCAACGGCAAAGCCTATCCTTATTACCTGGCGCGCGACGCCGTTTTCCAGAGCGACCTTCAGGGCAAGCGCGAGCGTTCCGCCGCCAATGTGGCCTTGCAGTGGAAGCCGAACAGCGATTCGGTCTACACCTTCGAATCGATGTACAACGGCTATCGTGACAAGTCCTTCAACCAGTTGCTGTTCAGCTTTGTTGACTGGTGGGGGGATCTCGGCAGCAACCCTGCGGGGACGATGACGACCTACCCGGGAACCAACGTTATCAAGACCCGTAAAGTCAATAACGTCTATGGCTTCAACAGCGGCGACTACACCACGTCGGCAACCGATTCCTACGTTTATGCCCTGAACGGCAAGTGGAACCTTGGCGATCGCCTGAGGCTGGAAGGCGACGTGTCGTACCAAACCAGTACCTTTCACTCGGAATTCACAGCCACCCGGATTGATCGCGTTGCACCTTCCATCAACGTCGACTTCAATGCCGGCGGCGGCAACACGGCCTTCCATTTCAACAATGATGCCGACCTGACCGACCCGACCAAGTGGAATGTTGCGCAGTTCTTCGATACCGCCAACCGCAACAAGGGCAGCGCCGCGACGGCCAATCTGTCGGGCGTCTACGATACCAACTGGGGTGCGCTGGAGACGATCCAATTCGGTGTGCGCTTCGACGACCGCAAGGCGTCGGAGGCTAACCGGAACCAATCGGGCACCTTGAACCGCAACCTCGCCTCGCTGGGTTCGGAATATTCCTCCACCAACTCGAACTTCGGCACGGCCATTTCGGACGTACCGCGCTCCTGGGTGGAGCCCAATGCCTACTACATCCGCGACCATATCGACGACTGGCGTAAGCTGTTTAACTCGACTGATCCGAACTTCCTGACAACGGACAAGCTGAGCCTGCAGAAGACGTTCGGGGTCGAAGAAAAGACGAGCAACCTGTTCCTGATGGGGAATACCCAAAACGAGCTGTTCGGCCATCGCCTGCGCGGCAATTTCGGCGCGCGCTATGTCAAGGTCGATACCGACATGACCTTCTATAAGGTCGATGCCACCACCAAGGCGGTCACGCCGTCCGGTGCCAGCAAGTCGACCAGCAAGGTCTTGCCCAGCATGACGCTGATTTACGACCCGTCCAAGGATGTAGTGCTGCGCTTTAACTACGGTGAAACCCTGCGCCGCCCGAACTTCGGTGACCTGAATCCTGTCCTGCAACTCGGTGACGACGTTTCGAAGGTGGGTTATGGCTCGGGCAGCGGCGGCAATCCGGACCTGAAACCGACGCACTCCAAGAACCTGGATCTGACGGCCGAGTGGTATTTCCAGAAGGACAGCGCACTCTACGGCACGGCGTTCAAGCGCAAGATCGACGGTTTGGTCGTGAGCCTGCGTCACAAGGTGCACGTCGATCCGGCGAACGACCCGTTCCGCAACTCGACCTCGGGCGGCGACCATACGAACGGCTATGACTACGTCATCAACTCGCCGGTCAACGCCTCCAACGGCACGATCAAAGGCGCCGAGCTCGGCTTGATCTACTTCCCGAAGGGGCTGCCGAGCCTGCTGGACGGCCTGGGATTCCAGGGCAGCTATACGCGACTGACCTCGTCGCAGAACGTGCCTGACGCCAATGATGCCGGCGTCATCGTCTCTCAGCTCGAGACACCGTTCTTCGGCGTGTCCAACAGCTCCTACAACGCCACCCTGGCTTACGAAAAGGGTCCGATCAGCACGCGCTTGTCCTATGTCTGGCGCTCCGGCTTCCTGGCCAGGAACGAAGCCGCCTTGTTCGCAAATCCGATTGGTATCTGGCGTCAGCCGGAAAAGAGCGTTGACATGCAAATATCCTACAAAATCAACGACAATATGTCGGTCGATATCAGTGGTGTCAACTTGACCAACGAAATGCAGCAGCAGTACTACCACTTTGGCAATGCGGGTAACGCGCAGCTGACCAATTTCGGTACACTCCAGGTCGGACGTTCGGTCTCGGTTGGCTTGCGCTGGAAGATGTAAGCCCCGACGGTCAAGAGCGTTTCCGTCTTATTGTGTTCACGTCATTCCCGCTCGCGGGAATGACGACCTGGTGGAGTATCCGATGTCGAATCAAAAATTATCGTTGCTGGAAAAAGTGGGCTTTGGCGCCGGCGACATGGCGCTGAACGTGGTGATCTCGTCGATGATGTTGATCATCACGTTCTTCTACACCGATATCTACGGCCTGAAAACCTCCGACCTGGCGCTGTTGTTCGTCGCCGTCAAGTTCATCGGCGCCTTGTCCGACCTGGTGATGGGGCAGATCACCGACCGTTTCGACAGCGCCCGCATGGGCCGCTATCGCCCGTACCTGCTGTTCCTGGCGATACCGTATGGCGTCAGCGTATTCTTCGTCTTCACCACGCCGGATTGGGCCTACAGCGCAAAGCTGATCTGGGCTTATTCCACCTACATCATCATGACGGTGATGACTTCCGGCGTCGGCATACCCTACATCTCGCTGCCGAGCAGCCTGACCAACGATCCGCAGCAGCGGCTGTCGGCCAACGGCTATCGCCTGTTCTTCGCCAAGATCGGCGCCTTCATGGTGACGGTGGTGGTGCCCATCCTGTCGGAACGCTGGGGCGGCGGCAGCGCGGCCACCGGCTACCAGGCCGCGATGGCGGTGATGGCGGTGATCGGCATCGCGCTGTTCCTGTTCTGCTTCTTTACCACCACCGAGCGTGTGCGCCACGTGGTGCAGAAACAATCGCTGCTTGAACAGCTGAAGGTGCTGCTGAAGAACGACCAGTGGCTGATCCTGTGCGGCGTCTGCGTCACCGGCACGGTCGGTTATGTGGTGCGCGCTTCGGCTTCGATCTACTACGTCAAGTACTACCTGGGCGGCGATGCCGCCACCGTGTCGGCCTTCCTGTCGACCGGCGTGGTGGCGGCCATCCTGTCGATGATCGCCTCGACCTGGATCACCAAGTTCTATTGCAAGGTCAAGCTGTTCCGCTGGACGCAGATCGGCGTCGGCGCGATCAGCGCCGCCATGTACTTCCTGGTCAAACCGGGCGACATGGTGCTGGCCTTTGTGCTGTACTTCCTGCTGTCGTTCGTGGTGGACCTGCATGCGCCGGTGTTCTGGTCGGCCATCGCCGAGACCATCGACTACGGCCAGGTCAAGACCGGCAAGCGCGTATCCGGCTTCGCCTTCGGCGGCATTTCCGTGTGCCAGAAGGCCGGCATGGGCATTGCCGGCGCGCTGGTCGGCGTGCTGCTGACGTACTTCGAATACCAGCCGAATCATGAACAGACCGCGTTCGCGCTGCACGGCATCGTGCTGATGTTGACGCTGATCCCGGGCTTCTTCCATACGGTGATGGGGCTGTTGATGTTCAAGTACCGCGTCACCGACGAGTATTACATGCAGGTCAAACATCAGATGAATGTTCAAACCTATGTGGCAGTCTAATTTTTTGGAAATCGAAGCAATGGAAGATGTACTCACTCCGCTGATCGAGCAGCGCGCCGATCCTTTTATCATTCGTCACAGCGACGGCTATTACTACTTCACCGCCTCGGTGCCGCAGTACGACCGCATCGAGCTGCGCCGCGCGAAGACCATCGCCGGCCTGGCGGATGCGGACAAGGTCGATGTCTGGTACAAGCCGGACACCGGTCCGTATAGCGAACTGGTTTGGGCGCCGGAGCTGCACTTCAACGACGGTGCGTGGTATGTCTACTTCGCCGCCGCGCCGAGCCGCGAGATCAAACACAAGCTGTTCCAGCACCGCATGTACGCGATCCGCAACGCCAATCCGAATCCGTTGGAAGGC
The DNA here is from genome assembly GCF_036688705.1 of Duganella sp. S19_KUP01_CR8. Lineage (NCBI taxonomy): Bacteria > Pseudomonadati > Pseudomonadota > Betaproteobacteria > Burkholderiales > Oxalobacteraceae > Duganella > Duganella sp. S19_KUP01_CR8. The sequence continues at coordinate 133,653 of NZ_JAQQPR010000003.1, read as the reverse complement.
AAGTGGGAGTTCATGGGCCAGGTCGACACCGGCATCGACACCTTCTGCCTGGACGCCACCACCTTCAGCCACAAGGGCCAGCTGTACTACCTGTGGGCGCAGAAGGACGTCGCCATCGAGGGTAATTCCAACCTGTACATCGCGCCGATGGAGACGCCGTGGCAGCTGGGCGGCCCGCCGGTCATGCTGAGCAAGCCGGAATTCGACTGGGAGATCCGCGGCTTCTGGGTCAACGAAGGTCCGTCGGTGCTGAAGAAGAACGACAAGATCTTCATCAGCTACTCGGCCAGCGCCACCGATGAGAACTACGCCATGGGCCTGTTGTGGGCGGACGAACAGGCCGACCTGCTGGACCCGGCGTCGTGGACCAAGCTGCCGCAGCCGGTGCTGCAAACCTGCTACGAGCATGGCGTGTACGGACCGGGACATAACAGCTTCACCATCGGCGATGATGGCGAGACCGTCATGTTGGTTTATCATGCACGCACCTATACCGAGATTATCGGCGATCCGCTGTGGAACCCGGACCGGCACACCTACGTCAAACCGCTGAAGTGGGACGAGCAGGGCATGCCGGTATTCGGAAAACCCTCGATGGCTTAAAAGCACGTCATTCCCGCGCAGGCGGGAATCCATAGAACATTTGCGGCGGCCCCGGAACCAATTCCGTCGGCCGCCGTTGCCGTAGAAAGCACACATGCAGCCAACCATCACCACGACCGCCTTCGGCCCAGAAGCCACCCTGTACACCCTGACCAACGCCAACGGCATGATCGTCAAGATCAGCGACCTTGGCGGCGTGATCACCGAAATCCACACCCCGGACCGCGACGGCCAGCTGGCCGACGTCTGCCTCGGCTTCGACGATGCCGCCGCCTACCTGGGCGAATCGCACTACCTCGGCGCGCTGATCGGCCGTTACGGCAACCGCATCGCCAACGGCCGCTTCACGCTGGACGGCGAAAGCTATCAGCTGGATGTGAACAACGGTGTAAACCATTTACACGGAGGCCTGGACGGCTTCCACCGCCGCATGTGGGAAGCCGAAACCTTCGCCACCCCCAAATCGGCGGGCCTGATCCTGAGCTACCTGAGCCCGGACGGCGAACAAGGCTACCCGGGCAACCTGGAAGTGACGGCGATCTACGAACTGCGTAACAATAACGAATTGCGTATCGCTTTCCACGCAATCAGCGATAAAGCGACGCCGGTCAACCTGACCAACCACGCTTATTTCAACCTGGCCGGCAAGGGCGACATCCTGTCCCACGAGCTGACCATCGCCGCCGACGCCTACACGCCGGTCGACAGCGGCCTGATACCCACCGGCGAACTGCCTGCGGTGGCAGGCACGCCGTTCGACTTCCGCACGCCACACACGATCGGCGCGCGCATCAACGAAGACGACGAACAGCTGCGCCACGGCGCCGGCTACGACCACAACTTCGTGCTGAATAAATCGGCGCCAGGCGCGCTGGAACTGGCCGCCCGCGTGCGCGATCCGTCCTCCGGCCGCGTGCTGGAAGTGCTGACCCAGGAGCCGGGCATTCAGTTCTACAGCGGGAACTTCCTGCATGACGGCATGGGCGGAAAAGGGCGTATCTACGGCCATCGCAGCGGCTTTTGCCTCGAACCGCAGCACTATCCGGACTCGCCAAACCGCCCTGAATTCCCATCGACGATACTGCGTCCGGGCGAGGAGTACACCACCGTCATGAGCTACCGCTTCTCCGTCGAGGACTGATACCGATTCGGGTATCAAAGTCGAATAATAATTTATTGGAAAGATATCTCACTACAACTTAGTATGGCTTATCGATGCGGGGGCATGACAAGCACGCTCCCGTACAAGAACATACTGAGGAGATATGCATGTCCGATAACGACAAAAAGGTGAAGCTGCGCTCCGCCGAGTGGTTTGGTACCCAAGACAAAAACGGTTTCATGTATCGCAGCTGGATGAAGAATCAGGGCATTCCTGATCATGAATTCCAGGGCAAACCTATCATCGGCATCTGCAACACGTGGTCGGAACTGACCCCTTGCAATGCCCACTTCCGCAAACTGGCGGAGCACGTCAAGCGCGGCATTCTCGAAGCGGGCGGCTTCCCGGTTGAATTCCCGGTGTTCTCCAACGGCGAATCGAACCTGCGTCCAACCGCCATGTTGACCCGTAACCTGGCCAGCATGGACGTCGAAGAATCGATCCGCGGCAATCCGATGGACGGCGTGGTACTGCTGGTCGGCTGCGACAAGACCACGCCGGCGCTGTTGATGGGCGCCGCATCGGTCGACATTCCAACTATCGTCGTCAGCGGCGGCCCTATGCTGAACGGTAAGCTGAACGGCAAGAACATCGGCTCCGGCACCGCCGTATGGCAGCTGCACGAGCAGGTCAAGGCCGGCGAAATCACCATGCACGAATTCATGTCGGCGGAATCGGGCCACTCCCGTTCCGCAGGCACCTGCAACACCATGGGCACCGCGTCCACGATGGCCTGCATGGCCGAGGCGCTGGGCACCACGCTGCCGCACAACGCCGCCATTCCCGCCGTCGATTCGCGCCGCTACATCCTGGCGCATATGTCGGGCATTCGCGCCGTCGAGATGGTGAAGGAAGGCCTGACGTTGTCGAAGATCCTCAAGCGCGAGAACTTCGAGAACGCGATCCGCGTCAACGCCGCCATCGGTGGTTCGACCAACGCCGTGATCCACCTGAAAGCCATCGCCGGCCGCATCGGCGTCGACCTGGAGCTGGAGGACTGGACCCGCGTCGGCCGTGGCACGCCGACCATCGTCGACCTGCTGCCTTCGGGCCGCTTCCTGATGGAAGAGTTCTACTACGCCGGCGGCCTGCCGGGCGCGATCCGCCGCATGGGCGAGGGCGACCTGGTGCCGCATCCTAGCGCGCTGACCGTCAACGGCAAGTCGCTGTGGGACAACTGCAAGGATGCGCCTATCTACGACGACGAAGTGATACGCCCACTGGACAAGCCGCTGCTGAAGGATGGCGGCATCTGCATCCTGCGCGGTAACCTGGCGCCGCGCGGCGCCGTGCTGAAACCATCGGCCGCCACGCCGGAACTGATGCAGCATCGCGGCCGCGCCGTGGTGTTCGAGGACTTTGAACATTACAAGAGCCGCATCGTCGACCCTGAGCTGGAAGTCGATGCCAGCTCGGTGCTGGTGATGAAGAACTGCGGCCCGAAAGGTTATCCGGGCATGGCCGAAGTAGGGAATATGGGCCTGCCGCCGAAACTGCTGGCGGCCGGCGTCAAGGACATGGTCCGTATCTCGGATGCGCGCATGAGCGGCACCGCCTACGGCACCGTGGTGCTGCACGTGGCGCCGGAAGCGATGGCCGGCGGCCCGCTGGGCATCGTCAAGGATGGCGACTGGATCACGCTCGATTGCGCAGGCGGCTTGCTGAACCTGGAGATATCGGATGCGGAGATGGCGGAACGCCAGGCCGTGCGCGTCGCCGGCTCGGCGCCGGGTCCCAAGACCGGCTACCAGAAGCTGTACATCGACCACGTGCTGCAAGCCGACGAAGGCTGCGATTTCGACTTCCTGGTCGGGAACCGCGGATCGGCCGTGCCGCGCCACTCGCATTAACCAACACTACGACCGCTGTCATTCCCGCGAAAGCGGGAATCCATAGAACGCCTGATGGCGTGCTCAGTATGGATTCCCGCCTGCGCGGGAATGACGGGGGCGCAAAGGAGATTTTATGCTACTCGTACAATTCAAGAACGAACAAGGCGCGCGCCAGATCGGCGTGCTGGAACAGAACACCATCCGCGTCATCGAAGGCTACGACACCACCTACGCGCTGGCGCAGGCCGCGATACGCCAGTCGATCGGCCTGGCCGACCTGGCGGTGAAGTCCGCCGGCGCCTCCTTGCTGGCGTTCGACGCCGTCGCCGCGGCGGGCCGCCTGCTGCCGCCGCTGGACCACAGCGACGACGCCCATTGCTATGTCACCGGCACCGGCCTGACCCACCTGGGCAGCGCCGATACCCGCGACGCTATGCACAAGAAAATCGGCGGCGACGTCGAATCCCTGAGCGATTCCATGAAGATGTTCCGCCTGGGTGTTGAAGGTGGCAAGCCTGCCGAGGGCGAAGCCGGCGTGCAGCCGGAATGGTTCTACAAGGGTGACGGCTCCATCGTCGCCGCCAGCGGCCAAGCCCTGAGCATGCCGGACTTCGCGCTGGATGGCGGCGAAGAGCCTGAAGTGGCGGGCCTGTACGTGATCGGTGACGACGGCCAGCCTTACCGCGTCGGCTACGCCATCGGCAACGAGTTCTCGGACCACGTGACCGAGCGCCAGAACTACCTGTACCTCGCGCACTCCAAGCTGCGCGCTTGCGGCCTGGGCCCGGCGCTGCTGGTTGGCGAAGCGCCGGCGCATATCGAAGGCACCTCGCGCATCTACGACGTTGAAGGCAAAGTCCGCTGGCAGAAGGCTTTCTTCAGCGGCGAGCAGAATATGTCGCACACCATCGGCAACCTGGAGCACCACCACTTCAAGTACCCGCTGTTCAAGCGTCCGGGCGATGTGCACATTCACTTTTTCGGCACGGCGACGCTGAGCGTGGCCGACAACATCGTCGTCAAACCCGGCGAGACCTTTGAAATCGAAGCACCGCAATTCGGCCCGGCCCTGCGCAACAAGCTGACCGTGTACAAAACCGAAGTCGCGAAAGTGAAAGCATTATGATCATTACCGGTGAAGCACTGATAGGCGGCGTTGGCGTCAAAGGCACGGGCGGTGCGATCCGCGGCTTCAACCCATCGCTGCAACAGCCGATGGAGCCTGAGTTCCATGCTGTCGATTTCGCGCAGATCGACCAGGCTTGCTGTTTGGCCGACGCCGCGTTCGACACCTTCCGCGCGCTGAGCGACGAGAAACGCGCGGTCTTCCTCGAAACCATCGGGGAGCAGATCATGGCGCTGGGCGATGTGCTGGTGGAGCGCGTGATGGCCGAAAGCGGCCTGCCGCGCCCTCGCATCGAAGGCGAGCGTGGCCGCACCGTCGGCCAGTTGAAACTGTTTGCCAACCTGCTGCGCGAAGGCTCGTGGAACGACGTCCGCATCGACAAGGCGCTGCCGGAACGGGCGCCGCCGCGTCCCGACCTGCGGATGCGCATGATCGGTCTCGGTCCGGTGGCGGTCTTCGCGGCCAGTAACTTCCCGTTGGCTTTTTCTGTCGCTGGTGGCGACACCGCGTCGGCCCTGGCGGCCGGCTGCCCGGTGGTGTTGAAGGCGCACTCTGCGCATCCCGGAACGTCCGAGCTGGTGGGCCGCGCCGTGGTCAAGGCGGTGGAGCTTTGCGGCCTGCCTGCCGGCGTATTCTCGCTGCTGACCGGCAGCGGCAACGGCATTGGTCAGGAGCTTGTGCGTCATCCTGCGATCAAGGCGGTCGGTTTCACCGGCTCGCGCAGCGGTGGCGTTGCGTTGATGGCTGTTGCAGCCGCGCGTCCGGTACCGATCCCCGTGTATGCGGAAATGAGTTCGATTAATCCGGTGTTCCTGATGCCGCGCGCACTGGCTGCGCGCGCAGAGGAAATCGCCGCAGGTTTCGCTGGCTCGCTGGTGCTGGGCGTGGGGCAGATGTGCACCAATCCGGGATTGGTGATCGGTGTCGGCGGCCCTGACCTGGACCGCTTTGCCAACGCCGCCGCGCAAGCGCTGGCCGGTGGCGCCGCATGCGCGATGCTGTCGCCGGGTATCGCCGGTAGCTTCCAGCGCGGGATCACGCAACTGGCGGAGCATGCAGACGTGAAGACGCTGGCGCTGGCGCCGCAATCGGAAGGCAAGGGCGCCCCGGCGCTGTTCGTCGCCAGTGGCGCGGCCTTCCTGTCGCAGCATGCGTTGTCGGAAGAGGTATTTGGCCCGGCTTCGTTGCTGGTCGCCTGCAAGGACATCGCCGAGCTGCATCAAATCGCCGAAAGCCTGGAAGGCCAACTGACCGCCACCCTGCAACTGGACGATGGCGATCTGGATCTGGCGCATGCACTGCTGCCGGTACTGGAGCGCAAAGCTGGCCGCATCCTGGCCAATGGATTCCCGACCGGCGTGGAAGTGTGCAGTGCGATGGTGCACGGTGGTCCGTTCCCGTCGACCTCCGATGGCCGCAGCACGTCCGTAGGTACGGGCGCCATCGTGCGTTTCCTGCGTCCGGTGTCGTACCAGAACCTGTCGCAAGCCTTGCTGCCTGAGGTATTGCGCGACAACGGCGCCGCAACCTGGCGCCGCCGCGAGGGCGAACTGACGCGCGGCTGAAAAAAGATAACGGAGACTGTATGACCCAATTGGCCAAATTTGGCAGCTTGCGCGACAAGCGTGTATTCATTACGGGTGGTGGCACAGGGATCGGCGAGGCGATGGTGATTTCCTTCGCCGAGCAGGGCGCGCAGGTGGCGTTCGTCGACATCGCGCGCGACGCCAGCCTTGCCTTGATACGCAGGGTGAAGGAGGCTGGCTATCCTGAACCCTTGTTCCGTCAGTGCGACATCACCGATATCCCGGCGCTGCAAGCCACCATGTCCGAGATGGCGGCCAACGTCGGCGATTTCGACATCCTCGTCAACAACGCCGCCAACGACCAGCGTCATGAAACGGCCGAGGTGACGGTGGATTACTGGAACGAGCGCATCGCCATCAACCAGCGCCCGATGTTCTTCACCTGCCAGGCGGTTTTGGAAGGCATGAAGAAGAAGGGCTCCGGCTCGATCATCAACGTCGGCTCGATTTCGTGGCACGTCAAGAACGCGGGCTATGCGGTGTATGCCACCTCCAAAGCGGCGGTGCACGGCCTGACGCGCGGGCTGGCGCGCGAGTTCGGCGCGCATGGTATTCGCGTCAACACCGTCACGCCGGGTTGGGTGATGACGCAGCGCCAGATCGACCTGTGGCTGGACGACGCAGGCGAGCAGGACATCAAACGCAACCAGTGCATGCCGACCAAGCTGCTGCCGCAGCACGTGGCATCGATGGTGCTGTTCCTCGCCGCCGAAGACGGCGCGATGTGCACCGCCCAGGAGTTCATCGTCGACGCAGGCTGGGTATAACCCGGGGTCAGGTCCCCCATTTATTCATGAGCTCGTGCCTACGTACGAGCTCATGAACAAATGGGGGACCTGACCCCGGATTTTGGCCCCGGAGACAACCGTCCTATGAGGCGGTGGGGATACATAACCATAAAAAAGGCAAGAACATGGCAAAGACATGTTTCTCCGCGCTGGCGCTCACCGCCAGTGCAATGACGGCGGCCGCTGCGCCGCCAGTACTGACCAGTCCCGATCATCACATCAGCGTCAAGCTGCAACCGACTGCTAGTGGTGGCTTGGCGTATTCGATTTCTCGCGATGGCAAGCCGGTGCTGCTGGCTTCCCAGCTAGGCCTGCAATTGCAGGGCGCAGACTTGGCGACCGCCTTGACATTGACGGCCACCTCCAAGGCCCGCGCCGTCAGCGACCAGTACCAGATGGCTGTCGGTAAAAAGAGCAGCATCAGCTATCGCGCCAACGAGCAGACCTACACCGTGCACAACGCGCAGCAGCAGGCGATGGACATCGTGTTTCGCGTGTCGAACGATGGCGTGGCCTTCCGCTACATTGTCGCCGAGCCTACGCTGCGGCACAAAAAGCTGATCCAGGAGCGCACCACCTTCGCCTTGCCGCCTGCGGCCAAGGCCTGGCTGCAACCGATCGCCGTGGCACAAACCGGGTGGGGCAGAACCAATCCATCCTACGAAGAGCACTATCAGATGGACATCCCGGTCGGCACCGCATCGCCGTCGCCGGCAGGCTGGGTGTTCCCGGCGCTGTTCAAGAGCGGCGATAACTGGGTGGCGATCTCCGAGGCCGGCATGGACGGCAGCTTCCAGGCATCGCGCCTGGCTCCGGAATCCGCAGGCGGAAAATACAGCATCGGCAATCCGATGGCCGCCGAAATCTATCCGGGCGGTGGCCTGCTGGCGGAAGTCGATGGCACACTGACATCGCCCTGGCGCCTGCTGGCGCTGGGTTCCCTGAAGACCGTGACCAACTCCACGCTGGGCACCGACCTGGCCGCGCCGGCCATCGCCTTCGACAAGCAGCTGGTCAAGCCAGGCCACGCTTCGTGGAGCTGGGCCTTGATGAAGGACGACGCCACGGTCTACGATGTGCAGAAGAAGTTCATCGACTACGCCGCCGACATGCATTGGGATTACACCCTGATCGATGCCGACTGGGATCGCAAGATCGGCTACGACAAGATCAAGGAACTGGTCGACTACGCTGCGACGAAACAGGTCGGCATTCTGCTGTGGTACAACTCGTCCGGTCCATGGAACTCCACCGAATACTCACCTAAAAGCCAGCTGCTGACCCATGAACAGCGCGTGGCCGAGTTCAAGCGCCTGCACGACATGGGCGTCAAAGGCGTGAAGATCGACTTCTTCAACGGCGACGCGCAATCGATGATCGCCTACTACGTCGCCATCCTGCGCGACGCTGCCGATGCCGGCCTGCTGGTCAACTTCCACGGCGCCACGCTGCCGCGCGGCTGGACCCGGACTTGGCCGAACCTGATGACGATGGAGGCCGTACGCGGCATGGAGTTCACGACTTTCGAGCAGGCCGACGAGGACAAGATGCCGACCCACGCGGCCATGCTGCCGTTCGCCCGCAACCTGTTCGATCCGATGGACTTCACGCCGATGGTGTTCGGCGATATTCCCAAGATCAAGCGCAGTTCCAGCAATGGCTTCGAGCTGGCCACGTCGGTGCTCTATATCTCCGGCATCCAGCACTTCGCCGAGATCCCGGAAGGCATGGCCACCGTGCCGGCCTACGTCAAATCCTTCTTGCAGGAGCTGCCGCGCAGTTGGGATGACAGCCGCCTTGTCGACGGTTATCCAGGCCAATACGCCGTCATCGCGCGCCGCTCCGGCAATACCTGGTACATCGCCGGCATCAACGCCACCAATGCGGACAAGGCGTTGACGCTGGACCTGTCCTTCGTCGGCGCCAGGCAGGGCGTCATCATTGGCGACGGCAGCGCCGAACGCGATTTCAGCCAGCGCAACGTCGCATCAGGCAAAAAAGTAGCTGTAACGATCAAGCCGCACGGCGGCTTTGTCATAAAACTATAAACAGGAGATCAAAATGAACTACATCAAACAAGGCGTACTTTCCCTTTGCCTGCTCGCTTCCGGTGGTGCATACGCCGCCGATGCCATCGGCCTGACCATCGACGCCGGCAAACCCGGCGCCGTCATCAACAAGGACATCTACGGCCAGTTCGCCGAGCATCTGGGCACCGGCATCTACGAAGGCATGTGGGTCGGTCCTAAATCGAAGATCCCGAACACCAAAGGCTGGCGCAACGACGTTGTCGGCGCCTTGAAAGCCATGCACGTGCCGCTGGTGCGCTGGCCGGGTGGCTGCTTCGCCGATGAATATCACTGGAAGGATGGCCTGGGCCCGCGCGAGAAGCGCCCGGTCAAGGTCAATACCAACTGGGGCGGCGTGGCGGAATCCAACGCCGTCGGCACGCACGAGTTCTTCGACCTGGTCGACCTGCTGGGCGCCGATGCCTATGTCAACGGCAATCTCGGTACCGGCAGCGCGCAGGAGATGTCGGAGTGGGTCGAGTACATGACCTCCGACAGCCAATCCACGCTGGCCAATCTGCGTCGCAAGAACGGCCATGAGAAACCGTTCAAGGTCGCCTATTTCGCGATCGGTAACGAGGCATGGGGCTGCGGCGGCAATATGACGCCGGAGCACTACTCGGACCTGTACAAGAACGTCGAGACCTTCCTGCGCGCGCCGCAGCAATACCGTCCGAAGATGATCGCCAGCGGCGGCAACGACAACGACCTGACCTGGTCCGAAGTACTGAGCAAGCAGCTGAAGCGCCAGACCGACGGCATCAGCTTCCACTACTACACCATCCCGACCGGAAAATGGGAAGTGAAGGGCGCCGCCACCGGCTTCCCTGAGAAGGAGTGGATGTCCACGCTGACCAATACGCTGCGCATGGAAGACCACATCCGCAAGAACTCCGCCGCGATGGACAAGAACGACCCGGAGAAAAAACTAGGCCTGTTCGTCGATGAGTGGGGCACCTGGTACGACGTGGAGAAGGGCACCAACGCCGGCTTCCTGTTTCAGCAGAACACCCTGCGCGATGCGGTTGTTGCAGCGCTTAACTTCAACATCTTCCATGCCCATGCAGACCGCGTGCGCATGACCAATATCGCGCAGATGGTCAACGTGCTGCAATCGATGATCATCACCGACAAGGACAAGATGGTGCTGACGCCGACCTATCACGCCTTCGAGATGTACGTGCCATTCCAGGGCGCGACCTCGTTGCCGCTGACGTTGTCGAACAATCCGCAATATGCTCTGGATGGCGCCAGCGTCCCTGAAATCAGCGCATCGGCTGCGCGTGGCACCGATGGCAAGCTGTATCTGGCGCTGGTCAATACCAATCCGGGGCAGGCTGCGGATGTGGCGATCAATGTGCCGGGGCAGACGATCAAGTCGGTCAAAGGGCGCGTGCTGACCGCCACCGCGATGGATGCGCATAACACCTTCCAGGCGCCACAGACGATCAAGCCGGCGCCGTACAGCGCTACCGCAGTCGATGGCAAGCTGACGGTGAAGATTCCGGCCAAGGCGGTTGTCGTTGTCGCGGTGGAGTGAGAACATGAGTGAACACGACATCTCGGTCTCGCGCCGCAAGGCCATCGCCGGCGGCGTAGCATTGCTGCTGGCCGGTTGCGGCGGTGGAGGGGGGAGTGGCAGTCCGGTCGCACCGGTGCCGACGCCCGCACCAACGCCTACACCAACGCCAACTCCGACTCCGACTCCAACGCCGTCGCCGTCGCCGACCACCATCACGTTTGGCGATGCATCGGTACACGACCCGGCGGTGATCAAGGTGGATGGTACGTACTACGTATTCGGTTCGCATCTGGCCGCCGCCAAATCGACGGACCTGATGAACTGGACCAAGATCGCGGACGGCGTCAACGCTGCCAATCCGTTGTTCAACAACGTCGTCACCGCGCTGGCGGACACCTTCACCTGGGCGCAGGTGACGGACCTGTGGGCGCCGGATGTGGTCAAACTCGGCGACGGCAAGTTCTACTTCTACTACAACGCCTGCAAGGGCGACTCGCCCCGTTCGGCGCTGGGCGTGGCCGTGGCGGACAAGATCGAAGGCCCATACATCAACAAGCAGATCATGCTCAAATCCGGCATGTGGGGCCAGATCAGCGAGGATGGTGTCAAGGTCTACGATGCACTGACAATGCCCAACGTGGTCGACCCGAACACCTTCTTCGACAAGGACGGCAAGCTGTGGATGATCTACGGCTCTTACTCCGGCGGCATCTTCATCCTGGCGATGGATCCTGCCACTGGTTTGCAAAAGCCGGGCCAAGGCTATGGCAAGCACCTGATGGGCGGGAACCACAGTCGCATTGAGGGCGCGTACGTGATGTACAGCCCGCAGTCGAAGTACTACTACCTGTTCACGTCCTTCGGTGGATTGGATGCCAACGGCGCCTACAACATGCGCGTGGCGCGCTCGCTGAACCCGGACGGCCCTTACCTGGACGCCAAGGGCAACGACATGGCCAACGTCAAGTCCAATCCCGCGCTGCCCTTGTTCGACGACGCCAGCATCGCACCGTTCGGCCAGAAGATCATGGGCAACCACCAGTTCGCGCTGGCTGACGGCGAGACCGGCACGCCGCTGGGCTACGTATCGGCAGGCCACAACTCCGCATATTATGAAGCGGCGACCGGCCAGTACTTCCTGGTGTTTCACACGCGTTTCCCCGGCACCGGTGAGTTCCATCAGATCCGCGTGCACGAGATGTTCATCAACGAAGATGGCTGGATCGTCGTGTCGCCGTTCCGCTATGCGCCGCTCAGCAAGAACTCGACGGCGCTGTCGGCCGAGGTGACCGCTGCCGATGCCGCCGGCAAGTACAAGATGATCAATCACGGCAAGGACATCACGGCGGCGATCAAGGCCTCGCAGAATATCAAGCTGGCGGCCGACGGCACGGTTTCCGGCGCCGCCACCGGCACTTGGAAGCATAATGGCGCCAACAAGATCACGATTTCGCTGGGCGCCACCGGTACCTTCAACGGCGTGCTGTCGCGCCAATGGAATACCAATGCCAGCGCCTTCGTGGTGACGTGGACCGCGCAGTCGGTGGATGGCGTGTCGATCTGGGGCGCGCGCACAGGGAGTTAGGATGAAGTCAGCGATATTTGTATTGGGCCTGTTGGCGCTGTCGGCTTGTACAGCCAAGGAAGTCAGCGTCCATGATCCGGTGATGGCGAAGGAGGGCGATACCTGGTACGTGTTCAGTACCGGGCCGGGTATCACCTTCTACAGCTCCAGGAACATGAAGGACTGGACGCCGGAAGGCCGCATCTTCAAGGACCAGCCGGTGTGGGCCAAGCGCGCCGCACCGACCTTCGACGGCCATATCTGGGCGCCGGATGTGCACTTCCATAACGGACAATACTATTTGTACTATTCCGTTTCGGGCTTCGGCAAGAACACTTCGGGTATCGGCGTCACGGTCAACAAGACGCTCAATCCCCGCTCGCCGGACTATCGCTGGGAAGACAAGGGCATGGTGCTGCAATCCGTGCCGCTGCGCGACGACTGGAACGCTATCGACCCGAACATCGTTGAAGATGGCAAGGGCGGTGCGTGGATGGCGTTCGGTTCCTTCTGGAGTGGCCTGAAACTGGTCAAGTTGAATGCGGATTGGACTGGACTCGCGGAGCCGCAGGAATGGCATGCGATCGCCAGCCGTTCGCGCGGGCCGTCGGTGGCGGAGAAGTCGGCGGGGCCGGATGAAATCGAGGCGCCGTTTGTCTACAAGAAGGGCGATTACTACTATCTGTTCGCGTCGTTCGGGCTTTGCTGCCGCAAGGGCGATAGCACTTACCACGTCGTTGTCGGCCGGTCCAGGGAGGTTACTGGTCCTTATGTGGACAAGAATGGCGTAGACATGCAGAAGGGCGGCGGCTCCACCGTTATCGCCGGCGACAAGGACTGGAAAGGCCTGGGCCACAACAGCGCCTATACCATCGACGGCAAGGACTACCTGGTGCTGCACGCCTACGAGACGGCGGATAACTACCTGCAAAAGCTGAAGATCATGGAGATGAAGTGGGATGCCAGCGGCTGGCCGGTGGTGGACCAGGCGGACCTGAACCGGTACCGCAGCAACCAGCTTCCATCGCCATGAAGAGAGTACTGAAGGCGGTGTTGATCACCGCCGCGATGCTGTGTGCATCGGCTGCGGCGGCTCCGTTACAGCTGTTCCCGCTGGCCGACGTGCGTCTTGGCGACAGTCCCTTCCTGGAAGCCCAGCGGACGGACCTGCATTACCTGCTTGAGATGGAGCCAGACCGCCTGCTGGCGCCATTCCTGCGCGAAGCCGGCCTGCCGCTGAAGCAGCCCAGCTACGGCAACTGGGAATCGTCCGGCCTGGACGGCCACCTCGGCGGCCACTATCTTTCCGCGCTGGCGCTGATGTACGCGTCCACCGGCGACGACGAAGTTCTCCGCCGCCTGAACTATTTCGTGGCGGAGCTCAAGCGCTGCCAGGAACGCAACGGCAATGGCTACATCGGCGGCATCCCGGACGGCAGCGCCGCATGGCAAGCCATCGCCAAGGGCGAACTCCATGCCGACAATTTCTCCGTCAACGGCAAGTGGGTCCCGTGGTACAACCTGCACAAGGTGTATGCGGGCCTGCGCGACGCCTACACCTACGCCGGCAATGCAGACGCCCGCGCGATGTTGGTCGCTATGTCCGACTGGGCGCTGGAACTGACCTCACACCTGAGCGAAGAGCAGATGCAGTCCATGCTGCGTAGTGAGCACGGCGGCATGAATGAAGTGCTGGCCGACGTCGCGCAGATGACGGGGCAGAAAAAATACATGGACCTGGCGATCCGCTTCTCCCATCAGGCCATCCTGCGGCCGCTGGAAGAGGGCAAGGACCAGCTCACCGGCCTGCACGCGAATACACAGATTCCCAAGGTGATAGGCTTCAAGCGCATCGGCGACATCACCGGCCGCCGCGACTGGCAGCAGGCCGCGCAATTCTTCTGGCAGACCGTGCACGATCACCGCACCGTCGCCATCGGCGGCAACAGCGTCAAAGAGCACTTCCACGACGATAAGGACTACTCTTCGATGGTCGATGAAGTCGAAGGCCCGGAGACCTGTAACACCTACAATATGCTCAAGCTCACTGAGCTGCTGTTCCTCGGCGACGCCAAAGGCAGCTACAGCGACTACTACGAACGCGCGCTGTACAACCATATCCTGTCCTCGCAGCGGCCGGACAGCGGCGGCTTCGTCTACTTCACGCCGATGCGGCCCAATCACTATCGCGTCTACTCGCAGGTGGACAAGGCCATGTGGTGCTGCGTAGGCTCCGGCATCGAGAGTCACGCCAAGTACGGAGAATTCATCTACGCGCATCGCGGCGACCAGCTGTACGTGAACCTCTTCATCCCCTCGACGCTGAACTGGCGCGATCAGGGCGTGACCATCACGCAGGCCAATCGCTTCCCGGACGAAGACCGTAGCACCATCATGGTCAAGGGCAGCAAGGCGTTCACGATGAAGATCCGTTATCCCGAGTGGGTGGCGCGTGGGGCTTTGCGCATCACGGTCAATGGCAAGCCGGTGGCGGCCGACGCGGGGACGGACCGTTACGTCAGCCTGCGCCGTGTATGGCGGGATGGCGACAAGGTCGAGATCCTGCTGCCGATGAAAACCCATCTGGAGCAGATGCCGGACAAGTCCAACTACTACGCCGTGCTGCACGGCCCCATCGTGCTGGCGGCGAAGACCAACCCCTTCGCCGGCGAGAAGCTGAACTTCCTCGCCGACGACTCGCGCATGGGCCATGTGGCGCAGGGCCAGGTCTGTCCGCTCGAATCCGCGCCCATGCTGGTCAGCGACACCAAGGCCTTCATGGACCGCTTCAAGCCGGTGCCGGGCAAGCCGCTGACGTTCACGGCGCCTGGTCTGGTGCAGGGCAAGAATGTCGGCAGCGTGACCTTCATTCCGTTCTTCCGCCTGCACGACTCGCGCTACGTGGTCTATTGGCCGTATTCGACGCCGGCCAACCTGGCGTCCATGCAGTCCAAGGTCGCGCAGGACGAGGCGGCGCGCCTGGCGCTGGACGCGCTGACCATCGACCAGGTGGCGCCGGGCGAACAGCAGCCGGAATCCGATCATTTCTTCAAAGGCGAGGGTGCCGACGCCGGCATCAACAAAGGCCTGCACTGGCGGCACGCGAGCGGCTGGTTCAGCTACGAGCTGACCGACAGGAAGGGCGAAGCGAAGACACTCCGGCTGACTTATTCGACGCTGGACGCCGGCCGCCGCTTCGATATCCTCGTCAACGGCCAACTGCTGGCGGAGGTGGTCCTGGACGCCACCGCGCCGCAGGAGATCTACACCAGGGACTACGCCATCCCGCCCGCCATGGCGGTTGGCGGCAAAGTGGTGGTCAAGTTCGTCGCCCGCAAGGGCTCGATGGCCGGCGGTTTGTATGGTTTGCGGCTGCTACGCTGATATCAAAATTGGTATCAAACTGCCAGAAAATGTCATTGGATAGATATTCTCGTTTCTCATAGTATGTGATCCAGAAAATACATAAAAATCCATCTGGAGACTTCGCTATGACGTGCAATCGCAGAACCGTGCTGGCCGCCGCATTCCTCGCCGCCTTTACCTTCAATACCCCGGTCTTCGCGGCCAAGCCGCTGGTGATCGGGTTCTCGCAGGTTGGCGCCGAGAGCGAGTGGCGCACCGCGAACACCGTGTCGATCAAGGACGCGGCCAAGAAGGACGGCATCACCCTCAAATTCGCCGACGCCCAGCAGAAGCAGGAAAACCAGGTCAAGGCGATCCGCTCGTTCATCGCCCAGCGCGTGGACCTGATCGCGTTTTCGCCGGTGGTGGAATCGGGCTGGGACACCGTGCTGCGCGAGGCCAAGGCCGCCAAGATCCCCGTCATCCTGACCGACCGCGCCGTCAACGTCAGCGATCCTTCGCTGTATGCCACCTTCATCGGTTCGGATTTCGTTGAGGAAGGCCGCCGCGCTGGCCGCTGGCTGCTGG
The DNA here is from genome assembly GCF_036688705.1 of Duganella sp. S19_KUP01_CR8. Lineage (NCBI taxonomy): Bacteria > Pseudomonadati > Pseudomonadota > Betaproteobacteria > Burkholderiales > Oxalobacteraceae > Duganella > Duganella sp. S19_KUP01_CR8. The sequence goes on along the minus strand of NZ_JAQQPR010000003.1, from coordinate 117,468 downwards.
AGCGCGCGAAGAAGACGCCCGATACCGTTATCAATATCGTTGAGCTGCAAGGCACCGTCGGTTCGGCGCCGGCGCTGGACCGCAAGAAGGGCTTCGAGGAAGTCATCGCCGGCAATCCGAAGCTGAAGGTGATCCGCTCGCAGACCGGTGACTTCACCCGGGCCAAGGGCAAGGAAGTGATGGAGGCTTTCCTCAAGGCCGAGGGCAAGAAGATCAATGTGCTGTATGCGCATAACGACGACATGGCGATCGGCGCGATCCAGGCCATCGAGGAAGCGGGCCTGAAGCCGGGCAAGGACATCGTCGTGATTTCCATCGACGGCGTTAAAGGCGCCTTCGAGGCGATGATTGCCGGGAAGCTGAATGTGACCGTGGAATGCAGCCCGCTGCTGGGTCCACAGTTGATGCAGCTGGCGCGCGATGTCGTCGCCAACAAGCCGGTGCCTAAGCGCGTTGTCACTCAAGAAGGTGTGTTCCCGGCCGAAGTCGCGGCCAAGGAATTCCCGAACCGTAAATACTGATCCAATGACTATCCAAACTTCCGCGCCCGCTCCGGTGCTGGAGCTGCGCGGCATCAGCAAGGCATTCCCCGGTGTGCAGGCCTTGAGCGGCGTGGCGTTGAACCTGTATCCGGGCGAGGTGCATACGCTGATGGGCCAGAACGGCGCCGGCAAATCGACGTTGATCAAGGTGCTGACCGGCGTGTATGCGCCGGACCAGGGCCAGATCCTGCTGGAGGGGCGGGCGATACAGCCGTCGTCCACGCTGGAGGCGCAGAACCTGGGCATCAGCACCGTTTATCAGGAAGTGAATCTTTGCCCGAATTTGTCGGTGGCGGAGAATATCTTCATCGGCCGTTATCCGCGCAAGCGCGGCGGCATCGACTGGGCCGGCATGCAGAAGCAGGCGGTGGAGCTGCTGGAGCGGATGCAGATACGGATCGACGTATCGCTGCCGCTGGCGCGCTATCCGCTGGCGATCCAGCAGATGGTGGCGATCTCGCGCGCCTTGCTGGTGTCGGCCAAGGTGCTGATACTTGATGAGCCGACGTCCAGTCTCGATGAGAAGGAAGTGGAGTTGTTGTTCAGTGTATTGCGTGGCCTGCGCGAGCAGGGCATGGCGATACTGTTCGTGACGCACTTCCTTGATCAGACCTATGCGATTTCGGATCGCATCACTGTCATGCGCAATGGCGAGCGGGAAGGCGAGTACGCTTGCAGCGAATTGTCGCGGTTTGATTTGGTCAACAAGATGGTTGGCGCGCCTGCGGCGGTTGCGGCTGGCGAGAGCGACGCAGCACCCGTCGTCGCCGCTGTTGCGCCGTCGAAGCTGACGACCTTCCTGCGCGCGACCGGCTTGGGCCGCAAGGGTGCGCTGTCGCCGATGGATATCGAGCTGCGGCAGGGCGAGCTGCTAGGTCTGGCCGGCTTGCTGGGTTCCGGCCGCACCGAGGCGGCGCGCTTGCTGTTCGGGGCGGACAAGGCGGACAGCGGCAGCATCGTCATTGATGGCAAGGAATGCAGCTTCGCTTCGCCGCGTGACGCCATCGCCGCCGGCATCGGTTTCTGCTCCGAGGACCGCAAGCATGAAGGCGCGGTGCTTGAGCTGTCCGTGCGCGAGAACCTGATCCTGGCGCTGCAGGCCCGCACCGGCATCCTGCGCGCGATTCCGCTCAAGCGTCAGCAGCAGCTGGCGGAGGAATACGTCAAGGCGTTGGGCATCAAGACGGCGAGTATCGAAACGCCTATCGGCACGCTCTCCGGCGGCAATCAGCAGAAGGTGCTGTTGGCGCGTTGGCTGGCCACCGAGCCGAAGATGCTGATCCTGGACGAGCCGACGCGCGGCATCGATGTGCGTGCCAAGCAGGAGATCATGGATTATGTGACAGCCCTGTGCCGCAAGGGCATGGCGATCCTGTTTATTTCGTCCGAGCTGCCGGAAGTGCTGCGCGTGAGCGACCGTATCGTCGTCATGCGCGACCGCAAAGCTGGCGGCGAATATCCGCGCGGCGCGTTGGACGAAAGCTCGGTGCTGCAAGTGATCGCCGCAGGAGATCACCATGAATAGTCCATCGAACGAAATCGCCGTGCCACGTACCGTTGCCGCTGGTGCCGCCCCGGGCGCCGCTGCCGCAGTGCCGAATGCCGGCCCCACCTCACCATCGACTGTATCCATGTTTGTGCGCCATCCCTTATTTCGTCCGCTGGCCGCGCTGGTCTTGCTGCTGCTTGTAGACCTGTTGCTGGTTCCCGGCTTCTTTCACCTGGAGATCAAGGACGGCCATCTGTATGGCAGTTTGATCGACATCGCCAACCGCGCCGCGCCGCTGGTGCTGGCCGCCCTCGGCATGACGCTGGTGATCGCCACGCGCGGCATCGACATCTCGGTCGGCGCCGTGGTCGCGATCAGCGGCACCGTCGCCGCGATGCTCATCGGCGGCACGATGGTGATGCAGAACGGCGTACCCGAATACGTCGCCAACACGCCGATGGTCTGGGCCTTGTGCGCAGCCATGGGCGCGGCGCTGCTGTGCGGCGCGTGGAACGGCCTGCTGGTGGCGGGCCTCGGCCTGCAACCCATCGTCGCCACGTTGATCCTGATGGTGGCGGGGCGCGGCCTGGCGCAGCTGTTCACGGACGGCCAGATCGTCACCGTCTACTACAAGCCGTTCTTCTTCCTCGGCAGCGGCTACCTGTTCGGCTTGCCGTTCTCGCTCTACATCGTCGGCGCGGTATTCCTGGTCACCGCGCTGTTGATGTGCAAGACGGCGCTGGGCCTGTTCATCCAGGCGGTCGGCATCAACCCGGTCGCGGCGCGGCTGGCGGGCTTGAAGACTGCGGTGCTGATCTTCTTCGTCTACGTGTTTTGCAGCGCCTGCGCCGGCCTGGCAGGCCTGATGATCAGCGCAAACATCAAGAGCGCGGACGCCAACAACGCCGGCCTGCTGCTGGAACTGGACGCCATCCTGGCCGTCACGCTGGGCGGCACCTCGCTGGCGGGAGGTAAGTTCAGCCTGGCCGGCAGCGTAATCGGCGCGCTGATCATCCAGACGCTGACCTACACCATCTACTCCCTCGGCCTGCCGCCGGAAATCAACATGGTCGTCAAGTCGGTGGTGGTATTCCTGGTATGCCTGTCGCAGTCGGCGGAATTCAAGAACATGTGGCGCGCCTTCCGCGCCCGGACTAAAGGTGGCGCAGCATGAGCACCATGATACTTCGCGGGCGCGCCTGGATGGCGTCGCCGTATTTCACGTCGCTGGTTACGGTGATGCTGCTGGTCGTCCTGCTGGCGGCGGGCGGCGTGGCCTATCCCGGCTTCCTGTCCTTGCAGGTGCTGTTCAATCTCCTGATCGACAACGCCTTCCTGCTGGTGATCGCGGTAGGCATGAGCTTCGTCATCCTCTCCGGCGGCATCGACCTGTCGGTGGGCTCGGTGCTGGCGCTGACGACGATGATCTCCGCCTGGCTGCTGCAAAGCTGGCACCTGCCGCCGCTGCTCGTGATCGTTATCTCACTGGCGCTGGGCGCGGGCTTCGGCGCGGCAATGGGGGCGATGATCCATTACTTCAAGCTGCAACCGTTCATCGTCACGCTGGCCGGCATGTTCCTGGCGCGCGGCCTGTGCTACCTGATCAGCATAAACTCAATCACCATCGACGATCCGCTGTACGTCGCCATGTCGCAGACGCAGTTGCCGATTCTGGGCGGCTTCATCTCGCCCGGAGCGCTGATCGCGATACTGACCCTGGCCGCCGCGATCTACGTCGCGCACTGCACGCCGTTCGGCCGCGCCATCTATGCGGTCGGCGGTAACGAGCAATCGGCGTTGATGATGGGCCTGAGGGTAGGGCGTACCAAGGTGCTGATTTATGCCTTCAGCGGCTTCTGCGCCGCGCTGGCCGGCGTGCTGTTCTCGTTCTACATGTTGTCCGGCTACGGCCTGCACGCGCAGGGAACGGAGCTGGACGCCATCGCGGCGGTGGTCATCGGCGGCACCCTGCTCAGCGGCGGATATGGCTACGTGGCCGGCTCGCTGTCGGGCGTTCTGGTGCTGGGCACCATACAGACGCTGATCGCCTTCGACGGCACCCTCAGCTCATGGTGGACCAAGATCGTGATCGGCGGCCTGCTGTTCGTATTCTGCGTGGTGCAGCGCTTGATGGCGCTGGGTGCAAAACATAAAAAATAACCGGAGAGACTTTTGAAAATCAAGCTGACTAAATTCGTAGCCCTTGCCATGGCTGGCCTGGCGCTGAGCGCCGCGCAGGCGGCCAACCCGCTGTTCCCCAAGCTGTTCACGGCCGATCCGTCGGCGTACGTGGAAAACGGCACCGTCTACCTCTACGTCGGCCACGACGAAGCCACGCCGAAAAGCCCGGACTACGTGCTGAATGAATGGCGCGTCTACACCAGCTGCGACATGAAGAACTGGACCGACCGCGGCTCGCCGGTGCAGGCCTCCACCTTCAAATGGGCCAAGGGCCACGCCTGGGCCGCCGACATCACCAAGCGCGATGGCAAGTACTACTTCTATTCGACCGTCGACCACGCGACCATCCCCGGCCACGCCATCGGTGTCGCCGTCTCCGACAGCCCGACCGGCCCGTTCGTCGATGCGCGCGGCTCGGCGCTGGTCAGCAACGACATGACGCTGCAATCGCCGATCGCCTGGGACGACATCGACCCGGCCATTTTCCAGGACGACGATGGCCAGGCCTATCTCTACTGGGGCAACACGGTGCTGAAGTACGCCAAGCTGAAACCGAACATGATCGAATTCGACGGCCCGATCCAAACCGTTGGCATGGACATGTTCACCGAGGCGTCCTACCTGCACAAGCATAACGGCACATACTATTTATCCTATTCCCGCAACTTCCCGGAAGAGACGGCGTACATGACCGGTCCGAGCGCCACCGGCCCGTGGCAGTATCGCGGTGTGATCATGTCGAAGAACGCCAAGGTCAAGACCATCCACCAGGCCATCATCGACTTCAACGGCAAGTCCTACATCTTCTATCACAACGCCAAACTGCCGGGCGGTAGCGAGTACCGCCGCTCGGTCGCGGTGGAGGAGTTCCAGTACAACGCCGACGGCACCATCCCGTTCATCAAGCAGACCAAGGAAGGCCCTGCCGCCAATCCTTCCGCCGCATGCAAGTGATACCGCAACAGTCGGTATACCATCAACATCAATACCGATTGTGATATCATTTTTCCATGGAAACTAACCCGAACTGGTTCTTGCGCGCGCGCCTCAAAACGCGGCAGCTGCTGCTGCTGATCGCGCTCGACGAACAACGCAATATCCACCGTGCCTCCGAAGAGCTGCACATGACGCAGCCAGCCGCCTCCAAGCAGTTGAAGGACCTGGAGGAGATGCTGGGCGTGCAGCTGTTCGACCGTCTGCCGCGCGGCATGGAGCCGACCATCTACGGCGAAACGATGATACGCCACGCCCGCATGGCGCTGACCAGCCTCTCGCTGGCGCACGAGGACATCGTCGCCATCAAGGCCGGCCTGTCCGGGCAGGTGGACATCGGCACCATCATGACGCCGGGGATAGCGTTGCTGCCGCAGGCGATCACGCGCACCAAGCTGCAGGCGCCCAAGCTGCGCATCGGCGTGGAGATGGAGCAGTCCAACATCCTGCTGGAGCAGTTGCAGCGCGGCCGGCTGGACTTCATGATCGGCCGCATCCCCGAGCGCCAGAGCGCGGAGGGCTTGAGCTACGAGGAACTGGGCGACGAGCCGGCGTGCGCGGTGGTGCGTCCCGGCCATCCGCTGCTGAAGGCGCGCAACCTGTCGTTGCGCGATATCGCCAGCCAGCCGTGGATCCTGCCGCCGCAAGGCAGCATCCTGCGCGCGCGCTGCGAATTGATGTTCCGCCGCGCCGGCCTCGAAGTGCCGGTCAACGTGGTCGATACCACCGCCGTGCTGCTGATTAAACCGCTGCTGCAGCAGACGGACGCGCTCAACGTGATGCCGATCGCCGTCGCCAAGTACTACGAATCGCAGAATGTGCTCAACATCCTGCCGATCGAACTGCCATGCCGCATGGACGCCTACGGCATCATCACGGTGGATGGCCACATCATGTCGCCGGGCGCCAGCCTGCTGTTGAAGGCCGTGCGCGAAGTGGCGAAAGAGATGTTCTAACTCTTGTGTGAAGCCGGCTGCTCGAAGCTGGCGAAGGCGTCCAGCAGCACCTTGGCGCGGAACGGTTTGAGTATCACGCGGCTGACGTGGCGCTCGCGCAGGTCGCTCAGCAGCTCGGCGGTGGCGTGTTCCGCCATGACCGCGATGGGGATGCCGCAGTCGCTGGAGTAGATGCCGTTGCGCATCCGGTCCAGCAAGGCCAGGTTGTAGGTGCAGCCTGGCAGCGAGCCGCAGTCGATCGAGATCACCGCGCCGTGGAACCTGTGCTCGCGCAGCAGGCGTTCGGCCGCCTCCATGGTGGCCGCTTCATGGATGGTTCCCAACCCCAGCGAGCGCGCCGTCAGCGCGACGGTCCGACGCAACAGCGTCTGCTCCTCCACCAGCAGCATGTTCAGGTTCCTGATCTCACTCATGCTGCGTCTCCTGGCGTTGGCTGAATTCCTCCAGCAGCAGGTCGCGCAGCGTCGCCAGGATCGCCAGTTCGGTCGCGTCCAGCGTGCGCGGCTTGTGATCGAGCATGCACAAGGTGCCGATGGTGAAGCCGGACGGCATGGTCAGCGGCGCACCGACGTAGAAGACCGCATGAGGCTCGCCGGTGACGATGGGATTGTCGGCAAAGCGCGGATCGGCGCGGGCGTCGGGAATGACGAAGATATCGGGTTGCAGGATCGCGTGGCCGCAGAAGGAGGTGTCGCGCGGGCCTTCGCACGTGTCCATGCCCACGCGGGCCTTGAACCATTGGCGGTTCTCGTCGCTCAGCGATATCAGCGCGATCGGCATGTCGAATTCCTGGGCGGCGAACTGCACCACCTTGTCGAAACGCTCTTCCGGCGGCGTGTCCAGTATCAGCAGTTCGCGCAGCGCCGCCAGGCGCTCGGCGTCGTTATCGGGGATCGGGGCGGCTTGCATGGGCATCGGTCGCGGGAAGTAGGGTTGTTGAGACTCTAGCACCGCCGCACCCCTTGCGGGATTTAATGTTGACTGAGTCAACAATCTGTTGCAAAATCGGCTTATGTTCTCGCCGGAGGTCGTATGCCTGTTCCTGTTTTCGATGACCGCATCGCTGCGGTCCGTTCCTTCAACCGCTTCTTCACGCGCCAGATCGGCGTGCTGCGCGAAGGCCTGCTGCATAGCGAATACACGCTGACCGAGACCCGTGTGCTGTACGAACTGGCCCAGCATGGCGACCAGCCGGCTGCGGTGCTGGGCCGCGACCTTGGTCTGGATCGCGGATACCTGAGCCGCATCCTGGCCAAGTTCGAGAGCGCGGGGCTGGTCTCCAAAGTGCCATCGGCCACCGACGGGCGCTCCAAGCTGCTGCACCTGACGGCGCAGGGCCGCGCCGTCTACGAGCCGCTGGAGCGCCGTTCACGCGACGAAATCGGCGATCTGCTGGGGCGCTTCGGCGAGGCCGACCAACTGCGCATGCTCGATGCGATGCACACCATCCAGCAACTGCTGGACGCCAGCAGCGGTTTGAAATACGCCCAGCCTTTTGTGCTGCGAACCTTCCGTCCCGGCGACATGGAGTGGATCACCCGCCGCCACGGCGCGCTGTACACGGCGGAGCAGGGCTGGGACGACAGCTTCGAAACGCTGGTTGGCGAGATCTGTGCCGACTTCGCGCAACACTTCGATCCTGCGCAGGAGCAGTGCTGGATCGCCGAGATGGCGGGCCAGCCGGTCGGTTCGATCGCGCTGGCGCGCAGCGGCGAGGAGGGCGTGGGCAAGCTGCGGCTGCTGCTGGTGGAAGAGCCGGCGCGCGGCTACGGCCTCGGTTCGCGACTGGTGGACGAATGCCACCGCTACGCGCGTGCCGCCGGCTACCGCACCATGCGTCTGTGGACCACGGACCAGCAAAAGGAAGCCCGCCAGATCTACCGCAGTAAGGGCTATGTGCTGGTGGCCGAGGAGCCGGTGCACGCCTTCGGCCAGGACATGGTCAACGAAACCTGGGAGCTGAAGCTCTGACATCAACCAGCTGATTGCCTGAGCGGCCGGTTCTCTGGCACTATCCCCAACATGGCAATTTAATCAATCGTGGGGATACTATGCAAAAGAACAGGCTGGCGGTGTGGTCCAAGCGTGTCGTAATCGGATTGGTGGGGTTGATCGTGCTGGCCATCGCGGCGGCCTGGTTGTTTTTACGTGGCAGCCTGGCGCAGCTGGAGGGCACGGTGCAGGCGGCGGGGCTGGAAACCGGCGCCAGCGTGGCGCGCGATGAACACGGCGTGCCGGTCATCAGCGGCGGCAGCCGGCTGGACGTGGCCTACGCCACCGGTTTCGTACACGCGCAGGAGCGCTACTTCCAGATGGATTTGCTGCGCCGCGTGTCGGCCGGCGAACTGTCCGAACTGTTCGGCGCGCGCGCACTGCCGCTGGATAAATCCCATCGCCTGCACCGCTTCCGCGCCCGCGCCGAACTGGCGCTGGCGGCCATGCCTGCGGCGGACCGCGCGCTGCTGGACCGCTATGTGGCCGGCGTCAACGCAGGCCTGGAGAAGCTGAACACCAAGCCGTTCGAATACTCGCTGATCGGCATGCCCCCGCGCGCCTGGTCGCCGGCCGATTCGCTGCTGGTGATCTGGGCCATGTACTTCGACCTGCAAGGCAGCCAGGAGCCGCGCGAACTGGCGCGCGGCTGGTTCCGCGACCATACGACGGAAGAACAGCGCGCCTTCCTGGCGCCGGAGTCGACGCAGTGGGATGCGCCGCTCGACGCGCAAACCATCGCCGCGGCGGACATCGCGATCCCGGCCGCGCCGCCCGCATGGTGGGGCAAGCCGAAAGAGAGCGGAGAAAAGTCGCACACCGATCCCAAGGTGGCGGGGGCGGAATTCCTCAACACTGTGGGCAGCAACAACTGGGCCGTGGCCGGAACCCGCAGCGACACCGGCGGCGCCATCGTGTCGGACGATATGCACCTCGGCATCCAGCTGCCGGCGATCTGGTACCGCGCGGCTTTGCAGTTCCCCGACGGGAAGGGCGGCCAGCGCCGCGTGGTCGGTGTGACATTGCCAGGCACGCCGGTGGTGGTGGTCGGTAGTAACGGCCACGTGGCCTGGGGCTTCACCAACAGCTACGGCGACTATCTCGACCTGATCGCGCTCGACACCGATCCGGCCAAGCCCGGCCAGGTGCGCACGCAAGCCGGCTGGGAGACCCCAGTGCTGCATGAGGAAACGATATTAATCAAAGGCGAACCGGCCGCCAAGCTGGCCGTGCGCGAAACCAGCCTCGGTCCGATCCGCGAAGCCATGGGCCGCAGCTACGCCATCCACTGGGTCGCGCACACGGCCGCCGCCGTCAACGTCAACGCCAAGAACCTGGAGTTCGCCGACACGCTGGAGCAGGCGCTGGCGATCGCGCCGACGATGGGCATCCCGGCGCAGAACTTCGTCGGCGGCGACGACAAGGGCAATATCGGCTGGACCATCGCTGGTGCGCTGCCGCGCCGCGCGCCGGCCGGCGTGGCCGCCACCTATCCGCTGTCGGCGGACGACCAGGCCGGCGTCTGGACCGGCTGGCTCAAGCCGGAGGAATATCCGAAGGTCGTCAACCCGGCAAGCGGACAACTGGCCACCGCCAACAGTCGCCAGCTGGCCAACGCCGGCGCGGAACTGCTGGGCGACGGCGGCTTCGATCTCGGCGCGCGCACCCACCAGGTACGCGACGACCTGACCGCGCTGGGCGCCAAGACCGACGTGAAGAAGGTCTACGCCATCACGCTGGACGACCGCGCCATCTTCATGAGCGCATGGCGTGACCGCGCCATCGCGGCGCTGGACAGCAAGGCCGTCGAAGGCCATCCTCAACGCGCCGAAACGCTGAAGCTGTTGAAGGACAGCTGGACCGGCAAGGCCAGCGTGGACTCGGTAGGCTACCGCATCACGCGCGCCTATATGTACGCGCTGTACGACATCCTGTTCGAAAGCGCCAACGAGCAAATGACCAAGGTCGACGCCAAGTCCAACATCGCGGCGGTGACATCGCGCTGGCCGGTGGTGGTGGCGCGCGTGCTGGACCAGCAGCCGGCCGGCTGGCTGCCGCCGCAGTACGCCAGCTGGCAGGCCTTGCAGCTGGCGGCGCTGGACCGTGTGATCGGCGACCTGACCAAGGACGGCAAGCCGCTGGCCAGCGCCACCTGGGGCCAACGCAATACGGCGGCCAGCGCGCATCCGTTTGCGGCGCTGGTGCCGGTGTTGGGCAAATACCTGAAAGTGGCGCCGGACATGATGTCGGGCGACCAGCACATGCCGCGCGTGGCGGGACCGGCCTTCGGCCAGTCGGAGCGGCTGACGGTGTCGCCGGGCCATGAGGAGCAGGGCATCTTCAACATGCCGGGCGGGCAGAGCGGCCATCCACTGTCGCCGTACTTCCAGGATGGCCGCAGCGATTGGCTCAGTGGGCGGGACTCGCCGCTGTTGCCGGGACCTGCGGCGCATACGCTGACGTTTGTGAAGTAGCGCGACCGAGGCCGAACAGTGGGCGCAGCACGGCGATGCGGCGCACCACTTCAAACACGCCGAAGCTGATGGTAAAGGTCAGCACGACCAGCACCACGCCTTCGATGCCGGGCGCCAGCTTCACCGGCTTGAGCCAGTGCGCCATGCTGACGATCAGCGTCTGGTGCACGATGTAGACCGGGAACACGGCTTCGGTCAGGTAGCGGCGCTTGGCGCTGTCGAAGGCCAGGTGGCGATGGCCGAAGCCGCAGATCGCCATGATCGGCGCCCATTGGCCGAGGCAGACGATCATGCGCAGCAGCGGCTTCAGTTGCGCGATGATGGGCAGATTGGCCACCGGTTCAGGCATCCCGTTCAGGACCACCACCACCACCCAGCTGAACAGCCACAGACCCAGGCTGGTCCAGCGCAGCTTGTCCACATTGGCCCAGAAGCCCTTTTGCAACGCCAGCATCACGCCCATCACGAACAGGAAGAAGTAGTGGGCGTGGTTGTACCAGTCGTTGACCAGCGCGTGGGTTTCTGGGAAGTACTCGACCAGCGCATAGCGGGCGACGAACAGCACCAGTACCGGCAGCGCGATGATCTTCCAGCCTGTCAGCTGGCGGCCCAGCGCGGCGGACCACGAGCGCAGGCGCTCGGCGCCGGCCAGCGCGGCCACGCCGCCGATCACCATCGTGTAGGCCCACAGGTAGACCACGAACCACAGATGGTTCCAGGTCGGCAGGTCGAGGCAGCTGCCGTCCTTGCAGAAGCCGTGGTAGCCGCTGACGTACAGGCGCATGAAGTCGGCGTAGCTGCCGGCGTAGTTGAGCTTTTCGATCACTTCAAAATACGGCTGCGGCGGCACGATCACCAGCATGCCGAACACCAGCGGCACCAGCAGGCGCCAGCTGCGCTGCTTGAGCAGGGCGCCGACGCGGATTTTCTGCAGCATGAAGGCGGTGGCGACGCCGGAGATCATGAACAGCAGGCCAAGCCGCCACGGCGAGGACAGCATCATCAACGGTTCGATGGCGTCGCTGGCGTACGGGCTTTTGACGTGCCAGCCCCAGCTCACGTAGTACATGCCGGTGTGGTAGAAGATCAGGACGAAGAACGCGAAGATGCGTATCCAGTCGAGGAAGTACAGGCGGTTGTTCTCGGTAGGGTTCATAGGGCTGGCTCCAGGTTGAATGAAGCCAGTCTAGCGAGACCCCTCGGCCGGCGTCCAGCGCGCTGGGGCGAGCCGGGATGCCGGTGGGGCGAGCCGGTTTATTGGCCTTGCAGCCGTTCCATGACCTCGGCCCGGTACTGGCGCGAGCAGGGCACGCGGACGCCGCTGCGCAGCACCAGTTCGCCGTCGCCCTTGTCGAGGTGCTGCACGCTGGCGATCCAGTCCAGTTGCACGGCGGCGCGCCGGTGGCAGCGCTGGAAGCGCGGGCCGAGCTTGTCGACCAGGCCGGCCAGGGTCTGGCGCATCAGCGGCTGGCCGTCGGCGGTGTGCAGCACGACGTAGTTGTCGGCCGTTTCTATCCACTGAATATGTTCGACGCGGACGATGCGGGTGCCGCCCCGTTCGGGGATCAGCAGCTGGCTGATGGCGGGCAGCGGATGTGATTTGACTGGGGCTTGTTCTTCGATGAGCGTTGGTGGCATGGGCTGGACGGTCAGGGCGGCGCGCTGCTGGGCGAGGCGTTCGCGCACGCGCTGGAGGGCGCGTTGCAGGCGTTGCTGGTCGTAGGGTTTGAGCAGGTAGTCGATGGCGTTGGCGTCGAAGGCGCGGATCGCGTATTCGTCGTAGGCGGTGACGAACACCACCAGCGGCGCGGGCGCCGGCAGCGAGGCGGCGACTTCCAGGCCGGTGATCTCGGGCATCTGGATGTCGAGCAGCAGCAGGTCGGGCGCGAAGCCGGGCAGGCGTTCCAGCGCCTCGACGCCGTCGCGGGCTTCGTCGATGGCGCTGATGTCCGGCTCCAGCTCCAGCAGGCGGCGCATCTTGTCGCGCGCAGGGCGCTCGTCGTCGACGATCAGGATGCGCATGGCAATCGCATTTCTGCCCGCACGCCGGCGGGCGACAGCTGGATCAGATCGAAGGAGGCGCTGGAGCCGTACAGGGCCGCCAGCCGTTCGCGCAGGTTGCGCACGCCGATGCCGCCGCCTGGGCGCGCGTCGGGCGCCGCGTCGGCGGTTGGCAGCATGCCGCCGTCGTCCTCCAGCCGCAGCAGCATCTCGCCTTGTTCGCGGCTGACCGAGATGGTGATGCCGGTGGCCTGGCGGCGCCGTTCGACGGTGTGCTTGAAGATATTCTCGAGCAGCGGCTGCATGCTCATCACCGGCACCTGGCAGTCCAGCAGGGCCTCGTCGATGCGCCAGTCGATGTGCACGCGGTCGGAAAACCGTTCGCTCATCAGGGCCGCGTAGCCGCGCAGCAGGCGCAGCTCCATCTCCAGCGTGACCTGGTGCTGCTCGCTGACGTCGAGCGTGGCGCGCAGCACGTCGGCCAGCTGGATCAGCATCGCATCGGCGCGCGCCACGTCGCTGTGCATCAGCGAGGAGATGGTGTTGAGGGCGTTGAACAGGAAGTGCGGCTGCATCTGCTGGGTAAGCCGCAGCAGCTGCGCTTCGCGCAGCGAAGCGTTGACCCGCTCGACCCGCAGCTTCTCGTTCTGCATTGCGTGGTAGGACAGCACGCCGAACATGATGGTGGCGAAGATGCTGAAGAACACCGTCATCTTCACATCTTCGTACATAAAGGTTTGCGGCCACGGCGCGTGGGTGTAGGTTTCGCCGGCCAGCGCGTACACGCCGGCGCGGATGCCGAAAGCGATAGGAACGAACAACACCCAGTAGATCGGCAGCCACACCAGTTGGCGCGCGAACCAGCGCAGCGGCTGCGCCAGCAGGTGGTCATACTTGCGCGTGAAATGGCGCTGGGCCAGCAGCAGCAAGGTGCCGGTCAGCGCGGACGAACTCTCCCACAGGATCGGCTTCCACACACCGTGCTCATGGTCGCGCAGGTATTCCTGAACGGCGGTGACGTTCATCAGCAGCCAGAACAGGATCCAGGCGGCGGCGATGGTGATTTGTGTGCGCTTCGGTAGCATGGCCCTGATGATTACCGATTCTTATCAATACGTCAATGAGCTGAAAAGACTAGCGGTAGCGCGCTTCCATCAGGTCGATTTCGCGCACCAGCTTGCGCGAGATCTCGTCGGAGATATGGTCGTGCCGCGCCAGCTCGTAGACCGCGTGCCGCTCCGCCTCCATGCCCGCCAGCCGCAGTTCCTTTTCGGCGTGGTCGGTCTTGCGCCAGGCGGCGTCGTTGCCGGGATCGACTTCCCGCAGCTTGTGCTGGTAGAAGGCGATGATGCGCGCCGCCGCTTGCGGATACACCTCGGGGTCGACGCAGGACTCGGCCTCCATCAAGGCGATCTGCGCCTGCTCGACGGCGGTGATGGCGGCGTTGGCCGCCGCGCGCCGCGCCAGGTCTTCTTCCTGCTGTTCCTCCGGCGAGGCCGGGAAGGTCATGCCGGCCAGCAGGCGCGGCAGGCCCAGGCTGGCCGTCAGCAGCGAGATCAAAATCACCGAACAGGCCAGGAAAATGGTCAGCGCGCGCGCCGGGAAGGGCGTGCCGTCGGGCATGGCCAGCGGCAGCGTCAGCACGCCCGCCAGCGTGATGGCGCCGCGCGCGCCGGCCAGCGTGGTCGCCAGCAGCAGGCGCGGATTGATCTTCATGCGCGGCTGGTTGCGCATCTTCTGCTTGTAGATGGTCAGCCGCAGCGAAGCCCATACCCACAGCATGCGCAGCACCAGCAGGCCGACGTTGATGGCCACCGCATACACCGCCAGCCACCACGGATTCAAATGGCCGCTCTCCTCGATGGTGGCGCTGGCGCCGCGGAAGATGTCCGGCAGCTGTTCGCCCAGCAGCACGAACATGATGCCGTTCAGCGCGAACTGCACCGTGTCCCACACGGCCGAGCGCTGGATGCGGGTGTTGGCCAGCGTGTGGCCACCGAGCTCCGCGTAGCTCATGGTGATGCCGGCCGCCACCGCCGCCAGGATGCCGGAAGCGTGCAGGCGCTCCGCCACCAGGTAGGCGCCGAACGGCAGCAGCAGGCTGACCAGGATGGGCGAGCCGGTCGGTTCGCCGTAGCGGCAGCTCAGCCAGTACTGCGCGCGCGTCACCAGCATCGTCACCGCGACGCCGGCGCCGATGCCGGCCACCACCAACCAGACGAAGGTGAGGGTGGCGGTGCTGATCGAGAACGCGCCGGTCAGCGCGGCGGCCACGGCGAAGCGGAAGCACACCAGCCCGGACGCGTCGTTCAGCAGCGATTCGCCCTCCAGGATGTGCATCAGGCGCTTGGGGATGGGCGTGGTGGCGGCGATGGCGCTGACGGCGATCGGATCGGTCGGCGAAATGATGGCGGCCAGCGCGAAGGCGACCGGCAGCGGCATGGCGGGGATCAGCCAGTGGATCAGGAAACCGGCGCCGATGACGGTGAAGATCACCAGCCCCAGCGCCAGCTCCAGGATGGTGCCCTTGTCGCGCAGCAGGCCGCTCTTGGGGATGCGCCAGCCGTCCAGGAACAGCAGCGGCGGCAGGAAGACCAGGAAGAACATGTCCGGTTCCAGGTCGACGCCACGGGTGGATTTGGCGGCGATCAGCGCGCCGAGCGCGATCTGCACCAGCGGCAGCGGCACCGCTCGCGGCAGGAAGCGGGTGAGATAGGCGCTGGCCACCACCGCCAACAGCATCACCAGCACGACTTCAATTGAATCCATTCCCATTCCTTAATCATTGCAAAACGCTACCAAGCTTACACCATCGATGGTTTTGTAAAAAGTTGAAGCTGAGCACTAGTAATGTCGAGATCTTTCTGTCATAATTTCGTCTTCTGCGGGAGTAGCTCAGTTGGTAGAGCGCAACCTTGCCAAGGTTGAGGTCGAGAGTTCGAGACTCTTCTCCCGCTCCAGAATTCGGTAGCACATTAAAAGGAAGCCTGCGGGCTTCCTTTTTTTACGTCTGTACCGCGGACAAACGTTGTATCTCGTGCTGCAAAACAATATCTCTACTCTCAAAGTGTGACGGGGGCAGTGGCAGCCGCTATACTTGCTACGAAGCTACCACCGACGGAGACGAAATCTATGAAATCAGTTCAGCAGGAAGTTGATGAGCGCAGTAACCTGACCAACTCCAATAAATTCGAACTGCTACTGTTCCGCCTTGGCGCCGACGCCAACGGCGAACATTCCGAGTTGTTCGGTATTAACGTCTTCAAAATCCGCGAAATCGTCGCGATGCCGGAAGTGACCGCAGTGGCCGGATCCCCGCCACATATGCTGGGCGTCGTCAATCTGCGCGGACAAATCATCACGGTGCTGGATTTGCCAGGCATCGTCGGTGTGACCCCAAAAACCGGTCTGAATATCATGTTGGTTACCGAGTTCGCTCGCACCACCCAGGCGTTCGCCGTGGAATCGGTGGATGAAATCGTGCGTCTGGACTGGAGCCAGGTACTGACCGCCGAAGGCACCGCCGGCGGCAAGGTCACCAGTATCGCCCGCGTCGACGGCGACGTGCAGAACACCCGCCTGGCGCAGGTGCTGGACGTGGAAACCATCCTGCGCGAGCTGGTGCCGTCCGAAGGCAAGGACGTCGATCCTGAAACCATCGGCCCGAAAGTCATCCTCAAGCCGGGCGCCGTGATCCTGGCGGCGGACGATTCCGTGGTCGCGCGCAACCTGATCGAGAAGGGCCTGGAAGCGATGGGGGTGCACTTCATCATGACCAAGTCCGGCAAGGAAGCATGGGATCGCCTGCAGCACATTTCCGACGGCGCCAAAGCCGAAGGCGTGCCGATCACCGACCGCGTGGCCATGATCCTGACCGACTTGGAAATGCCGGAGATGGACGGCTTCACGTTGACCCGCCTGGTCAAGCAGGATGCGCGCTTCTCCAAGATTCCTGTCGTGATCCATTCCTCGTTGTCGGGCAAGACCAACGAAGACCACGTCAAGGGCGTGGGCGCGGACGCTTACGTGGCCAAGTTCTCGGCCGAGGAGCTGGCGGGCACCATCCGCACCGTGTTGGCCAAAGCGGCGGCGTAAGCACGCCGACCCGAACAAGGGTACTATCGAAGGGCCGTGACGGCGACGTCACGGCCCTTTTTTTGTTTTTCATTTCTCGAAAGGATATACCGTGGCAGCTAAGAAAATACTGTTTCTGACGGGCGACTTCGCGGAGGATTACGAAACCATGGTGCCGTTCCAGGCGCTGCAGATGGTGGGGCATACGGTGCACGCGGTGTGCCCGGACAAGCGGGCGGGCGACACCATCAAGACTGCCATTCATGACTTTGAGGGCGACCAGACCTACACTGAAAAACCGGGCCACCTGTTCGCGCTCAACGCCAACTTCGCGGAAGTCGATGTCGCGCAATATGACGCGCTGATGATCGCCGGCGGCCGCGCGCCGGAATACCTGCGGCTCAATCCGCGCGTGATCGAGATCGTGCAGCAGTTCGCCGCGGCGAACAAGCCGATCGCCGCCGTTTGCCACGGCGCGCAATTGCTGGCGGCGGCCGACGTCATTCGCGGCAAGACCATCTCGGCATATCCGGCTTGCTCGCCGGAGGTCAAGCTGGCCGGCGCCAACTACGCCGACATTCCTGTCGACCAGGCTGTCACCGACGGCAACTTCGTCACCGCGCCGGCATGGCCTGCGCACCCGGCGTGGCTGGGCCAGTTCCTGCAGCGCCTGGGTACCGAAATCAAGCTTTAACTACATTGTGGCCAAACAGCGGGCGTGGAAGCGGATGTGGTCTTCCATGAAGCTGGCGATGAAGTAGTAGCCGTGATCGTAACGCGCATGCCGCCGCAGTTCCAGTGGCTGCGCGGCGGTGCGGCAGGCTGCTTCGAACACTTCCGGATACAGCTGCTCCTTGAGGAACTTGTCGCCCAAACCCTGGTCGATCAGGATGCCGGCCGGGAAGGGCGTGTGCAAGCGCGCCATCAGCAGGCTGGCGTCGTACTGTTCCCAGTCGCCGGCATCGTCGCCGAGGTAGCCGCTGAAGGCTTTCTTACCCCAAGGGCACATCGACGGCGCCGCGATCGGCGCGAAGGCGGAGACGGAACGGAACAGGTCCGGCCGCTTCAGCGCTATCGTCAGCGCGCCGTGGCCGCCCATCGAATGGCCGAAGATGCCGATGCGTTCGGCGTCCACCGGCAGTTCCTGCACCACCAGTTCGCGCAGCTCGTGGATGTAGCTGTACATGCGGTAGTGCGTGGCCCACGGTTCTTGCGTCGCGTCGAGATAGAAGCCGGCGCCGACGCCGAAATCCCAGTTGTCCGTTTCGCCATCGACGCCGGCGCCGCGCGGGCTGGTGTCCGGCGCGATCAGGATCAGGCCCGCTTCGGCGGCGGCGCGTTGGGCGCCGGCCTTGATCATGAAAGTCTCTTCGTTGCAGGTCAGTCCGGCCAGGTAGAACAATGCCGGCACGCGGCCTTCGGCGGCCTTGACTGGAATGAAAACGGAGAAGCGCATCGGCAGGCCGATTTCGCGCGATGCGTGTTGGTAGAAGCGTTGCACGCCGCCAAAGCAGGCGTGTTCGCTGATTAGTTCAAGCATGTTGCTCCCTTATGTTTCTTAGCGCACAGTCAAAACGCGAGTAATTGTACAGAATTGTACAAGTATCTTTTAAAAGGAGAAGTACATGCCGGATATTCAGGTCTTCATGGCCGAACTAGGCTGGCCCTTGGCAATTGCTCTGGCTTGGCTGTCAGGAGAATTCATACACCGCTGGACCCGTTTGCCGCGCATCAGCGTGTACGGCCTGGTCGGTTTTTTAATGGCGCAGGCCTTCCCGACTGCACTGAGCAGCGGCGCATCGAGCACTGTGACCCTGTTGGCCAACCTGGCCTTCGGACTGATACTGTTTGAATTTGGTTATCGCATCAATCTGCACTGGCTGCGGATTAATCCCTGGATCGCGGTCAGCGGGCTGGCCGAATCGGCCGCCACCTTTGGCGTGGTCTATCTGATTTCGCATTTGACCGGCATGCCTTCGCTGACCTCGCTGTTGCTGGCGTCGCTGGCCATGTCCACTTCGCCGGCCGGCGTGCTGCGCGTGATTAACGAGGAAGACAGCTCGGGCCAGGTGACCGAACGCGTGCTGCATCTGGTGGCTATCAACTGCGTGCTGGCGGTGTTCGTGTTCAAGGTGGTGGTGGGCTTCTGGGTATTCCAGACCTCGGGTAGTTTGACGCAAGCCGTGTCGCACAGCCTGATCGAACTGCTGATGTCGGCCGTGATGGGTGCGGTGCTGGGCTTTATCGTGCCGGCCGTGCTGCGCCGCCTGGGCGCGATCGCGCAGGACGGCACCGTGGCCTTCGCCATGGGCGTGGTGCTGCTGGTGGCGTTGGCGCATGCTTTCGACGTTTCGCCGGTGCTGGCGACGCTGACCTTCGGCCTGGCCGCGCGCCACAGCCGCGTAGCGTTCAGCCGCACCGAACGCAACTTCGGCGGCATTGGCGAACTGCTGACGGTGCTGCTGTTTGTGTTTGCCGTCTCCACGCTGGAGTGGGAGCGCGTGGTGGCCGGCGCGGGCCTGGGCGTGGTGCTGGTGCTGGCGCGCTTCCTGGTCAAGGCCGCCGCCGTGGCGGCGTTCGCGCATGTCGGCGGCATCTCGTGGCGCAAGGGCGTGCTGACCGGGATCGCGCTGGCGCCGATGTCTGTGTTCGTCACGCTGCTGCTGGAACAGACCCGCTACATGGGCATTGTTTTGGTCGACGAACTGGCCGCGCTGGCGGCGATGACGCTGTTGTTGGAGGTGGTAGGCCCCATCATCACGCAGCGGGCGCTGATCTGGGCGAATGAAACCGCCGCTAAAGAGGAGCATTAACATGCCATTGGAACCCTTTAAATCATCGCAGCCGCTCACCATGGGGGTGGAGCTGGAGCTGCAACTGGTCAGCCTGTCGGACTTCGACCTGACCGCGTCCAGTCCGGACTTGCTGCATCTGTTGAGCCGCAAGCCGTTCCCCGGCAACGTCACGCCGGAAATCACCGAGAGCATGATCGAGATTAACAGCGACGTGCACACGCACCACAGCGAGCTGGTGTCGCAGCTGCAGGTGATCCGCGACACGCTGGTGCAGGCCGGCGAGCAGCTCAACATCGGCATCTGCGGCGGCGGCACGCATCCGTTCCAGAAATGGTCGGAGCGCAGGATCTTTTCCAAGCCGCGCTTCAAGGAAGTGTCGGAGCTATACGGCTATCTGGCTAAACAGTTTACGATTTTCGGCCAGCACGTGCACATCGGCTGCGCCTCGGGCGATGATGCGCTGTTCCTGCTGCATTCGCTGAGCCGTTACGTGCCGCACTTCATCGCGCTGTCGTCATCGTCGCCGTATGTGCAGGGGAACGACACGCTGTTCAATTCGGCGCGGCTGAACTCCGTGTTTGCCTTCCCCATGAGCGGGCGGGCGCCGTTCACGCAAAGCTGGTCGACCTTCGAGCACGAGTACTTCGCCAAGATGGAGCACACCGGCGTCATCAAGAGCATGAAGGACTTCTACTGGGATATCCGGCCGAAGCCGGAGTTCGGCACCATCGAGCTGCGCGTGTGCGACACGCCGCTGACGGTGGAGCGGGCGGCGGCGCTGGCCGTGTATCTGCAGGCGCTGTGCCGCTATCTGCTGGAGCGCCGCGAGGAGCCGCCGGTGGAGGACGACTATCTGGTCTACAACTACAACCGCTTCCAGGCCTGCCGCTTCGGCCTGGACGGCACGCTGGTGCATCCGAAGACGTATGAGAGCCTGTCGCTGCGAGAAGATATTTTGACCACGCTGCGCAAGATGGAGCCGCATGGCGCTGCGCTGGGCGGCACGGCGGGCTTGCAGCATCTGGTGCAAGTCACGCACGAGGGCAGCGACGCCCACTACCTGCGCCAGCAGTTCGACCGCAGCGGCAGCGCCGAAGGCATGGTCGACGCGGCGATCCAGCGCTTCCGCGGCGAGTGATCGGCTAAGGAAGAGAAAATTTCAGCCTGGAGAGGTGGTCGCAATTTGCGACCACTTCCAATTTTTCGGCAGTTGCCTATTTAAGCGCGATCGCCTTGTTCAGGCGGTTGATGACGTCGTCCGGCACGCTCTTGCTGCACATGATGTGGCGTTCCGGACCGTGCGGCATGTCCTTGAAGTGCAGCAGGCGCAGGTTGCTGGTCTCTGCGGCGGGGTGATGGGCCATGACGTATTTGCCTTCGTCCTCGGAGATGAACATCATGTCCACCACGCCCTTGCTGATCGACTGCACCATCTTGCCGGCGGCGGCCGTGGATACGGCCAGCGAGGCCTTGCGCGGCGCCAGCAGTTTGTCCAGTTCGGTGCCGTAGGAGTAGTTGTCTTTCACGATGATGCGGGTTTCCGGCCGTTGCAGCAACTGGCGCAGCGAGGTGTCGCCGCGCGCGGCCAGGGCGGTGTTGGCCAGCACCATCCAATCCTTGTCGCGGTAAATCGGCTTGGTGAATTTGGCAAAGCGTTCCCGTTCCGCCGTCCAGAACCAGCCGACCGCGCAGTTCAGCGCGGTGGCGTCGTGGATCATCAACAATTGACGGTTGGTTGGCAGGTTTTGCCAGTTGACGGGTATGCCCGCCGCCTTGAAGGCATTGACGGTGGGCGTGCCGGTCAGGCCGCTGGGCATCCCGTCCGGCATGGCCACCATGTAGGGCGGGCGTTCGCTGTAGGCGACATTGATCGTGTTTTCGGCGGCGCAGGGCAGTGTCAGGCAGCTGACAGCGATGATGGTGGCGCTACGCAGACACGTCATGGGAGGCCTCGTTGGATGTATACCGTGAGTTTACACCCGGCAAGCAGCCTCGGCCAATGTTTTCCTAGAACCGCGTCTCGCGCGCCACGCGCAGGAAGTTGTCGAGGATTGCGGTGCAGTCCAGCAGTTCGACGCCGCCGGCCTGGTGGAATTCCGGATGCCATTGCAGGCCCATGACGAAGGGCGCCTTGCGGTAGCGGATCGCCTCGATCATATTGTCCGGCACGGACAGCGCTTCCACCGCCATATCGCGGCCCAGCGTCTTGACGGCCTGGTGGTGGATGGAGTTGACCAGGCCGGCGCCCTTGCCCTTGAACAGCTTGGCCAGCGAGGAGCCGGCCGGGAAGCTGACTTCGTGGCGGTTGCGGTCGTAGTCGTCGTTGACGTGGGCCAGCGAATCGGGCACGTCGGAGGCGATGTCCTGGTACAGCGTGCCGCCGAAAGCCACGTTGATCAACTGGCAGCCACGGCAGATGCCCAGCACCGGCTTGCCCGCTTCGACGAATTCATGCAGCAGCTCCAGCTCGTACATATCGCGCGCGCGGTCGCCGCCCCATTCGGGCCGGGTCGGCGTTTCCGAATAACTTTGCGGCGAGACGTCGGCGCCGCCTTGCAGCACCAGGCCGTCCAGGTGTTTGGCGTAGTCGCGCAGGCGGATGTTGGAGGGGTGGAGCAGGCCGTCGGTGTTGACGGTCGGGATCATGAACACCAGCACGTCGCGCGACATCACCCACTGCGCGATGGACTCTTCAAGATATTGCAGGTTCTTGCTGCGCAGGCCGGTGGCGCCGGGTTCCGGGTGGAAGATGCGGGCCGAGACGCCGATGTGCAGCGGCCGCTGGATGATGTGGCGCGTGACGGCGGCGGCGACGCGGCGGTAGCGCGCCATCAGCACGCGGCCCCACAGGCTGAAGACGGTGTCGCCGGGATCCAGGTAGCTCGGCGTGCCGATTTCCTGGCGCGATGCGCGGCGGTCGCGATCGCTGCTGCGTCGATGCTCCGGTGCTTGTGTTGGATTCTTGTCGTCCGGTCCCGCGCTCATGCTTGCCTCGTGCCTGTCTATAGGATTGCAGTGTGCCACAAGCCAGCGCCATCAGTCGCCCGCTACAACCCGGGGTCAGGTCCCCCATTACTTCATGAGTTCGGCTATTTAGCCGAGCTCATGAAGTAATGGGGGACCTGACCCCGGATTTAATTCGCGGACCAGGGCGTCGGCGAAGGCGGTCACCAAAGGCTCGGCTTCGCGCCGGCTGGCCAGGCCGACCTTGGTGATCAGGCCGCCGTGCGACAGCGGGATGAAGCGCACGCCGGCCGGCGCCATCAACTGCATGCATTCGGGCACGATGGCGATGCCGAGGTCGGCCTCGATCAGGCTCAGTTGCGACGACTTGCGCGACAGTACCCGCGCCGGCGTCGGGAAGAAGCCCTGGTCCAGGCACAGATTGGCCACCAGATAGCTCAGGCCGCCCCGGTCCTTGTGCGGGATCGAGATGAACGGTTCTTTGCTTAGGCTGGACAGTTCGATGTTGTCCAGCTTGGCCAGCGGCGAGTGCTGCGACACCGCCACCACCAGCCGCTCCGTGGTCAGCTCGCGCACCTGGATGTGCGGATACTTGCGCAGGGTCGGCATGCGGATCAGGCCGATGTCGGCGCGGCCTTCCTCGATGTCCATGGTCTGGTCTTCCGACGGCGCCATCGAGATTTCCAAGGTCGCGCCGGGGAACTCCGCCAGCAGGCGGCTCATCGCGGCCGTCATCGCCGGCGTCAGGATCACCGAGCTGGAATGCTGCAAGCGGATCAGGCCTTGCGCGCCCAGGCCCACCTGGCGCGCCTGCACGACGGTGTGGTCGATGTCCTCGAGGATGCGCTTGCTGCGTTCGAAGAACAGGCGGCCGGCCGGTGTCAACAGGATGTGGCGCGAGTCGCGCGTGAGTAGCTGGGTTTGCAGCTCGTCTTCCAGCTCCTTGATCTGCCGGCTCAACGCCGATTGCGCGACGTACAGTTTCTCCGCCGCGCGCGAGTAGCTGCCGGCCTCCACGATCTCTACAAAATATTTAAACTGTTTAAGGGAAATCACCGTTATGCCGTTTCGAGATAGTTGGACGCCGTATTTGATATTGGATTGATAAGCGTGGCGCCGTTACAGTGAAGCGTCTCTTCACCATCTACGGAAGCCGCCATGTTGGAACTCATCGGAATAATCGGCGTGATCGTAAGTATTGCAGTAAAACTAATATTCGTCCAGATCGGGGGCGGGAGCAGCGTCGACGATAAAGAGGACTGATGCCCCTATAATCGGGCATGTTAAAAAAATACCTGACCCTCGCCGGCAAGCTGTGCGCTTCCTTACTGATGCTTTGCCTGTCGCTGTGGGGCGGCGGCGCGCTGTGGTTCCAGGCCGCGCCTGTCGTGGCGGTGGCTTGGGGCGTCGCCAGCGTGGCGACTCTGGTGTGGTGGTGGCGTCGTCGCAGCGCGCGCGTGCTGCTGCCTTGGGCGCTTGCGGTCGCGCTGATGATGGGGTGGTGGAGCACCATCCAACCCAGTCATGACCGCGTATGGGCGGACGACGTGGTGCGGATGGTCACCGGTCGTGTGGAGGGCAATCTGGTCACGCTGGACCAGGTGCGCAATTTCGACTGGCGCAGCGATGCCGACTACACGCAGCGCTGGGAGCAGCGTTCGTATGACCTGAAGCAGTTGCAGTCGGTCGATGTGGCGATGTCTTACTGGATGGGGCCGGCAATCGCGCATACGCTGGTGTCGTTCGGTTTTGCCGACGGCCGCTATCTGACGTTTTCAATCGAGATCCGCAAGGAGCGCGGCGAGAGTTTCGACGCCATCGCCGGTTTCTTCAAGCGCTTTGAAACCGTGCTGATCGCCGCCGACGAGCGAGACATCCTGCGCGTGCGCACCAACGCGCGCGGCGAGGACATGTATCTGTATCGCCTGAAGATGCCGCCGGAAATCATGCGCTCGCTGTTCCTGTCGTATCTGGACGAGGGCGCGCTGCTCAAGCGCGAGCCTCGCTTCTACAATACGCTGACCGCCAACTGCACCACCATCGTCTTCGAGATGGCGCGCCGCATCGATCCTGGCTTGCCGGTGGACTGGCGGCTGCTGGCGTCGGGATATCTGGACCGCTACCTGTACGACATCGGCGCGCTGGCCGGGCAGGGCGGCTTCGATTCGCTGCGCCAGCAAGCTCACATCACCGCCAAGGCACGCGCGGCCGACAAGGCAACAGACTTTTCCGACCGCATCAGGCTTCGTTGACAATTGCCTTGAACTCTTAGGTGGCTAGTTGGAAAAGACGATTGGCGATATTCTTGACGGCGGTTTTATTTTCCGCCGATGCGCTAACGTTAGTGAATACCGCCACGCCACTGCGCGTGACCGGATTCAAATAGACGGCGGTAAAGACGCCAGGATCTCCGCCCCAATGATTGGGCATCGCCTGTCCGCCCAACGGGGACTCCATCCAGCCCAGCCCCTGGCCGCTTAACCAGGTGGGCAGTCCGGCCGGTGTCTGCATCTCCAGCATCTGCGCCATGGCGGACGCTCCCAACACGTTAACGCCTCCCGAATGACCAGCGTTTGCCGACGCGGCGATGAACTTCATGAAATCGCCGATCGATGACCGTAGCATGCCAACCGGCCAATCTGGAAACCCGACAGGTTTAACAGCTAACAGTGCCCCATCTACCAGGTCATACGGTTCGGCGCTGCGTAATTTTGGGGTGTCTTTGATCGTCCAACTCGTGTGATCCATGGCGAGCGGTGCGAAAATATCTCTACGCGTCTGTTCGCGCATGTCCACCCCTCCGATACGACCCGCAAGATGCCCCAGCAAGGCGAAGCCCACATTGCTGTAGTGCCACGTTGACGCCGGGGGCGCGGTTGAGAAACATTTCGCCTCCGAATAATTGACACCGTCGGGCGTGAGATATTGCTTGAGGAAGTCGGATAAGGGTTGATCGGCATCGTGGCCGTGCTGTCGGAAATCGATTTCGTAATAGCGGGCGTCGGAAATACTTGATGTGTGCGTCAGCAACTGACGGAACGTGATCGCTGTGTCGCGAAAGCGCGGATTGAAAACGGGGAAGTCCAGGTGGGCCGCGATAGATTCATCCAACGCCAGCTTGTTCCGCTCAGCCAGACGCATAATCATGGTCGCGGTCACTACCTTTGTGACGGACGCAATATGAAACATCGTGTCGGCGGTCACGGCCCTGCGCGTGGCTATATCGGCCATGCCGTAGCCTTGAGCAAATTTCACAACACCATCGCGGGCGAAACCGGCGGCCAGGCCTGGGATGTTGGCCGTCCGCATTTCGTTCCGGATAAATGACTCCAGATCGGAGGTCGGCGGTGCGAGATTTTTTTCAGCAGCGACGGCCGGCAACAAAAACGCTGACAGTCCTGCGCCGAGAAAAGCGCGCCGAGAAATCGGGAACACAGGGTTGGGTATATGGACTGGCATGTTTCGCTCGCTCTACATGGAGGTGGTGCAATCTGGAAGCTACATGGTATTATGTGTAGGTGCCTACATAAGTGTCAACTTAAAAAATATAAAGATCATGACCATGCAAGATTATTCGCGGGTTGCCGGTGGGGCGGCGATCGGCGCCAGACTAAGGCGTTTGTCGGAAAGCCTCGACGGTGACTCGACGCGGGTGTACGCCGCATTGGGAATTTCATTTGAGCAGCGCTGGTTTGGTGTACTGAACCAATTAGCCATCAGCGAATCCGCCACAGTGGGGGAATTGGCGGCGACGCTGAAAATCACGCATGTTTCCGTGAGTCAGACGCGGCAGTCGCTTGAGAAAGCCGGGATCGTGAGGTCCCAGTCCGACCCCGAGGATGCCCGCAAGAAGAAGATCATGCTCACTGCGGAAGGTAAGCGACTGGTCGCAAAGCTGCGGCCAATCTGGGCTGCTTTTGACGAAGCGGCCCTTGAGTTGAATGCGGAGTCGGGTGACGTCGTGGCGTCGCTAAACAGGCTCGACGACGCTCTGGAGCGGCAATCTATCTTTGAGCGAATCATGGTTCGCATCGCCAAAAAGTAGTTGAACAATTCCACTTCAGCGTGCAAAGTAAAGATCGTGGCGGTGTTGGAGTTGGACCCCGCAGCGCTGGGAAAAGAAAGTCGCCGTGGCGTAGAGCTGCGGCCAGAAGCTGCCAGGACGTTTAGAATTACCTCACGAAAACCATGAAGATACTTTGTAATGGATACGGTGTTCTTCTTCTCTTTATTTTCCCAACTATAGCTATGGGTTACGATTTACACATTACAAAAGCCACCGAGTGGCCACAGAGTTCGCAAAAACCAATTTCTGAATTGGAATGGAAGAATGCCGTCGCTGCTGATGGATTGTTGAAAATGGACACAACTGCTGTGGCTATCAACCCTCAAACACATGAGATTATCCAAGTCAGCAATCCGTTAATGGCATCTTGGGTTGATCCGAAGACGAACGAAAAATACTATTTTTACTACCGTCGTGGTGAAATTTCCGTAAAAAATCCAAGTGATAGTGTGATCAAGAAAATGAAGGAATTAGCGTCAAAGTTCGATGCTAAAGTTCTTGGCGATGAAGGCGAGATTTATTAAGCTCGCCAAGCGCGCATGACCCCGAAGCCTCGCGAAGCCCGGACTATTTACCTAGATAGTTGACCGTGGCTTGATCGGCGCACGCCACTTCCTTGAAATCCGCTTGCCCGTTCTGCGCTCCGACCAGGCAGACGGCGGAATTGTTTACGTCGAATTCGCTCTCAGTGAATCCGTGTTTTGGAATGACCTTGTAAGTATAGTCCGCCTTGGTTTCCGCAGAGACGATATACAGAATCTGCGCCGGACGGCGAAACTCGCCTTTAGGGAAATAGCGATTAGGTCCGAATGAAAAATTGTGACGACCGGGAAGAACTGCAGCTTTGAGCAGCGGCGAAAATCCGCTGATCTGGTGATCGTCGATGCCGAGCAACATGAATCCTGGAGGGGAGTTTGCCGCGATGGACGTGTTGTTCGCAGCCAGTATCGTCGAGACATCGGCTTTAGCCTTATTCGGCAGATCATAAAAGCTCTGCTCGGTAGCACATCCACTCAGCGCCACGCCTGCCGCCGTTACTGCAATCGATACAAGAAGTCGCATGTTCATCGGTCTGTTGAATAGGGGAAAACGCATTATGCCTTATCGGGCAAAGTACAGCTCATGCAGGTGGTCGAGGCTGACCTGTGCGGCGGGTTGGGACAGGGCGACTCGGCCGCTTTGCATCAGGTAGACATGATCCGCCACGGCCACCGCGCGTTCGGTGTTCTGTTCAACCAGGATGATGGTGCGGCCACCGGCCTTGAGGCGTGCCAGTATCTCAAACAGTTCGTTGACAACCAGCGGCGCCAGACCCAGCGAAGGCTCGTCGATAATCAGCAGGCGCGGATCGGACATCAGCCCGCGCGCCATTGCCAGCATTTGCGCTTCGCCGCCGGAAAGCGATCCGGCCAGTTGCGTGCGGCGTTCGCGCAGGCGGGGGAACATTTCGTAGGCTTCTTCCAGCCGCCGCTTCACATGCGCGCGGTGCGATTTGTGGAAGGCTCCCATGATCAGGTTTTCTTCCACGCCCATGTCGCGGAAGACCATGCGGCCTTCGGGGATCATGGCGATGCCGTGGTCCGCCATTTCCCACGTCGGTGTGCCGTCCAGGCGCTTGCCGTCCAGGCGGATCTCGCCGGCGCTCAGCGGCGCCAGTCCCATGATCGCGCGCAGCAGCGTGGTCTTGCCGGCGCCGTTCGGGCCGATGATGGTGGTGAGTTTGCCCGCTTCCGCCTTCAGCGATACATCCCATAGCACGTTGATAGCACCATAGCCGGCACGGATCTGGTCCACTTCAAGCATGCGCCGCTCCCGTGTAGCTGCGGATGACTTCAGGATCGTTGAACACTTCGTCCGGCGTGCCGTCCGCGATCAGCTGGCCGAAGTTGAGCACCACCACGCGCTGGCACAACGAGTTGATGGTCTCGATATCATGCTCGATGATGATGATGCCGACGCCGAAGCGCGCGTGCATCTCCTTCAGCATGCCCATGAAGCGCCGCTTGCCGCTGGTCTCCAGCCCGGCCAGCACTTCGTCCAGCAACAGCAGCTTGGGCGTGGTGGCCAGCGCCTTCGCCACTTCCAGCGCTTTGAGCTCGGTCAGCGCCAGTTCGGTGGCGGCGTCGCGGTGCGCCTTGTCGGACAGGCTGGTGAACTCCAAAATCTCGGCGATCTTGTCCTCGTCGACCTTGCCGGTGCCGAAGCGCTGCGCCACGATCAGGTTTTCGCGCACCGTCAGTTCGTGCATGGGCTGCGGTATCTGGAAGGTGCGGCCTATGCCCAGTCGCGCGCGCCGGTAGATGGGCGTGCGCATCACGTCGTGGCGGTCGAAGCGGATGGTGCCGCCGGTCGGCCGCACCAGGCCGGAGATGGCGTTGAACAGCGTGGTCTTGCCGGCGCCGTTGGGGCCGACCAGGCCGACCACGTCGTGGGTGCCGACTGTCAGGTTGACCGCGTTGACCGCCGTCAGGCCGCCGAAGCGGACCGAGAGATTGCTCAACTCAAGCATGGTTTTTCCTTCGCAGCAGGGCAAGCAGGCCGGTGGGGCTGAAGATGATCATCGCCACCAGCAGTCCACCCAACACCAGCTGATGCCCGGTGGGGATCAGCGACTTGAACACCAGTTGGTCCAGCAGGTACACCACCAGCGCGCCGACCACCGGCCCGGCGATGGTGCGGTAGCCGCCGAATATGGCGGCGACGATGGGCACCGTCACCCACACGCTGTTGAAGGCGTAGTCCGGTTCGAGGAAGTTGATATAGTGGGCGTTGAACGCGCCCGCCACGCCGGCCATGAAGGCGGACACCATCAACATCAGCCCCTTGAGCAGTGTGCTGTTGACGCCGACCACGCGGGTGGCGTCTTCGCTGTCGTGCATGGCGCGCAGGGCGATGCCGTAGTAGCTGGCGCGGATGGCGCGGTAGGCCAGCGCGAACAGCAGCACGATGGTCAGTATCACCAGGTAGGCGCCGGTTTTGCCGCTCATGTCGTAGCCGAAGATGGTCGGCAGCACCGGGATGTTGGCGATGCCGCCGGAGCCGCCGGTCAGCGAGCTCCATTCGGTGGCGAGGATGCGGAAGATGTGGGCGTATGCCAGGATGGCCAGCGCGAAGTAGGGGCCGCGCAGGCGTAGCACCGGCAGCATCGCGACGGACGCCAGCAGTGCGCCGACGCCGCCCAGCGCGATCCCCGCCAGCACCGGTACGCCTAGCTTGACGGTGACGATGGCCGATACATAGGCGCCCACGCCGAAGAAGGCGCTGTGGCCGAAGCTGACCATGCCGCCCATATTTCCCAGCAGTGCCCAGGACAGGGCGACGCAGCCGATAATCATGGCGGCGACGATCAGGCTCATGACGTAGTGGTCCGAGCCCAGAACACCGGGAACGAGCAGGTAAGCCATCGCGATCAAGACGCCGTAGGCGATCCTTGCGGACTTCGATTGAGCGCTAACCCGCAACCCGGATGCCGGGGTCTGACCCCGCACGGGGTCAGACCCCTTCGGGCCGCCGTGCGGGTTGAGAGGGCGCGTCATCCGCGCCTCCGGGCGGCGCCCATCAGGCCATTCGGCATCACCAGCAGCACTAGCAGGAACAGCGTCATGCCGGCCAGCTCCTGCAAGGCGGAACTGGCCAGCGTGACGGTCAGCGCCTCGGCCACGCCCAGCAGCACTGCGCCCAGCAGCACGCCGGGGATCGAACCTATCCCCGCCAGCACGGTGATGATGAAGGCCTTGACCGTCAACGCGCCGCCATACGCTGGCTGGATCACGCCATAGCTGTACAAGGCCACGCCCGCAAACCCGGCCAGCATGCCGGCCACGATGAACGAGACCAGCTCCGTGCGTCCGGGCGCGATGCCCATCAACTTGGCGGCGTCGCGGTTGCTGGATACGGCCCGCAATGCGCGCCCATACCAGCTGCGCGACAGCCACCACCACAAGCCGCCCATCAGCACCAGGCTGACTACGAAGAAGATCAACTCGCTGCGCATGCTGTACAACGGCCCGACCACGAAGGCCTCCTGCAACCAGCTTGAACTGGTCGAGCGCACGTCGGCCTTCCAGATCAGCAGGATCAGATTGGTCAGTATCACGCCGATGCCGAAGGTGAGTATCAGCGAATTGATCTCGCGGTCCTTCTTGATGCGGCTGACGATCCAGTACACGCCGGCCGACGTCGCGCCGACCACCACGACCGCCACCGGTATCGCCCACGCCGGATTGAGGCCCAGCCCCGATTCCACCGAGTAGGCGATGTAGGCCGCCAGCAGCACCAGCTCGCCGTGGGCCAGGTTAATCACCCGCATGGTGCCGAACACCAGCGCCAGTCCCAGCGCGATCAGCGCGTAGGAGCCGCCTTGCAGCAGGCCGGAATACAGCGCCTGGACTATCAGTTCCATCACGGCGGCTTACCAGGGCAGGCCTGGATACACCATCTTGCCGGTCGCCGTCTCCTTGGGCCAGACGATGACGATGTTCTTGCCCTGGTGCTGGCCCATGCGGTGCACGAAGTTGGGATTGTCGCCGTTGGTGCCGAACTGCACGCGGCCAATCAGCGTTTCGCGGTCGGTCTTGTGCAGCTCTTCGGCGATGCCGCCTTTCTTCACCGTGCCTTTGTCGGCGGCGCGGGCGATGGCTTCGAACAGCAGCGTCGCCTGCACGTAGCCGAACTGGCCCAGGTAGTCCGGCTCCTTCTTGTACAGCGCCTTGTAGCCATCGGCGAAGGCCTTGCCGTCCGCCGTGTCGAAGACGGCGGGGAAGGGCAGCAGCGCGGTGCCGTACACATTGGGCATCAGGTCGGGGAATTCGGCGGCCATCTTCGGCGTGGCCAGCGACCATACGCCTATCATCGCCTTGACCGGCGGCTTGAGCACGCGCGCGGCGCGCAGGATGCCGACGTAATCGTTCTCGTAGCCGACCATCAGTATCGCTTCCGATTTGTCCTGGAGCTTGATCTTGTTGATGATGGGTTTGAAATCGGTGATGGCCGGATCGAAGGAATGCGTGGTGACCTTGACGCCTTTGGCCGTCAGCGCCTTCTGCACGGAGCTGGTCAGGTCGGACGTGGCCTCCTTGGTCGAGAACACGATGGACACGGACTTCGCGCCCATGTCGGCCAGCAGTCCCTGCACGGCTTTTTCGTAACCGGCGGTGTTATTGATGCGGAAGAAGTTCTTGCGGCCGCTGTTGACCAGGCTATCGTCCACGCCGCCGGAGGTCATGTAGACCAGCCCCAGTTTGTTGGCCGCGTCCGACGCGGGCGAGATGTTGTTGGAGCCGTAGCCGCCGGTGATCGCCACCGCGCCCTGGCTGGCCAGCTTTTCCACCGCCGCCACCGCCTTGGCCGGGGACGATTCGTCGTCGATGGAGATGATCTTGATTTTGTGTTTGCCGTTGGTCTTGTTGAAGACTTCGGCGGCCACCAGCACGCCTTCCTGCATGCCCGAGCCCACGCGGGCCAATGCGCCGGTCAGCGGCAGCTCCGCGCCGACGGTGAATTCCTCGGCATACGCGCCGCCTGCCAATGCCATCGCGATCAGTGCCGCGATTGTGGTGTTTTTCATGCTGGTCTCCCTTGTGGTTATTTTTGTGCCAGTTGCCGCAGCTGTCCTTTCAATATCTTTCCGGTTGCCGCTGCGGGCAGGGCTTGCATTGCGATGATCTCGGATGGGCATTTGTACGGCGACAGCAGGCCCGCCAGGTAGTGCTGCAATTCTTCGGGCGTGACGCGATGGCGCGGATCGATTTCGACGAAAGCCACCACTTCCTCATTGCCGTCGGCGGCGTTGCGGCCGACCACCGCCGATTGCGTCACCGCTGGATGGGCATTGAGTACCGTCTCCACTTCCAGCGGATAGACGTTGAAGCCGGAACGGATGATCAGCTCCTTGGTGCGGCCGACGATGAACAGCGCGCCGTCCGCATCCTGCCGTGCGACGTCGCCGGTATTGAGCCAGCCGTCGTCGCGCATGGCCACCGCCGTCAGTTCCGGTTCGCGGTAGTAGCCAGCCATGATGTTGGGGCCGCGCACCCACAGTTCGCCATCCGCGCCGGGCGCCACGTCGTCACCGCCGGCGTCCACCAGGCGCACTTCGACGCCGGGGATGACCTGGCCGACCGAGGCGTCGTCGCGCGGCCGGTCAAGGCGCGTCTGGCTGACGGTGGGCGAGGTTTCGGTCATGCCGTAGCCGTTGTGCAGCGGCAGGCCAAACAGCTGCTGCACCTGCGCCTTCAGGCTGGGCGCCAGCGGCGAGCCACCGGCGTAGATGAAGCGCAGCTGCGATTTAATTTGCTCGCCGTCGCCGAGTGTCTCCAGCAGGCGCGCATACATGGCGGGCACTCCTTGCAGGATGGTCAGGCCGTCGTCGCGGATCGCCTTCAGCACGGCGTCCGGCGTGAAGCGCGGGCACAGGTAAAGGCAGGCGCCCGCGTACAGGGTCCCCAGCATGACCGAGGCCAGGCCGTAGACGTGGGTAATGGGCAGCACGCCGTAGGCACGGTCGGTCGGCGTGAGGCCGCGCAGGGTGCTGGAGACGGCGGCTATGAACAGCAGGTTGCGGTGCGTGAGCATCACGCCCTTGGGCTGGCCGGTGGTGCCGGTGGTGTAGATCAGCGCCGCCACCTGCTGTGCCGGGGAGGCGTGCACCGGTTCCGGCGTGCAGTCGGGATTGAGCGCGCCTATCATCCAGGCGCCGAACGGCGAGGGCGCGGGCACTGCGCCATGCCGCTGGCCGTGCGCGGCGGTCTCCGGTGAAATGGGGGGCGGGGTCGAGGCATCGCCCGGCGCCGACAGGTAGATCACGCGCCGCGCGCCGCAGTGGCCGAGGATCTGGTCGACCTCGCGCGCGGACAGCCGGCCATTGACGTTGACGATCCACGCGTCCACCTCGGCGGCGGCGAAGATCAGCGCCACCTGCGCCGCGCAGTTTTCGCCGACTACCATCAGGCGGTCGCCGGGCCGTATTTGCAGCGCGCGCAGCAGGGCGGCGGTTTCATCGACGGCCGCCGCCAGTTCGGCGTAAGTCCAGTGGCGCGCGCCGTCGCGCAGCGCCCACGCCTGCGGCGCGCGTTCGGCCCAGCGGCGCGGGATGCCGCTCAGGCGCTCGGGCAGCGTCGCCAGCAGGTGGGCGGTGGCTATGACCTCCATCAGGCCCCGGCCGCCTTGATCATGTTGCGGGCGATGACCAGCTGCTGGATCTGCGACGTGCCTTCGTAGATGCGGAACAGGCGCACGTCGCGGTAGAAGCGTTCCGCCGCGTACTCCGACATGTAGCCGGCGCCGCCGTGGATCTGCACCGCGCGGTCGGCCACGCGGCCGCACATTTCGGATGCGAACAGCTTGCAGCAGGAGGCTTCGGTCGTGACGTCCTCGCGGTTGTCGCGGCGGCGGGCGGCGTCCAGCACCATGCTGCGGGCGGCGTAGATCTCGGCCTTGCTGTCGGCCAGCATGGCCTGGATCAGCTGGAACTCGGCGATGGGCTGGCCGAACTGCTGGCGCTCCATCGCATAGCGCAGCGCGTCGTCCAGCATGCGCTCGGCCACGCCGACGCAGATCGCCGAGATGTGCAGGCGGCCTTTGTCCAGCACCTTCATCGCGGTCTTGAAGCCCTGGCCTTCCTTGCCGCCGATGATGCTGGTGGCGGGCACGCGGCAGTTCTCGAAGATCACGTCGCAGGTGTGGGCGCCTTGCTGTCCCATCTTCTTGTCGTTCTTGCCGAGCGAGATGCCGGGCGTGTTGCGTTCGACGATGAAGGCCGATACGCCGCTTGGTCCCTTGCGGGTGCTGTCGGTGCGCGCCATCACGGTGAACACGCCGGCCTCCGGCGCGTTGGTGATGTAGCGCTTGGTGCCGTTGATGATGTAGTGGTCGCCGTCACGCACGGCGGAGGTGGCGAGCGAGCCGGCGTCGGAACCATATCCCGGCTCGGTCAGCGCGAAGGAGCCGACCACTTCGCCGGAGGCCATGCGCGGCAGCCAGATGTTCTTTTGCTCTTCGGTGCCGTCGATCAGGATGCCCTGCGAGCCGATGCCGTTGTTGGTGCCGAACAGTGAGCGGAAGGCGGGCGAGGTGCGGGTGATTTCAAACGCGGCCAGCACTTCCTCTTCCATCGTCAGACCCAGGCCGCCGTATTGTTCGGGGATGGACAGGCCGAACAGGCCCAGTTCGCGCATCTGCGCCACCAGCGCGGGAGGGATTTCGTCGGTGTCGGCCACTTGCTGCTCGTGCGGCACCAGTTGTTCGCGCACGAAGCGGCGGATGCTGTCCAGCAGGATGTTCAGCGTTTCCTGGTCTCTTATCATGGGTCTCCCTCTTCGGCAGACTTCAATGTGCCGATTCGGCCAGACCCTGTCAAGCTTTGGTATTGATTAGCGTGCCGATATTCTGGTCGGCGGCCTGGATCACCTTGGCCGACAGATCGAATTGTGCCTTGTAGACCAGCGAGTTGGTGGTTTCGGTGGCGAGGTTGGTGGCGCTGGGCGCGTCCGCCGCTTGCAGCTGCTGCGCCTGGAAGGAGATCGACACGCCGCTGCCGGCCGGCGCGCTTTCCTTGAATACGGTCTGCGCCGGCTGGAAGCCCTGGGTGCCGATGTTGGCGATCGCGTGCGCGCTGTTGCCCAGCGCCCGTTCGGAGGCGTTGAGACCGGTGATTCCTGAGCTGAGAGCGGCGATGGCCATGATATTTCCCTTCGGCAAGTGCTGAAAGTGTACACCTGTGTGCGGTGGAATGCACGTGTTTGATTAAAAATTCAGCAGGCTTGACGCCGCCGGGCAACTGGGTGACTATTGTCATGGAGATACTTTGGTGGAACCGGAGCCATGCCTACGCTGCGCCGATTGCTGTGTGCCTGCCTGATCCTGCTTGCCGCTGCGGCGGCGGCCGAACCCATTCTGATCCACTATCCGCGCGCCGAGAGCATCGACGACGAGCGCGGCGAATACGGCCTGGCGCTGTTGCAGCTGGCGCTGGCCAAGACCGGCGGCCAGTACCGGGTCGAGCTATCGCCGACCCGCATGCAGCAGAACCGGGCGCTGGTGGAGTTGCAGTCCGGCTCGGGGCGCATTGATATCATCGGCACCATGACCTCGGCCGAGCGCGAGGCCGCGCTGCTGCCGGTGCGGATCCCGATGACGCGCGGCCTGATCGGCTGGCGCATCGGCCTGGTGCGCGCCGACCACAAGGACCTGCTGCGCGACGTACGCACGGTGGAGGACTTGAAGCGCTTCAGCACGGCCCAGGGGCATGATTGGCCGGACCTGGAGATTCTGCGGCATAGCGGGCTGAAAGTGCATCCGGTGGCCGTGTACAGCGGCCTGTTCGGCATGCTGAATGCCGGCCGCATCGATTGGGCGCCGCGCTCGGCCAACGAGATCTGGGCCGAAGCGGCGCGCCATCCCGAACTGGCGATCGATAGCCATATCGTGCTGCGCTATCCGACCGCCGACTATTTCTTCGTCAACCGCAACAACCCGGCGCTGGCCGAGGCAGTCCGGATGGGCCTGGAAGCGGCGCTGGCCGATGGCAGCTTCGAGCAACTGTTCTACCTGCATTACGGCCGCCTGCTGCGCAACGCCAGGCTCGATCAGCGCCTGGTCATCCAGCTTCCCAACCCTTTGCTGAGCCCGCAAACGCCACTGGCCCGCAAAGAGTTGTGGTTCTCGTTAGACGATTTGAAACGCTATCCATAAGACAAGCCACTAGCTTTATGCTACGCTCCCGCCCGTAGTTGTATTGGGGAAACATGTACTCAAGTTACATGAAATAAAAGGGGCTTTCATATGGCAATTTTTGATTTTCTGGAGAAGGAACGGACGGTAGCTGGGTCCGGCTTCAATCGTTGGCTGGTGCCTCCTGCGGCGCTGGCGATTCACCTGTGCATCGGCATGGCCTACGGATTTTCCGTGTTCTGGCTGCCGCTGTCGCGCGCGCTTGGCATCAAGGAGGCGTTGGCCTGTCCGGCCGACATGGACTTGATGGCCAAGATCCTGTCGTCCACCTGCGACTGGCAGATCTCGATGTTGGGCTGGATGTACACCATGTTCTTTGTCTTCCTCGGCCTGGCCGCTTGGCTGTTCGGCGGCTGGCTGGAACACGCCGGTCCGCGCAAGGCCGGCGTGGTGTCGGCGCTGTGCTGGTGCGGCGGACTGGTGATCTCGGCGTTGGGCGTGTACCAGCACCAGATCTGGTTGATGTGGCTGGGCTCCGGCGTGATCGGCGGCATCGGCCTGGGCCTGGGCTACATCTCGCCGGTGTCGACGCTGATCAAATGGTTCCCGGACCGCCGCGGCATGGCGACCGGCATGGCCATCATGGGCTTCGGCGGCGGCGCGATGATTGGTGCGCCATTGGCCGACAAGCTGATGAAGTTCTTCGCCACGCCCGACTCGGTCGGCGTGTGGCAGACCTTCCTGGTGATGGCGGCGATCTACTTCGTCTTCATGATGGCCGGCGCGTTGTCGTACCGCGTGCCGCCGAACGGCTGGAAACCGGCCGGCTGGACGCCGCCCGCCAAGGCCAGCGCCAACACCATGATCACCAGCCGCCACGTCCACGCCAGCAAGGTGTGGGGCATACCGCAATTCTGGCTGGTATGGCTGGTGCTGTGCCTGAACGTGACGGCCGGCATTGGCATCCTCGGCATGGCGTCGCCGCTGTTGCAGGAGATCTTCGCCGGCCAGCTGCTGGGCGTGAACGTCGCGTTCAACGACCTGACGCTGGCGCAGAAAGGCCAGATCGCCGCGATCGCCGCCGGCTTCACCGGCTTGCTTTCACTGTTTAACATCGGTGGCCGTTTTGTCTGGGCTTCGTGTTCGGACTTCCTGGGACGCAAAGCCACTTACGGTATCTTCTTCGTGCTGGGCATCGCGCTGTATGGCCTGATTCCATCGATGGCGCATGGCGCGCAGCTGGCGCTGTTCGTCGGCTTCTTCTGCATCATCCTGTCGATGTACGGCGGCGGTTTCGCCACTGTGCCAGCCTACCTGGCGGACTTGTTCGGCACCCAGATGGTGGGCGCTATCCACGGCCGCCTGCTGACCGCATGGTCGATGGCGGGCGTGTTCGGTCCTCTGCTGGTGACCTACATCCGCGAGTACCAGATCGCGCACGGCGTGCCGAAGGCGCAGGCCTACGATATCACCATGTACGTGCTGGCGGGCCTGCTGGTGATTGGCCTGTTGTGCAACCTGATGGTGCGCCCGGTGGCCGACAAGCACTTCATGAGCGAGGCCGAACTGGCCGCCGAGAAGAAGCTGGCGCACGAGCGCGACGCCGCCGCATCGAGCGGCGCGGTGGTCGCGTCGAACGGCGTGACCAGCCCGGCGGCGGTGGCTTTCGGCTGGCTGGCGGTCGGTATTCCGCTGGCGATCGGGGTGTGGCTGACGGTACAAAAAGCTGCCGTGTTATTTAAATAACACAGTAGAATAAGGCTTCCGCAAGCGGGGCCGGTCCGGCATGGTGCTGGACCGGCCCCGCTTTCATTTCCAGGAGCGCTTGGCACATGCTTGAATTACGTAACGTCGTCAAATCTTATGCGAAGAACGTGCGGGCGGTCGACGATGTCAGTTTGAATCTTCCGGCCGGCGTGGTCGGCCTGATCGGCCATAACGGCGCGGGCAAGACCTCGCTGATGCAGATGATCGCCACGCTGACCAAGCCCACCAGCGGCCAGATCCTGTTCGACGGCGCCGACATCGTGAAGAAGCCCGATGCGATCCGCGGGCGGCTGGGCTTTCTGCCGCAGGACTTTGGCGTGTATCCCAACCTGACGGCGCTGGAATTCCTGCAGTACTTCGCGGCGCTGAAGGGCGTGCGCGATCCGGCCCGCCTGCGGCTGCTGCTGGAGATGGTCAACCTGCACGAGCATGCGCACCGCCAGGCGGCCGGGTTCTCGGGCGGCATGCGGCGCCGGCTCGGCATCGCGCAGGCGCTGCTCAACGATCCCGATGTGCTGATCGTCGACGAACCGACCGCCGGCCTCGATCCCGAAGAGCGGCTGCGCTTCCGTCATCTGCTGTCGGAGATCGGCTTCCGCAAGCTGGTGATCGTGTCGACCCACATCGTGTCCGACATCGAGAACATGGCCGGCCACCTGGCCATCATGAACAAGGGGAAGCTGGTTGCCTTCGATACCCCGGACAGTTTTGTGCGCGGCGCGCGCAGCCAGGTATGGTCGGTCACGGTGGAGGCGCAGCACTACGAAACCTTGCGCGCCGAGGTACAGGTGCTGCAGGCGCAGCGCAATGAACATGGCATCAACCTGCGCATCGCCCATCCAACGTCGCCATGCGCGGGCGCGGTCCCGGCCGAGCCGACGCTGGAAGAAGCGCTGATGACGCAGCGTTACGCAGTGCAGGAAGCGGCGGCATGAACGCGCTGGCATTGAAGTTATTGGTACTGACCGAAGTGCGGTTGCGCATGCGCCGCACCGGTACTCTGGTGGCCGTGCTGGCGTTGATCGCAGCGACCTGGCTGATGGTGGGCGATCCAGCCAAGGGGCAGGCGATGATCGTCGCCGACAATGTGCGCGTGGCTTACACCAGCAGCTGCCTGGCCTTGGGCAGCGCGGGATTGGGCGGCCTGTTTTTCGGGCTGGCGGGTTTCTACCTGGTGCGCGGGCGCATGAGCGAGGACATGCGCAGCGGCGCCGGCGCGGTGCTGGCGGCTACGCCGGTGAGCAACGCCGTGTTCCTGCTCGGCCGCTGGCTGGGCGGCGTGGCCTACCTTTGCGGGTTGCTGCTCATCTTCATGTTGACCATGCTGGTGCTGCATTTGTTGCGCGGCCAGGGACCGATACAGCTGCTGGTCTATCTGCAGACCTTCGCGATGCTGTTGTTGCCACTGCTGTTCTTCACCGCCGCGATGGCGCTGCTGTGCGATGCATGGGCGCCGCTGATGGGCAGGCGCGGCGACGTGCTGTACTTCATCTTCTACCTGGCGCAACTGGCGGGGCCCATCGTGTTGACGGCGGACAGCAATGACGCATGGTCGCCACTGCTGCTGCTCGATTTCTCCGGCATGGGCGCGACGGTGCTGACGGTGAAGGCGATGCTGCATACGTCGAATTTCGCCATCGGTGGCGGCGATTTCAATCCGGCGCTGCCGCCGGTGATACTGCCCACCTGGTTGTGGTCGGCGGAACTGGGGGCCACGCGCGTCGGTTGCGCGCTGGTGGCCTTGCTGCCGCTGCTGCCGGCCTGGCGGCTGTTCCATCGTTTCGCGCCGGATCGGGTCAAAGTGCGGGCATCCGGCGGTGGCCGCTGGTCGCCGCTGGCGTTGGCGAACCGCCTGCTACGGCCATTGATGCGGCTGGTGCGCCCGCTGTTCGGCCTGGCCGCACGCGTTCCCGGCACGGCCGGCCAGGCGCTGGCGGTGCTGGCATTGACGCTGGTGTCCAATCCGGCCGCGGTGGCGGCGGCGCTGGTGCTGTTGATCGTCGGCAGCGTGCTGCCGGTGGCGGCGCTGGGTAGCGTGGTCATTGCAGCCATCGCCATCTGGGGTGTCCTGGTCAGCGACATCGGCGTGCGCGACCACCAGCACGACGTGGACGCGATGAGCGGCACGGCGCCGGGCGGCGCCGTGCGGCGCTATGGCGCGCAGTTGCTGGCGTCCTGCCTGCTGGCGCTGTTGTTCACCGCGCCGGTGCTGTGGCGATGGACGATGGCTGCGCCGTTGCGCGCTGCCGCGCTGTCGACCGGCGTGCTGGCGCTGGCCGGCGTCGCCAGCTTGCTCGGAGGCCTCAGTCGCAGCGCGCGCACCTTCCTCGCGTTGTTTCTGTTCGGCCTGTACATCGCAACGCAGGCGACCAAGGTGCCCGTGCTGGATGTGGTCGGTTTCAACGGGGTCGCCACGACCCAAACGGTCGGGGTGCAGCTGTTGCTGGGACTGGCGCTGGCCGCCGGCGGACTCTGGCATGAACGCTGGCGGAGCGCGCGGAACTGAAGAAGGGATGGCCTAGGATTAATCCGGTTTGCAGAGTTCCTGCGATAGCGGCAACGCACGTTTGATCTAGATCAGACGTCGCGGGACTGTCTAACGTAGCCTTGGCATTCGCGCTGCTATGCGGCGTCGAAACCGGTTCGACAATCCCCAGGCCATCTTTTACTTTCTTTTCGAGGCATCTATGTATCCATTTTCTCAATCTGTCACCCCAGCAGCCAAAACCCATATGGAAGCCCAACTGGCGTTCTTTAACGACATGTCGAAATCGCTGTTCCGTACAGTTCAGCAGTACAGCGACCTGAACATCCAATTGGCACAAACCTTGCTGGAAGAAAGCACGACGACGGGCCAGCAAATCATTACCGCGCACCGTCCGACGGAGGCGATCGCCGCCGCCGCCGCCCATGCCCAACCCACCGCCGAGAAGCTGCGCGCTTACCAGCAGCATCTGTCTCGCATTGCCGCCGACACCCAGGTCGACCTGTCCAAAGTGGCGGAAGAGCACGTGCAGGAAACCAGCCGCACCGCCAAGGCCCTGGCCGACGAAGTGGCTCGCGTCACGTCGGAAGAAACGGAAAAAACACTGCGCAGCCATCAGGACGCGGTGGAACGCTTCTCCGATCCGTTCATCAGCCATAGCGACGGCACGCGCCAATCGCGCGGCAATGAAATGCGCAGCAGCTCGACCATGCAAAGCGCCGGCCAGAACGGCACCGAAAGCCGCGAAGGCAATTTGCAAGGTGGGCAAGCCTCCCAGGCCCAGACTGCCGCTCAAGCTGCTCAATCCGGCAAACAAACCGGCGCCCGCAAGGAAACCTGAGACCGACGACTGAGCTGACAGGTTCTAGTCTTCGCCGCGCCCGCGATCTGGTATCGCGCAGCGCGGCAATTTTTTTGTCCTTGCTTTATCATGGGCGGCTTGAAGCAGCCTGGAGATAAAGATGACGAATACCGCCGCCGTGCAGCCTGAGTCGCTGCATATCGTTTGCCCCCATTGCGACGCCGTGAACCGTGTGCCTGCCGCCAAGCTGGCGCAGCAGCCGGTGTGCGGCAAGTGCCAGAAGGCGCTGTTCACCGGACAGCCGCTGGAGTTGTCGGCTGCGCGCTTCCTCAAGCATATCGAGCGCA
This sequence comes from Duganella sp. S19_KUP01_CR8, assembly GCF_036688705.1. NCBI lineage: Bacteria > Pseudomonadati > Pseudomonadota > Betaproteobacteria > Burkholderiales > Oxalobacteraceae > Duganella > Duganella sp. S19_KUP01_CR8. The sequence continues at coordinate 75,871 of NZ_JAQQPR010000003.1, read as the reverse complement.
GCGACATTCCGGTGCTGGTGGATTTTTGGGCGCCTTGGTGCGGGCCGTGCAGGACCATGGCGCCGTTCTACGCGCAGGCCACGCAGCGGCTGGAGCCGCAGTTCCGCGTGGTGAAGCTCAATACGGAAGAAGCGCAGGAACTGGCGTCGCGCTATGCGATTCGCAGTATTCCGACGCTGGCGCTGTTCAAGGGCGGGCGCGAGGTGGCTCGGCAGCCGGGCGCGATGGATGCGTCCAATATCGTCGCTTGGGCCACGCAGAATAATCGCGTTTGATTTGTATCGCCGCTGGCTGCCGCCCGCTACTCGGCGGCGCGGTCCAGCCATTTGCGGATGCCGTCCAGCGTGCGGAAGTCGGCCACGGAGCGGGTGTTGATGTGCGGGTGCCGGCTTTGCAGCATGCGCGATAGCGCGGCGCCGGGGCCGAGTTCCAGCGCGTAGGTGATGCCGGCTTCGGCGGCGGCGTCCATGCAGGCGGCCCAGTGTATCGTTTCCGCCAGCTGGCGCGAGAGCTGGTCCACCGCCAGCGCTTTGCTGTCGACGGCCATAGCGCCTATGCCCGCCAGTGCGGGTACGCTCATCGGCTGGAATTCTGACCGCTGCAAGGCTGCGGCGAAGGGTGCAACGGCGGCCCGCATGTAGCGCGTGTGCGAGGCCACTTCCACCGGCAGGCGCGCGCTGCGGCCGCCGGCAGCGTGCACCGCCAGCTCAAGCGCTTCGGCGCTTGCTGCCGGACCGCCGGCGATGCAGGCGTCGTCGCCGTTTTCTATACTCATCTGAAAAGCGTGTTCGGCAAGCAGGGGCGAGGTGCGGGACAGTGCCAGGCCGGAAATCGCCGTCAGCGTTTGGCCGGGCAGGGCGTGGGCGCAGTCGTCCATCAACTGTGCGCGTTGTGCGGCCAGTTGCATCGCTGTCTGTGGCGTGAAGGCGCCGGCGACGCCGTAGGCGGACAGTTCGCCGATGCTGTAGCCGGCCACCAGCGCTGGCTGTGGCGTGAACTCGTGTATCGCTGCCCACATCGACAGCGTGGCTGCGACAATCAGCGGCTGGGCGTTGCGGTTGGCGTAGATGTCCGCGTCGTCGGCCAGCGCCAGGCCTGCCAGCAGCGTGTTGGCGACGGCGTCGCCGGCCGGACTGCTGCGGGGCAGGTCGAACATCGCGGCATGCTGCCCGCCCTGGCCGGGGCAGAGCAGCAGCAGACGGGATGGGGCGCCGTAGGACGTCGTCATTGCTGGTCTTGCTCCATCGCGGCGATGGCGTGTACCAGGCAACTGGCCGCCAGCAAGTCCGCCGCGCCGCCCGGGGAGAGACGCTGCTGCACAAATGCGTGATGGCTGGCCAGCGCCTGCACCTGCCAGTCGGCGTTGGCCGTGCCGCCAAGATCGATGAAGTGCTGGGCGTGTGCGCGCACGGTCTGCGCACCTTGCGGACCGGCGCGGTGATAGACGTTGCTGTCGTTGATGCGGGCCATCAGCGTGAACAGGGCGTCGATGCGCGCATGCGTCATGCTGGCGCCGCGCGCGCGTGAGGCCAGCAGCGCCGGCATGCCGATTTCGAATACCGATGGCAGCCCAAGCGCGCCTTCTTCCCGCGCGCCGCTGACCGCATATTGCGCCGCGACGCGCAGGCCGTTACTGAGTTGCGCCGGCGGCGCGTCTGCGATCATTGCGACAGGCGCGCCGGCAGGTGAGCTTGATGGTGCGGCCGCAGCGGCATGCATGGCCAACTCCTCGCCCCAACGTATCAGCATGGCGGCGCGCAGCGCGGCTGGCGTCATCGGCGTTCCTTGCGCGCGCGCGCGGCCGGCGGTGGCGCACAGCAGGCCCAGACTGAAGATCGCGCCTCGATGGGTATTGATCCCGCGTGTCGCCTTCAGCATCGCGGCTTCGGCTTCGATGCCCAGCTGTTTCAGCCGCGCGAACGGCGCATCGTTCAATCCTGCCAAACAGATTTTCTTGAAGTAGTGGCGCAGCGAGAACAGGCTGCGCATGAAGGTCTGTGCATCCATATCGTCATGGCTGCCGGGGTCCACCAGCGACACCAGTCCTGGCTTGGGATACAGGCAAAGCTCCGCGTGCAGGCTGCGAACCGCCAGCCGCGCCACGTCGCCCGCAAAGCTGTGCTGCGCTGTGCGGCTCAGCTGCGGCTTCATCATCGCCAGCGTCCGCAGGCGTGCAGGTGCGAGAGCGGTGCGCATCAATTAGACTCCAACGTCGCCAGCAGCGATGCCGTATCGATCAGCCGCACCGCGTGCAACTCCTTGACGATCACCCTGGCCGGATTTTCCATCGCCATGCGCCACTCCTTCCACGATACCGCCTGCCCGCCGGGGAATACGATCTCGCCATCGAGCGGCAAATGCGCCGCATGCCGCGACAGCAGCGCCACGCCGTCATGCAGCTCCTCGCGGCTGCGAGGATGGAACAGGATGTCGATGTCCGAGGTCGGCGTCAGATACAGCAAGCCAGTCAGCGCCTGCATCGCCATCGAACCGTAGATGCGCAGGTGCAGATGTTCCGTCTCGCGCTCCAGCGTTGTCAGCGCTTCGCGCCATGGCCCGGCGCAGCGCAGTGCCGACCGCAGTTCCACCGCCGGCGACGTCCTGCTGATCTCCAGCGCCTGCGCGCGCAAGGAAATGCGCACCTTCTCGCCGGTGTCTTCATCCGGCGGCAGTGGCAGTCCGAGGCAAACCTCGTCCGGCTGCGCGCCGATATCGAAGCGCCGCACCACGGCCGGCCAATCCTGTCCCTGCCAGAGGGTAAGCGCCGCCTTGTGTTGCGGCTGCGCCGCGCGCATGACCGCCTGCCAGCCCAATTCTGTCAGCCAGACCAGCATATGCCGCTCAAGACCGCGCGCGGCGGTACCTGGTTGCGTCATCTGCTCCGCTTCAGGCAACGTGTACATGACCGTCAGTCATCACGGCGTCGATCACCGGCTGTGCCCAACGCCGTCCGCCGCGCTGAAGTCCCAATGCGCTGCGCTGGTCGCCGTCGGCCGTCCCCGCGAGCGCGGCGCGCAGATGCGCCGCCAGGTCGCCTTCCCAGATCGCTTCCAGTCCGCCCATGCGCAGATAGTTCTCCGGCCCGGGCGCGAACACCGGATTGCTCTGCGCAAGCTCGGTCAAGCGTTCTTCCGGCACCTTGGTGATGCGCGCCATCGCTGGCAAACCCATGACGCGGATGGTCGCATCGGGCAGGGCGTAGCAGGCGTCGGCCATCAAACCGCTGGTGATGAAACCGCCCGACAGCGCCTGGTCGTACACCAGACCGATGATCTTGTGCCCCTTGCGCCGCGCGAGGTCCACGCATTTTCCGAGGTGCGCCATGTAGCTGTTGATGCCCAACATCTCATCGCGATGGCGCAGGCGCTGGCCTTGCGTATCGACCAGCATCAGTATCGGCATGCCAGGGAATTCGCGCGCCGTGCGGAGGATCGCCTTGGCCTGCGCCAGCGCGATCTCGACGCCGATTGGCGTGTGGGCGGTGGTGCCGATCACCGCCACCGCTTGCCCGCCCACCTGCGCGCTGCCGCACAGGAAATCGTTCTGCTCGACGATGGCGTGCCCTTGCGGGAACAGCGTGTCCGCCAGTTTTTTCCAGTCCATCTTAGACTCCCATGCGGTGCTTGTCGGCGACCGTAATAAAACTGTCCACATCGAGCATCGGAACATTGGCCGCGTCAGGGATCTGCATCGCAGCCCAGATATCGACCGGATCGGTGAGGGCGCCGAAGCGGGCGATGCGTTCGTCCAGCATCTGCTGTTCGGCTTCCAGCGCTTCCAGCGTCAACTCCACCTGGGTGCCGGTCAGCGCGGCCACCGCGTCGCGCGCCGCTGCGCGGAAGGCGGCGATATCGTCGGCCACGATGCGCTGGCAATCGCCCATCAGGTAGCGGTGCTTGCCGCCGCTGGTGCGCCACACCAGCGCCCGATCACGCGAATCGAATTCCTCGACACCGCTGGCGGTCTCGATCACTTCCGGGCCGGACATCGCCAGCCGGCCTTCCTCCGACATCACCACCACATTGGCGCAGCGCGAAACGATACCCATGCCGCCAAAGGCGCCGTTCGAGCCGCCCACCAGCACGATCACCGGGATGCCGGCGGCGCGCGTATCGAGCAGCGCGCGCATCACTTCGGACACCGCGATCAGGCCGGCGTTGGCTTCGTGCAGGCGCACGCCGCCCGATTCCACCAGCAGCACCACCGCCGCGACCTGGTCGCGCACCGCGCGCCGCAGCAAGCCGACCAGCTTGGCGCCGTGCACCTCGCCGACCGCGCCGCCCATGAAGCCACCTTCCTGCGCCGCCGTGTAGACGGTCACGCCGCCCAGCTTCGCGCGGCCCACCGCGACACCGTCGTCAAACGCCACCGGCGCGTTCAACTGCCCCAGATGGGGGCTGACGATGCGCGCCGACGGCGGCAGGAATTCTTCAAAGCTGTCCGGGTCGAACAGCTGCTGCAAGCGTTCCCGCGCGTTCGCTTCCTGGTAGCTGGATGATCGGCTCATCAGGACACTCCCAGCATGGTCTGCACCGCCTGGTCCATGCGCAGGCTGACGACGGCGGGCGTGGCGCCCATGTCGTTGATCGAGATGCGGGTATCGGCCAGCTTCCAGCGCTGGTGGAAGTCGCGCATCACCGCCTCCCAGATCGGCCCGAAGCCGACAGCGGCGGTGGTGATCTCGATGGTGCAGGCGCCGGCCAGGTCGGCCGGTTCGATCAGCACTTCCAAGTTGCCGGAGCCGACCACGCCCACCACGTGCGGCGTCGCTTTCAAGCGCTGCGTGCCTTGTTCAAATCGGTAGTTCAGGGTTTCCATTGTCATGCTCCTTACCAGTTGCGGAAACGTTTGGGCGGCTGGTACAAACCGCCCGATGCGCGCACCAGGTCTTTCATATTGCGGGCGGCCAGCAGGTCGCGCGTGGCCATGCGCTTGTCGATGCCGAGATCTTCAGCGCGTTGGATGATACCGCGATCGCGCAGGTTTTCCACCATCCGCTTATCTCGCGCCAGGCCGACCGGCGTGTAACCCGCCACGCCGCGTATGGCCTGCTCGCGTTCCTCGTCGGTGCGGCACATCAGCAGGTTGGCGATGCCTTCCTCTGTCAGGATGTGGCTGACGTCGTCGCCGTAGATCATCACCGGAGGGATCGCCATCTTGGCCTGTTCCATCAGCTCCCACGCGTCGAGCTTCTCGACGAAGGCGGGCTGCATATGCTCGCGGAAGGTCTCCACCATCTGCACCACCAGCTTCTGGCCGCGCGGGATGGTGTTGCGGCCTTCGCGCGCCTGCTGGCCGGCCTTCAGCCATGCCGGGCTGGCGTGACGTCGTCCGCGCGCGTCGGCGCCCATGTTGGAGGCGCCGCCGAAACCGGAAATACGGCCGGCGGTAGCGGTCGATGAATTGCCCTGCAAGTCGATCTGCAGCGTCGAACCGATGAACATGTCGCAGGCGTAGTGGCCGGCGGCCTGACACATGGCGCGGTTGCTGCGCATGGTGCCGTCCGGGCCGATGGCGAAGACGTCCGGCCGCGCATGGATATAGTCCTCCATGCCCAGTTCCGATCCGAACGAATGCACCGATTGTACGAAGCCCGCTTCAATCGCAGGGATCAGCGCCGGATGCGGATTGAGCGCCCAGTGTTTGCCGATCTTACCGCGCAGGCCGAGCGACTCGGCGTAGGTCGGCAGCAGCAGCTCGATGGCGGCGGTGTCGAAGCCGATGCCGTGGTTCAGGCGCTGCACCCCATACTCGGCGTAGATGCCTTTGATCGCCATCATCGCCATCAGCACCTGGATCTCGGAGATCTGCGCCGGATCGCGCGTGAACAGCGGTTCAATGTAGTAGGGGCGGGGCGATTGCACGACGAAGTCTACCCAGTCGGCCGGTATGTCCACGCGCGGCACGGTATCGACAATGCGGTTGACCTGCACGATGACGATGCCTTGCTTGAACGCCGTCGCTTCGACGATGGCCGGCGTATCCTCGGTGTTCGGGCCGGTGTACAGGTTGCCGTGGCGGTCCGCCGCCTCCGCCGCGATCAGGCAGACGCGCGGCGGCAGGTCGATGAAGTAGCGGCTGAACAGCTCAAGGTAGGTGTGGATCGCGCCGATATTGAGCTTGCCGGCGGAGGCCAGCCGCGCCACGCGCACCGCCTGCGGGCCGGAGAACGAGAAGTCCAGCTTCGAGGCGACGCCGCGCTCGAATACGTCCAGGTGCTCCGGCAACGCCAGCACCGATTGCAGCATGTGCAGGTTGTTGATGCGCTCCGGGTTCAAGTTGGCCAGCGCATGGCCGAGGAAGTCGGCCTGCTTCTGGTTGTTCCCTTCGAGGCAGACGCGGTCGCCGCACTCCAGCACCGTGTGCAGCAGGTCGGCGATGCGGGCGGACGGCAGGGTCTTGCCGTCCAGTTCATTGCCCAATGCGGTGCGCGCCCGTTGCAAGCGCGCATCGCGGTTGTCCCGAAGGGTGTTCCAGTTCATTTACTTTGCTCCCATGATCATGTCCGGCAGGCCGGTGGAAATAGACGGGAAGACGCACAACAGCAGCACCGCCACGAACATCAGGATCAGGAACGGGAACACGCCCCACACCACATCCTTGAGCGGAATGTCGGGCGCAATGTTCTTGATGACGAAGATGTTCAGGCCCACCGGAGGGTGAATCAGGCCCATCTCCATCACCACCGTCATGACGATACCGAACCAGATCAGGTCAAAGCCGGCGGCCTTCAGCGGCGGCAGGATGATGGGCGCGGTCATCAGGATAATCGATACCGGCGGCAGGAAGAAGCCGAACACGATCACCATCAGCAGGATCACCGCCAGCAGCAGCCACTTCGACAGGTGCAGGCTGACCACCCAAGCGGCGGCGGACTGGCTGATGTGCAGGTAGCTCATCACGTATGAATAGAACAGCGACATGCCGATGATCAGCAACAGCATCGTCGATTCCTTGATCGATGAGCTGAGGATGGGCGACAGATCCTTGGGCTTCCACACGCCGTAGATCACGGCCAGCAGCACCAGCGCCAGCAGCGCGCCCAGGCCCGCCGTTTCGGACGGCGTGGCGAAGCCGCCGTATAGCGCGACCATCACGCCGATCAGCAGGATGATGAAGGGCAGCACGCGCGGCAGCATTTCTACTTTTTGCGCCAGCGTGAAGTGTTCGTCTTCCAGGTAGGCCGACTTGGCGCCGCCTTGTTCGTAGATGACCAGCGCGGCCTTGTATTCCTTGTGCGCGCGGTAGACGGCGTAGCCGGCAAACAGCAGCACCAGCAGCACGCCGGGACCTATCCCGGCCAGGAACAGACGGCCCAGAGACTGCTCGGCGGCGACCGCGTACAGGATCATGGTGATCGACGGCGGCAGCAAAATGCCCAGCGTGCCGCCGGCGGCGATGATGCCGGCCGCGAAACCGGGCGAGTAGCCGCGGCGGCGCATCTCCGGAATGCCGGCCGAGCCGATGGCCGAGCAGGTGGCGGGCGAGGAGCCGGCCATCGCCGCGAACAGCGCGCAGGCAAACACGTTGGCGATGCCCAGGCCGCCCGGTATCTTGTGCATCCATGTGTGTATCGCGGAGTACAAGTCCTTGCCGGCCGGGGATTTGCCGATGGCCGCCCCCTTCAGGATGAACAGGGGGATCGACAGCAGCGTGATCGACGCCATTTCTTCGTACACGTTCTGGGTGATCGTGTCGAGCGAGGAGGCTGGCATGCAGAAGTACATGAAGCCGGTGGCCACCACGCCCAATGCGAAGGCGATCGGCATCCCGGAGAACATCACCACCAGGGTAACGGCGCCGTACAGGGCGCCAAGTGTCAGGTCGCTCATGCCGCGCGCTCCGTTTTGTTGGTCATCCGTGCCAGCGTTTGCAGCACGATTTGCAGCGTGAGGATGCTCATCCCGGCGGCCATCATGGCGTAGGGGATCCACAGCGGCGGCGCGAAGGTGGAGGAGGTGGTCTGGCCGTCGACCCAGGCTTCATGGAACAGTGTCCACGATTTCCACGAGAAGAAGGCGCAGAACAGCGCCGACACCAGGTCCACCATGAACAGCCGCGCGGCATTCACGCGCGGCGGCAGCAGCGACGCCAGCGCCTCGATGCCGATGTGGCCGCGATGCGATTGCACGTAGGCGGTGCAGAAGAAGGTCACGCCGACCAGCATGAACACCGACGCTTCGTCCTGCCAGTCGGTGGGCGCGTGGAAGAAGTAGCGCGACACCACCGAGTAGGTCAGCACGAACGCCGTCAGCACCAGCGCCACCATGGACACCATCATCAGCGCATGATTGAGCTTGCCCAGCAATGCGGTCGCCATCGCGACGATGGCGTTGTCCGGCGGGGCTGCGGCGCGCGGCGGCTCCAGCTCTATGCCGTGGCTCATAGCGTTTTCTCGGCCAGTTTCAGCAGCTTGGCGCAGTTTTCATTGCGTTCGCCGTAGTCCTTCCATGCGGTGGTGCGGGCGATGGCCTGCCATTTTTTCAGCGCCGCCGGATTCAGGTCGACCACCTTGGCCTTGGCTTTGGCGTAGACGTTGGCCACTTCCGAGTCGTCTGCCTTGGCGGAGTTCAGCGCGAAGGTCTCCATCTCGGCGCCGACGGCCATGATGGTGGCCTGCTGTTCCTTGGTCAGGCGGTCGAAGATCGCCTTGGACATCATCAGCGGCTCGAACATGAACCAGTAGGCGCCCGCGCGGCCGGTGGTCAGCGCCTTGGACACTTCCTCCAGGCGGAACGAGATCAGCGAGGTGGAGGAGGTCAACGCCGCTTCCATCGCGCCGGTCTGCATGGCGGCGTAGATTTCGTTGGACGGCAGCGACACCACGGCGGCGCCGGCGGCCTTGAGGATCAGGTCCATCTCGCGCGAGCCGCCGCGTATCTTCATGCCCTTGGCGTCGTCCGGGTCGATCACCGGCTTGGTGCGCGAGGCCACGCCGCCGGCTTGCCAGATCCAGCTAATCAGCACGATGCCTTTTTCGTTCAGGATGCGGCTCAACTCCTTGCCCACTTCGGCGTTCTTCCAGCCGTAGGCCTGCTCGTAGGAGGTCACCAGGCCGGGCATCAGGCCGATGTTCACTTCCGGGACCTCGCCGCCCGCATACGACAGCGGCACCAGCGACATGTCCAGCGCGCCCTTGCGCATGGCCGAGAACTGGGCGTTGGTCTTCATCAGCGACGAACCCGGATAGATCTCGAATTTGAGGCTGCCCTTGCTGCGCTTTTCCACCTCGGCCGCGAACATGCGGGTCAGCCGGTCGCGGAAGTCGCCTTCGGTGACCGTCCCGCCGGGGAACTGGTGCGAAATCTTGAGGGTGGTGTTCTGCGCCCATGCCGGTTGCAGCAACAACGGGCTGGCGGCCAGGGCGGCCAGTACGGACCTGCGGGTGATTGCGCTCATAATTCCTCCAAGGTGGGTCAAATATGCAACGATCTTTTTTGTGTATACAAGAATATATCGTTGGAATACATTGTCAAGCTAAATTCACTGCTTATAATGAAGCTTGTTATACATAAGCTGTAAATCACAAGACTCCAAAAACACCATGACTACCCATTCCGCCACGCTGCGCGAACAAATAGAAGAGATGATCGCCGTCGGCGAGCTCAAACCCGGACAGCACCTGGACGAGACCGAGCTGGCTACGCGCTTCGGCGTCTCGCGCACGCCGGTGCGGGAAACGCTGATCCAGCTGGCGTCGATGGGACTGGTGGTGATACGCCCACGGCGCGGCGCCATCGTCGCGGAACTGGGACCGCAGCAGTTGGTGGAGATGTTCGAGGTGATGTCGGAACTGGAGGCGACCTGCGGCCGCCTGGCGGCGCGGCGCATGACGCCCGAGGAGCAGCAGGCCCTGTTGGCGGCGCACCAGGCCTGCCAGGATGCGCGCGATGCGCAGGAGCCGGATGTCTATTACTACAAGAACGAGTTATTCCATGAGGCGATCTACGCCGGCAGCCATAACCAGTTCCTGATCGAGCAGACGCGCAATCTGTACCGGCGCCTGCGGCCGTACCGGCGCTTGCAGCTGCGGGTGCGCGACCGCCTGGTCACGTCCTACCACGAGCATGACGGCGTGGTGCAGGCCATCGTCAATGGCGACGGCGACCTGGCGGCGCGCCTGCTGCGCGAGCACGTGATGATACAGGGGCAGCGGTTTTCCGATCTGATGGCGTCGTTGCCGCGGCTGCGGCAGGACGCGGCCTAGCGCTACTGGGCGGCAGCGCCGCGGACGATGCGTACCGGCTTGGCAGCGTTGGACGCGGCCTGCGGCAGCATGTCTTCCAGCGTTTGTTTATCCAGCACGGCCAGGAAGGCTTTGGTGGCGTCGTTCAGCGTGTGCTTCAGCGCGCAGTCGGGCGTGAGCGGGCAGGTGTCGGTTGCGCGGTCGAAGCATTCGGCCATGAAGAAGTCGGTCTCCGTCATCCGCACCAGCGCGCCGATGTTGATGTCCTTCGGCTCTTTTGCCAGCCGCAGGCCGCCGTTGCGGCCTCGCACCGTCTCCACCAATCCTGTTTGCCCCAGCTGATAGACCACCTTCATCAGGTGGTTCTTCGAGATCGAGTGCATGTCGGCGATATCCTGGATCGTGACCAGCCGGTCCCGGTGGGCGCTCAGGTACAGCAAGGTCCGCAGGGAGTAGTCGGTGAAGGAGGTGAGACGCATGGCTGGCTCGGAGTCGTTACAATGCAATCCACCATTCTACATGCTGATTAAGCTTTACTCCATTTGCACGAGAATGTCGCGCAGGCGCAGCAGTGCGATGTCGATATCCAGCGTCTCGATGCCACCGTAGCCGAGGAACAGTCCGGCCTTGGGCGGCGTCGACGCGTAGAAGTTCGACAGCGGGTAGAGGCCGACGTCGGCGCGCCGCGCCAGCCGCAGCAGCAGGTCCAGGTCGAGCGTTTTTTTGCACAGTGCCGCCAGGTGGAAGCCGGCGCTGGCCGGCACCAGCTCGAACCACGGCGACAGTACATCGGCAAACAGCGTTTGCAGGCGCTCGCGCCGGGTCGCGTAGATGGCGCCGCAGCGGCGGATATGGCGCGACAGGTAGCCGTCGGCGATGAACTTGGCCAGCGCGTGCTGGCTGGCGGTGGCGGTATGCCAGTCGTTGAGGTGCTTGACGGTGAGAGCCGCGTTCAGTATCGCCTCCGGCAGCACCGCGTAACCCAGCCGCAGCTCCGGCAGCATCACCTTGGAGAAGCTGCCGACGAAGGCCACCACGCCGTGCCGGTCCATGCTTTGCAGCGAATCGGTGGGCCGGCCGTCGTAGCGGAACTCGCTGTCGTAATCGTCTTCGATGATGATGGCGCCGATCTCCAGCGCGCGCGCCAGCAGCGCCTCGCGGCGGGCCACGCTCATCTGCATCCCCAGCGGGAACTGGTGGGCCGGCGTGGTGTAGATCAGCCGCGTGCCTTGCGGGATCTGGTCGACCAGCATGCCTTCACGGTCGACGCCGATGCCGACCACCCGCGCCCCTTGGCTGGCGAACAGCATGCGCGCCGCCGGATAGCCCGGTTCCTCGACGGCGACCACGCAGCCCGGCTCCAGCAGCACGCGGCCCAGCAGGTCCAGCGCCTGTTGGGCGCCGTTGGTGACGACCACGTTGTTGGCGGTGCAGACCACGCCGCGAGCAAAGGCCGCATGGTGGGCGATGGCGGCGCGCAGTTCGGCGATGCCTTCCGCTTGGCGGTACATGCCGCTGCCCTTGACGTCCTGGCGCAGGCCGTGCAGCATGCAGCGGCGCCACTCGTCGATCGGGAACAGCGACGGCGTGACGCAGCCGCCGACGAACTCATAGCGGGAACGGCCTTCCGGGAAGGGGATGCGCAGCGGCGTGTGCATGGCGTCCCACTTGGCGACGATGGCGGCGCTGGCCAGGTTGTTGGCGAGCTGGCGGCGCGGCTTGGCCTCGGCCGGCGCGCTGACGAAGCTGCCCTTGCCGACCTGCCCCAGCACCAGCCGCTCCTGCGTCAGGCGGGTGTAGACATCGGAGACGGTCTTGCGGGACAGGCCGAGCTGCTCGGCCAGCAGGCGGGTAGGCGGCAGTTGCTGGCCGTCGGCCAGCCGCCCGCTGCGGATCGAGTCGCTCAGCTGGCGGTACAGCTGCCCGCCCAGGTCCTTCTTGCCTTCGATGACGATGTGGAGTTCCATGATATGTTGGTGCGGCGCCTAACGGACGATACCGGCAGTTTGCCACAGACTGGCAACAACCACAGGAGGGACTATGGATAAGGAAGCCGCGCGCCGCCAGTTCGTCAACGAACTTTGGCAGCGCTATGAACAATTGCAGCAATGGGCGGAAGAGAACTGGCCGGACAGGGAGCATCCCTTGTCGAGCGCGGATTTTGTCGAGACCCGCAAGGAGCTACTGGGCCTGCGCAATCCGGCGCAGGCGCCGGGACGGCCTTCGTCAGCCGGCGCTCAGGGCGATGCCCGTGAACCGGAGCAGGGCGGCGCCCAATACATCGATGCGAATCCGACGCCCTGGCCCTGACGGCTTAGTGCAGTTTATTCATGCGTGACCGGCTTGCCGGTCTGCGCCAGCAGCCAGGCGAGCACGCTGACCACCAGGCTGGCGAGCACGCCCCAGGCCAGTTTCAGCGCGCTGTCGAATAGCAGCGGCGCCACCAGGCCGGACACCAGCGCAAACAGCAGCATCTGGATGAACGACTGCATCGACGACGCCAGCCCGCTGTTGTTGGGGAAGTACTCCAGCGCGATCAGCGACAACGGCGTCATTGCCAGCGCCAGGCCGAAGGAGTAGATAAACAGCGGCGCCACGGCGTAAGGCACGGCCGCGACAAAGGCGCTGTTGTAGGCGACGTTGATGATGCCGGCGGCGATCATGACGGCAAGGCCGATCCACACCTGCGTGTTGCGCGCGAACTTCAGCGCGAATTTTCCCGACAGCGCCGAGCCGACCACCATGCCGCTGATTAGCGGCACGAACATCCAGGCGAATGCCGTCTCCGGCAGGTGCAGGATGTTCATCACGAAGTAAGCGGCCGAGCCGATATACAGCGCCACGCCAGCAAAGCTCATGCCGACCGCGATCGACAGCAGCAGGAACTGGTGGTGGCACAGCACCTTCCAGTAGTTGCCGGCGATGACGCCGAGGTGGAAGGGATGGCGGTCCTTGACGGGCAGGCTTTCCGGCAGCGCGCGCTGCACGGCGATGAACATCAGGATGCCGAAGGCGCTGAGGAACCAGAAGATCGAGCGCCAGCCGAAGCTCACCTGCAGCCAGCCGCCCAGCACCGGCGCGATGGCAGGCGCCAGGCCGAACACCATCATGATATGCGCCAGGATCTTCTGCGCGGCGGCGCCGGAGAAGCGGTCCTGCACGATGGCGCGGCCGACCACCGAGCCGGCGCCGGCCGCCAGGCCCTGCACGATACGGCAGGCCAGCAGCACGCCGATGGACGGCGCCATCGCGCCGACGATGGAGGCGGCGATGTAGGCCACCAGCGATACCAGGATCACCGGGCGGCGGCCGAAGGAGTCGGACAGCGTGCCGTAGAACAGCATCATGAAGGCGAAGCAGAACAGGAACATGCTCAACGTTTGCTGGATCAGCATCGGACTCGCGTCGAAGGTCTGGGCGATCGCCGGGAACGACGGCAGATAGGTGTCGATGGCCAGCGGCCCGACCATGGAGAGGCCGGCCAGCAGCAGTGTCAGCAAAATATTCATTAAAGGCGTATTGTTCAGTGGACCGAGCATTTTACGCGATATGCAGTCATCGCATATCCAAGGCCGAAATCATTCCTTCGCTTTGGGGATGCGGCTGATTAAGCTGCGATGATGGGCGATGCTGCCCGCGTTTTTATAATTCGAGACATTATGACTATCGATACCTATGATGGAACCGGCGTCAAGCCGTCGCACTGGAACCTGGACCACGTGATCGAGCAGTTGCGCGTGTCGCGCGAGGCCACGCACAACATCCGCCATCACGGCAAGGTGCGGGAACTGCCGTCGCGCGAGGCGCTGACGATCATCGTCAACGGTCTGTCGGCGGTGCTGTTCCCCACGCACTACGGCCGGCCCAACCTGACCGACGAGAGCATCGACTACTTCGTCGGCGACACCCTCAACACCACCTTGAACCGTTTGACGGAGCAGGTCCGGCGCGGCTTGCAGTTCTCGCTGGAGGATGCCACGCCGGATGAAGAAGCGCTGACCCGTCAGGCCCATGCCATCACCCGTGAATTCGCGGCCGGCCTGCCGGCCATACGCGGGCTGCTGGTGTCGGACGTGCAGGCGGCGTTCTCCGGCGATCCGGCGGCGACGTCGGTGGCCGAGATCATGCTGTGTTATCCGGGCACCATCGCCATCCTGTACTACCGGCTGGCGCACAGCCTGCATCGACTGGGTTCGCCGTTCCTGGCGCGGCTGATTTCGGACATCGGCCATTCGCTGACCGGGATCGACATCCATCCGGGCGCGCAGATCGGCGGCAGCTTCTTCATCGACCACGGCACCGGCGTGGTGATCGGCGAGACGGCGATCCTCGGCCAGCGCGTGCGCCTGTACCAGCACGTGACGCTGGGTGCCAAGCGCTTCCCGGCGGATGAAAAAGGCACCTTGATCAAGGGCGTGCCACGCCATCCGGTGGTGGAGGACGATGTGGTGATCTACGCCGGCGCGACCATCCTGGGCCGCATCACCATCGGCGCCGGCTCCACCATCGGCGGTAACGTATGGCTGACGCAAAGCGTGCCGGCGGGGAGCAATGTGTCGCAAGCGCAGATGCGCAACGATTAGGGTATGCTTTTGGCTTGAATATGCATGGAGTTTTGAATGACTGATCAATCGAAGTATGTACCGCCGAAAGTCTGGGTGGCCGAAGCGCCATCCGGCGGCACCTTTGCGAGCATTAACCGCCCGGTTGCGGGTCCTACGCATGAGAAGGAGCTGCCGGTCGGGCAGCACCCGCTGCAGCTCTATTCATTGGGTACGCCGAATGGCGTGAAGGTGACGATTTTGCTGGAAGAGCTGCTGGCGGCAGGGCATGCAGGCGCTGAATATGACGCCTGGCTCATACGCATCAACGACGGCGAGCAGTTCTCCAGCGGCTTTGTCGACATCAATCCCAACTCGAAGATACCAGCGCTGGTGGACCGCAGCGGTGCGCAGCCTTTGCGCGTGTTCGAATCCGGCTCGATTTTGGTTTATCTGGCGGAGAAGTTCGGCGCCTTCCTGCCGAAGGACCTGGCGGCGCGCACCGAGACGCTGAACTGGCTGTTCTGGCAGATGGGCTCCGCGCCGTTCCTGGGTGGAGGCTTCGGCCATTTTTACGCCTACGCGCCGGAAAAACTGGAGTACCCTATCAACCGCTATGCGATGGAAGTCAAGCGGCAGCTCGACGTGCTCGATCGCCAGCTGGCCGATCATCGCTACGTCGCGGGCGACGACTACACCATCGCCGACATGGCGATCTGGCCGTGGTACGGCGTTCTGGTACTCGGAAAGATTTACGGCGCCGGCGAATTCCTGTCGGTGCAGGAGTACAAGAACGTCCGCCGCTGGGCCGATGACATCGCCGCGCGGCCGGCAGTGATCCGTGGCCGCAAGGTCAACCGGACCTTCGGGGAACCGGAAGAGCAGGTGCATGAACGGCACGCCGCTTCCGATCTGGACTAAGAGCGCGACATCCGTCCCCGTCAGCTGCGTGGGGACGGTGTTACTTGCCCGGCTTGGTCGCGCCGGCCGCTTCCAGGGCCAGCTGGTCTTCGGTCTTCGAGTAGTCAGGGAAGTACTTGTTGGTCACGGCCAGGAACTCGCGCGAACGGTAGGCCGCCGCGAGATCCTTGGCGAATTGCTTGTCCTTGTCGGCGCTGCGGATCGCCACCAGGTTGATGTAGTTGGACGAGATCTTCTCGGTCAGCAGCGCCTCTTTCAACTTCATGCCCGACGCCAGCGCGTAGTTCCCGTTGACGAAGGAGTAGTCGGTGTCCTGCAGGGAGCGCGGCAACTGCGCGGCGTCCAGCGAAATCAGCTTGATCTTCTTGACGTTGACGGCGATATCCTTCTCCGACGCCTTCACCGGATCGAACTTGTCGCGCAGCTTGATCCAACCCAGTTGATCCAGCAGCACCAGCGCGCGCGCCTGGTTGGTCGGATCGTTAGGCATGGCGACGGTGCCGCCTTCCTTCACTTCGGCCAGCGTCTTGTGCTTCTTGCTGTAGATGGCGATCGGCGCGGTCGGGATCTTCACCAGGTCCGCCAGCGGCAGCTTGTTCTTGGCCGCGAATTCATTCAGGTAGACGATGTGCTGGAACACGTTGGCGTCCAGCGAACCCTCAGCCAGCGCGAAGTTCGGCTGGATATAGTCGTTGAACTCCACCAGCTTGATCTTGTAACCCTGCTTTTCCAGGATAGGCTTGATGCCAAGCTTGATCTGGTCCGCATACGGGCCGGCGCTGGTGCCGATCACGATTTCTTTCGGATCCTTGGCGTAGCTTGGCGCGGCGATGCCGAGGGCGATGGTCAGTGCTGCGAGCAGCAGGTTGCGGCGAGGTGCGTTCATGTTGGTTCCCTTGATTAGCGTTTGTCGAGGCGTTTGGCGATGCGGTTGCCGGTGAACTGGATCAGCTGCACCATGGCGATCAGGATGGCGACGGTGGCGACCATGATGTCGGTCTCGAAGCGGTAGTAGCCGTAGCGGATGGCGAGGTCGCCGATGCCGCCGCCGCCCACCACGCCGGCCACGGCGGAGTAGGACAGGAAGCTGATCGACAGTACGGTCAGCGCCAGCACCAGGCCGGAACGGGCTTCCACCAGCAGCACCTTCAATACGATCTGCATTTCCGAAGCGCCCATCGCGTGGGCCGCTTCGATCACGCCGCGCGGCACTTCACGCAGGTTCTGTTCGACCATGCGGGCGAAGTAGGGCACGGCGGCGAAGGACAGCGGCACGGCGGCGGCCAGCGGCCCGATCGAGGTGCCGGCGATGATGCGCGTGAACGGCACCAGCGCCACCAGCAGAATGATGAACGGGAACGAACGCACGGTGTTCACGAACCAGCCCAGTATCAAAGAAGCAGGGCGGTTTTGCAGCGATTGTCCGTCGGCCACCAGGAACAGCAGGATGCCGAGCGGGCCGCCGATCAGCACTGCGGCGGTCAGGCCGATGCCGAGCATGGTCAGCGTTTGACCGAGGGCGGTCCACATCTCCGGCAGCATGGCGATGATGGCGTCGAGCGAGGCAAGGTATTCAGACATAGGCTGCCTCCGTGTTGGCGTTGTTGATGTTGGCGAGCGCGCTGGCGGCGCCGTGCTGCGCCAGCTCCCGGCCCAGCGCGGTCTTGCGCGGCTCGGCCACGCTGGCGGCATCGTCCAGTGCGAATTGTTCGGCTATCGCGCCGTCTTCGATGACGGCCACGCGGTTGCAGATCTCGCCCAGCACCGACAGCTCATGGCTGACGATCACGATGGTGACGTTCAGGCGGCGATTGATGTCGCGCAGCGTGGCGAGCAGCGCGCGGGTGGTCTCGGCGTCCAGCGCGGAAGTAGGTTCGTCGCACAGCAGCACGGCAGGGCCGCTGGCCAGCGCGCGGGCGATGGCGACGCGCTGTTTCTGGCCGCCCGACAGCTGCGCCGGATAGCTGGCCGTCTTGCCGCTCAATTCCACCAGTTCCAGGCAGTCGTTGACGCGGGCGGTGATCTGCGCTGGCGTCATGCCGCCGTGGATGCGCAGCGGGAAGGCGACGTTGTCGAACACCGTGGCGTTTTGCAGCAGGTTGAATTGTTGAAAAATCATGCCGATATTGCGGCGCGCGTCGCGCAGGTCGCGCTTGGACAGCGCGGTCAATTCGCGGCCGTCGACAAATACGCGGCCGCTGTCGGGCTGCTCCAGCAGGTTAAACAGGCGCAGCAAGGTCGATTTGCCGGCGCCGCTTTTGCCGATCAGGCCGAAGATATCGCCTTCGTTCACTTCCAGGGTAACGTCGCGTACTGCGTGGAACGCGCCGCCGTCTGGCAGCGCAAAGGTTTTACTCGCATGATCGATGCGAATCAGTGGTGTAGTCATCAGAAATTGGGGTTGGTGCCGGCTGTAAGGTTCCGGTACGCGAAGTATCGCATCAGCTGCTCATGCGGCAAACGAAGTTTTTCCCCTTTCTATATTCCAAAAAATTATAAAGAAGAAAATGCATATCAAAACGTAAAACTATTCGTTTTGATTTGATTGCTGCGGAATTAATCTGGTTGTCACGGACATTCACGAATAGTCATGAACAACACGGGGACCAGCAATGAGCATACTTCTGATCGGCGGCAGCCCCGCACTCCCTTCAAGCACCGGCCGTTTGCTGGATCACGTGGGCCAGAAGCTGGCCATCTACGGCCATCGCTACGGCACCCTGCAAGTGCGCGACCTGCCGGCGCGGGCGCTGCTGCATGCCGATACGGCGGACCTGGCGATCAAGCGTGCCCTGGCCGCGGTGGCGGCGGCCGACGCCATCGTCATCGCCACGCCGGTGTACAAGGCTTCCTTCACCGGCATCCTCAAAGCCTTTCTCGACCTGCTGCCGCAGGATGGCTTGGCGGGCAAGCTGGTGCTGCCATTGGCCACCGGTGGCAGCCAGTCGCACATGCTGGCGCTGGACTACGCGTTGCGGCCGGTGCTGCATGCGCTGGAAGCGCGCCATGTGCTGGCCAGTATCTACGCCACGTCGCAGCAGCTGGCCTGGAGCGACGATGGCGGCTTGACGCTGGACCCGGCCGTCGCCTGGCGGGTGGACGCCGGCGTGGAGGATTTGTCGACCGGACTGCAAGCGCTGGCCGGCCGCACCGAAGACGTGTACGTGGCGCCGCTACAGCCGGTACGCCTGGCACGTTGATCACTACAAAAGAGGAAAAACCATGAGCATCGAACAAAAACGCGCGGCGCGCCGTCACACTCTGGGCCTGCTGTTTGCAGCGGGAGTATTCGCGGCCGCCGCGCCATCGGCCGCCAACGCGCAGGCCAAGCAGGAAGTCCGCATCGGCTACCAGAAATACGGCACGCTGACTTTGCTGAAAGGACGCGGCACGCTGGAGCAGCGCCTGGCGGCCAAAAACGTCAGCGTCAAATGGACCGAGTTCCCGGCTGGCCCCGTGCTGCTGGAGGGGCTGAACGTCGGCAGCATCGACTTCGGCACCGTCGGCGAAGCGCCGCCGATCTTTGCGCAGGCGGCGGGCGCCAACCTGGTTTATATCGGCAATGAGCCGCCGTCGCCGTCCAGCGAGGCGATCGTGGTGCCCAAGGACTCGAAGATTCGCAGCCTGTCGGACCTGAAGGGCAAGAAGGTGGCGCTGAACAAAGGCTCCAACGTGCACTACCTGCTGGTCAAGGCGCTGGAGAAGTCCGGCCTGGCGTACAAGGACATCGAAGCGATCTACCTGCCGCCGGCCGATGCGCGCGCGGCGTTCGAACGCGGCAGCGTGGACGCGTGGGTGATCTGGGATCCGTTCCTGGCCGCCGCCGAGAAGCAGCTGGGCGCGCGCGTACTGGCCGACGGCAAAGGGCTGGTATCCAATCACCAGTTCTACCTGGCCTCGCGCAGTTATGCGGAGAAGAACCCGGAGATCGTCCGCATCGTGCTCGATGAAATCGCCAAGGTGGACGAGTGGGGCGCGAAGAACCAGAAGGAGGTGGCAGTCATCCTGGCCGCGCAGACCGGTTTGTCCGTGGACGTGGTGGCGCTGGCCGCCTCGCGCTATGCCTACGGCGTCAAGCCGATCAACGCTGCCGTGATCGAACAGCAGCAAAAGGTGGCGGACGCCTTCTCCAACCTGAAGCTGATCCCGAAGGCCATTGTGGTCAAAGAAGCGCTCTAAGGAATCCATCATGTCCCTGAATATTTTCTGGTTCATCCCCACGCACGGCGACAGCCGCTATCTCGGCACCTCCAAGGGCGCGCGTCCGGTCGATGCCGATTACCTGAAACAGTGCGCCGTCGCCGCCGATACGTTGGGCTACGACGGCGTGCTGCTGCCGACCGGCCGATCCTGCGAGGACGCCTGGGTGGTCGCGTCGTCGCTGATCGGCGCGACGCAGAAGCTCAAGTTCCTGGTGGCGATCCGTCCCGGCTTGACCACGCCGGGACTGGCGGTGCGCATGGCCGCGACGTTCGACCGTTTGTCCAACGGCCGCTTGCTGATCAACGTCGTCACCGGCGGTGACCAGGGCGAGCTGGAAGCGGACGGCCTGTTCGCCGATCACGCCAAGCGCTACGAGATCTCCGATGAATTCATCCGCGTGTGGCGCGCCTCGCTGTCGGGCGAGGGCGGCGATGCGGGCTACGATTTCGAGGGCAAGCATATCAAGGTCAGGGGCTCGAAGACGCTGTATCCGGCGGTGCAGAAGCCATATCCGCCGCTGTACTTCGGCGGCTCGTCGGAACCGGCGCATGCGCTGGCGGCCGAGCAGATGGACGTCTACCTGACCTGGGGCGAGCCGCCGGCCGCAGTGGCCGAGAAGATCGCCGACATCCGCGCCCGCGCCGCCGCACATGGCCGCACCGTGAAGTTCGGCATCCGCCTGCACGTGATCGTCCGCGAGACCAATGAGGCGGCGTGGCGCGCGGCCGATGAGTTGATCAGCCATCTGGACGACGATGTCATCGCCAAGGCGCAGGCGGCGTTGGGCAAGATGGATTCGGTGGGCCAGCAGCGCATGGCCGCACTGCACGGCGGAAGCCGCGACAACTTGGAAGTATCGCCCAACCTGTGGGCCGGCGTGGGCCTGGTGCGTGGTGGTGCGGGCACCGCGCTGGTGGGCGATCCGCAGACGGTGGTGGCGCGCATCCAGGAGTATGTGGACCTGGGCATCGATACCTTCATCTTCTCCGGCTATCCGCACCTGGAGGAATCGTACCGCTTCGCCGAGCTGGTGTTCCCGTTGCTGGGCAAGGGCAAGGCGGCCGGTGAGCAGTCGCTGAGCGGTCCGTTCGGTGAAGTGATGGCCAGCGATATTTTACCGAAGAAGGCTGCGTGACATGAGCGCCACCACCGCCCGTCCCAACGCCTTCGCGCCGTGGATACTGCCGGTGCTGCTGATCGCCGGCTGGCAGGCCGCGTCGCAACTGGGCTGGCTGTCCAGCCGCATCCTGCCGGAGCCGTGGGCGGTGGCCAAGGCCTTCTGGACTCTGGCCGCCTCCGGCGAATTGTGGCTGCACCTGCGCACCAGCTTGTGGCGCGCGGCCAGCGGCTTCGCGATCGGCGCGGGAGCGGGGCTGCTGCTTGGCCTGTTGACCGGCAGCGTGCGCCGCGCCGAGACGCTGCTCGACACCACGCTGCAAATGGTGCGCAACATCCCGGCGCTGGCGCTGATCCCGCTGGTGATCCTGTGGTTCGGCATCGATGAAACGGCCAAGCTGTTCCTGCTGGCGGTGGGCGTGTTCTTCCCCGTGTACCTGAACACCTTCCACGGCATCCGCTCCGCCGACCAGGGCTTGATCGAGATGGCGCGCAGCTACGGGCTGTCCGGCTGGCCGCTGTACCGCGACGTGATCCTGCCGGCGGCGCTGCCGTCGATACTGGTGGGCGTGCGCTTTTCGCTAGGCCTGGTGTGGGTGCTGCTGATCGTGGCCGAAACCATCTCGGCGCAGGCGGGCATCGGCTACATGACCATGAACGCCCGCGAGTTCCTGCAGACGGACGTGGTCCTGGTTGGCATCCTGCTGTACGCCTTGCTGGGCAAGGCGGCCGACCTGCTGTCGCGCGGGATGGAGAAGCACTTCCTGCGCTGGAATCCCGCTTACCGCTAATGAAGGAAACCGTATGTATATTTCGACCGCTCTATTCGACATCGACCATACCGTGAGCCGCCGGCCCACAGCACCCGCACCCGCGCCCGTGCGGCGGCAGGGCGTGTCCCTGGCACTGGACGGTGTCAGTAAATCGTTCGGCGCCAGGCCGGTGCTGAGCGACGTGCGGCTGGAACTGCGCGCCGGCGAATTCGTCGCCGTGGTCGGCCGCAGCGGCTGCGGTAAAAGCACGCTGCTGCGCGCCATCGCGGGTCTGGATAATGCGGATGCCGGCAGCATCGCCGTCGGCAATGGCAGCATCGCCGCCAGCATCCGCATCATGTTCCAGGAGGCGCGCCTGCTGCCGTGGAAATCGGTGCTGGAGAATGTGGCGATCGGCATGCCCCGTTCGCTGAACGCGGCGGCGGCCACGCTGGCCACCGTGGGCCTGGCCGACCGCGCCGACGATTGGCCGGCTGAATTGTCGGGCGGCCAGCGGCAGCGGGTGGCGCTGGCGCGCGCCTTGCTGCACGAGCCGCAGTTGCTGCTGCTGGACGAACCGCTGGGCGCACTCGATGCGCTGACCCGCATCGAGATGCAGCAGCTGATCGAAGCGCTGTGGCAGACGCGCGGCTTCACCGCCGTGCTGGTCACGCACGACGTGCAGGAGGCGCTGGCCCTGGCCGACCGCGTGGTGCTGATCGAGGAGGGCCGCATCACGCTGGACCTGAAAGTGGATTTGCCGCGTCCGCGCGCGCGTGGCAGCGTGGCGTTCGCTGCGCTGGAACAGCGGCTGCTGAGCCGCATCCTGCATCATCCAGCGGTGGTCGCCGCCGCGGCCTGACATCCCTTCGTGGCCGCCATTACCCAGCCGGGTAGGGCGGCCACCGGTCTTTTGGCAGATCCCCCTTTTACGCTCGCTCCGCTATCATCGATACATGAGTCGCCGGCTTTATGATCGATTTTATCGATAATAAGGCGGTAAATTTTTCGTTTTACAACTTTAGACGTGACGAGCATAATCGGTTCACTCGAAAGACATGCACCGGGCGGCTAGTATCGGCCAGGTCGAGTTCTTATACATTGTTCCCACATTCTGGAGTCTTACTAATGAAAAAAATCTTCGCCCTGCTGGTTGCCGCTGGTATCTCGCTGTCCGCCTTCGCCGCACCGGAAAGCTTCACCTCCGACGCGAATCACACCTTCGCCCGTTTCGAATACAGCCACTTCGGCTACTCGACCCAGCAAAGCCGCTTCAACAACACGACCGCCAAGATCGTGCTGGACCGCGCCGGCAAGACCGGTTCGGTTGAAGCCGTGATCGACACCAAATCGGTGGACACCGGCTCGAAACTGTTCGACGGCCACATCCAGGGTGAAGACTTCCTCGACACCGCCAAGTTCCCGACCATCACCTACAAGTCGACCAAGTTCAACTTCGACGGCGACAAACTGGCCTCGATCGACGGCAACCTGACCATCAAGGGCATCACCAAGCCAGTCAAGCTGACGGTAACCCACCTGCAGTGCATGGATCACCCGATGCTGAAAAAACTGGCTTGCGGCGCCAACGCCACCGCCACCATCAAGCGCACCGAATTCAACGCCGGTAAATACGCACCTTACGTCGGCGACGACGTGACCCTGACTTTCGCAGTCGAATCCATCAAGGACTGATTGAACTGAGCCTGGCTCAATTCATCGTCTCTTGATGTGGGCCGGCGCGATGCAAGCAGCATCGCGCCGGCCTTTTTTTATTAGGAGTAATCGCAATGACATTGAACCAGCTCGCGTTCGCGGCGGCACTGGCCTGTGGCGGCCTGGCACAGGCCGCACCTGACCTCATCATCAGCAACGCCAAGATCGCCACCATGACCAGGGAGGGCGACTTCGCGCAAGCCATCGCCATCAAGGACGGCAAGATCCAGGCCGTCGGCAGCAACGCCCGGATACTCAAGCTCAAGGCTGCCGGCACCCAGCTGATCGACGCCGGCGGCAAGACCGTCATCCCCGGCCTCAACGACTCCCACCTGCACATCATCCGCGAAGGCCTGAACTACAACGCCGAACTGCGCTGGGACGGCGTGACCTCGCTGAAGAAGGCCTTGCAAATGCTTAAGGAGCAGGCCGCGCGCACGCCGGATGGCGCCTGGATCAAGGTGGTCGGCGGCTGGAACGAATTCCAGTTCGAGGAAAAGCGCCTGCCGACGCTGGCCGAAATCAACGAAGCGGTGCCGGACAAACCGGTGTTCTTGCTGTACCTGTACGGCCTGGGCTTCCTGAATCAGAAGGGCATTGCCACGCTGGGCTACAACGCCGACACCAAGTTCAAGGACGGCGTGGTCGAGCTGGGCGCGGATGGCAAGCCGACCGGCTTGCTGATCGCCAAGCCGAACGCGATGATCCTGTACACCACGCTCGGCAAGACCAACGTGCTGCCGCGCGAGCAGCAGCTGAACTCCACGCAGCAGTACTACACCGAGCTGAACCGCCTCGGCCTGACCAGCGCCATCGACGCCGGCGGCGGCGGGCAAGCCTATCCCGACGACTACGCGGTCAGCCTGGAGCTGGCCAAGAGCGGCAAGCTGACCGTGCGCACGTCCTACTACCTGTTCGCGCAAAAGCCGGGCAAGGAGCTGGAGGATTACCAGCGCTGGCTCACCATGACCCGTCCGGACAAGAACGACCACCTGTTCTACGCCAACGGCTACAACACCGAGGGCGGCGGCGAGAACCTGGTGTGGAGCGCGGCCGACTTCGAAAATTTCCTGGAGCCGCGCCCGGACATGCCGCCGCAGATGGAGAGCGAGCTGGAGCCGGTGCTGCGCCTGCTGGTCAAGAACCGCTGGCCGTTCCGCATCCACGCGACCTATGACGAGAGCATAGACCGCGACCTGGCCGTCATCGAGAAAGTGAACCGGGACACGCCGCTGAACGGCCTGCGCTGGTTCTTCGACCACGCGGAGACCATCAGCGACAAGCAGCTGGCGCGCGTAAAAGCGCTGGGCGGCGGCATCGCGGTGCAGAACCGCAT
This sequence comes from Duganella sp. S19_KUP01_CR8, assembly GCF_036688705.1. Taxonomy (NCBI): domain Bacteria; kingdom Pseudomonadati; phylum Pseudomonadota; class Betaproteobacteria; order Burkholderiales; family Oxalobacteraceae; genus Duganella; species Duganella sp. S19_KUP01_CR8. The sequence continues at coordinate 51,100 of NZ_JAQQPR010000003.1, read as the reverse complement.
GTACTTCCAGGGCGAGCTGTACTGGAAGCAGTATGGCGCGCAAACCCGCCAGATGCCGCCGATTAAGAAAATGCTGGAGATGAAGATCCCGGTCGGCCTGGGCACGGACGGCACGCGCGTCAGCAGCTACGGGCCGTGGCCGTCGATCTACTGGGCGGTGACGGGCAAGACCGCGGGCGGCCTCAGCGTGTGGCAGCCCAAGGATGTGTTGAGCCGCTACCAGGCATTAAAGTTGATGACCCAGGGCAGCGCCTGGATGAGCGGCGAAGAAAAGCTCAAGGGCACGCTGGCCGCCGGCCAGTATGCGGACCTGGTGATACTGCCGCAGGATTATTTCTCGATGGCGGCAGAGCGCATCAAGAACCTGGAAAGCAGCCTGACTATCGTCAACGGCAAGGTGGTGTACGCGGCGCAGGAGTTCAAGCAGTACGCGCCGGCCTTGCCTGAGGTGCAGCCGGACTGGAGCCCGGTGAAATACTACGGCGGCTACCAGAACCCCGCACCGCGATGAACCGTTGGGGTCTGACCCCGTACGGGGTCAGACCCCGCTGTGCTCGGGGGTTAAACCAGCTGGAACCAGCCCAGCAGCGCGCCGCATGCCAATATCCACAGCAAGTGGATGCGGGTACGCCAGATCACCAGGCCTGCCACCACCGACAAGGTCCACAAAGGCCAGTCGGTGGCCCAGCTGTGATGCGCGCTGCCGAGGATGATCCCCACCGACACCATCAGCCCGACCACCACCGGCGCCATGCCTTGCTTGAAGGCGCGCACGCCCAGCAGCTCGCGGTTCTGGTGCGCCCAGCGCGCCGCCACATAAGTCAGCGTGGTGCTCGGCAGCATAATGCCCAGCATCGTCACCAGTACGCCGGCCAGCGCCGCCGTGTAGCTGCCGGCATTGAGGCCGACATTCCAGCCCATCAGCGCCACGAACAGCACGTTCGGCCCCGGCGCCGCCTGGGCGATGGCGATCGAATCGTTGAATTGCGATTGCGTCAGCCAGTGATGTTCCTCGACCAGGAAACGATGCATCTCGGAGGTGGTGGAAATCGCACCACCGATCGACATCAGCGACAGCAGCATGTAGTGGGCGAACAGGTTGATCCAGTCGCCCAGGCTCAGCACCAGGTGCAGCGGGGCCTCGTTCATGGCTGGTGCCCCTTCATCTTGCGATAGGTGAGCGTGACGCCGATGCTGCCTAAAATTAGCAGAGTGTAAGCCAGCGGCAGGTGCAGCAGCACCACGAACACCACGCACAGCAGGGCGATGGTGGCGGTCAGCCACATCGGCAGTGGATGCTTGCCGAGCGCGGAGGCCAGCTTGAGGCCGGTGGCGGCGATCATGCCGGCCGACACCGCCGCCATGCCGCGCAGGGCGCCGGCCACGCCGGGATGGTGTGCGTAGTGGGAATGCAGCGCGGCCAGCACCAGCACCACCAGCAGCGGCACGGTGAGCATGCCGGCCAGTGCGACCAGTCCGCCGCGCAAGCCGAAGTAGCGGTTGCCGATCATCAGCGCAAGGTTGACCACGTTGGGGCCGGGCATGATCTGGGCGACAGCCCATTCCTCGATGAACTCTTCCTGGGTCAACCAGCGCTTGCGTTCGACCAACTCACGTTGCACGACGGCCAGTACGCCGCCAAAACCCTGGAGCGCCAAAATGGTGAAAGAGACGAATAGATCAAGTAGCGAGGCGGGGCGGAGGCGGGGCGGATCGGTAGGCATGCACCATTATCGCGCCGGTATTGCCGCATGTCTATGAACTCAGGAGCATGGCGTGTTTTAAATTAGGAATTGATAGGAAGCTGACATTGACTTTGGCCTAGCGTCGCCCATACTCCTTTAGCATGCCGCAAATCAAAGTCAAACCCTTCAATTCTTGTTAAGGATCATGATGAACGTTTCGCTATTACAGCAGCGCAGTGATGAGCAATGCAGTGCCGCAGTGAATCGCGGCATTCAGGTGCAGTCCAGCTTTAATACCGTGTGTGCGATCGAATACATGAAATCCCACAACGTTGATCCGCAAGTGATCGAACGGGTGTTATTACACCCCGAACAGCGTCGAAAATCCCCACATTGAGACGGCCACTGGTAGCGCTGCCGCGTTTACTTATGCACAAACCATGTTGACAAGAATTATTTTCAAAATATTTTCTTGTCACAATACGTCACGCGCTAAGTATTTGATTTGTATGGGGTTTAATTTTGCCTTTTGGATGGGCAGTTTGTTGAAAACCGCATAGGTAAAGCCTCCCTGCGGTGTCAATGGGGTGATATCCACATAGATATCCACAGTCTCTGTGGATATCCTGAAAAGAGCTATAACAATCCGCGACTTACGGTGTTACAGCGGCCTTTTGAGTGCTTGCAGCACGCTGGCGACGACGATGTGGCGCGGCGGAGTGTCGGTAGTGGCCGTCACGGTGGCGCGCAGCCGCACTTCCTGGCCGTCGCGGCGCCAGGCGCTCACCACGTCGGTCCAGGCTTCACCTTCCTTCAGTGCTTGCAGGGCGTCGGCCAACTGGTCCGGCGGATAGGGTGGGGCGTGCAGCAGGCGCGGATCGGCGCCTAGCAATTCCTCGCGGCTGTACTGGAACACCGCGCAGAATTTATCGTTGACCTCGACAATCTTGCCGCGCGCATCCAGCGTCATCATGGCCGCGTGCTGGTCTACCGCGGCCAGCACCGTCCTGGCTTGGTTCAGTTCCTGTTGCAGCACCTGGATCTGCCGGTGCGCCTGCTCCAGTCCGGAATAGGCGCGCAGCGACGAGATCACCGTGGTGAACAGCTTGCGCGTGGTGAGGTCGGTCTTGCACCAGAAATCATTGATGTCGTAGTCGAGGATGATGCTGTGTTCCAGCGCCTGTCCCGGCTGGCCGGTGCGCAGCACGATGCGCACCAGCTTGTTGTGCAAGGTGTCGCGGATGTGGCGGGCCACGTTCAGGCCGGCGTCGCTGGTTTCCATGATGACGTCCAGCAGCACCAGCGCGATGTCGGGCGTGGTGCGCAGCGTCGTCAGGGCTTCTTCGCCGCTGTAGGCGTGCAGGAAGCTCAGCCGCCGTCCCTGGAAGCAGACATTACTCAGTGAGAATTTGGTGACCACGTGGACATCGACATCGTCGTCCACGATCAGCACCCGCCACGGGGCGGGCGCCGGCCCTGCGCCAGGCTTGCCTGGCTGCGGCTGACTGGCCGGCGGCGCTTCGTCTTCTATCATCCAATCGGTGTCGTCGTCATTCTGGTTCATGCATCAATCCCACGATAAGTCGAAGAAGGGAATTGCGGACCTTCAGAGTGACACTATTCCTTGCCAGCACTTTTGTCAAAGGATTCCCCGGCAGGCGTGCGTCGGCGTGTCTCCCGGCCTACTTATGCACAAAAAAATATTTTTCAAGCGGGCCGGAAAACGTTTGAGGCTTGAATTTTACACGATGTAAGCCATTGATTTTATTGGGGAATAAATCTGCCTGTGGATTAGGCATTTTGTTGAATCCCGCGCCGTTAAAGGCGTTCTCGTCTGTCAAGAGGTGGTTATTCACAACCTTATCCACAGTTGGTGTGGATATCTGTGAAAAGGGCTTTAAATACGGCCGCTTAGCGGCTTTTCTTCAGGAATTGCATGCGCGCTGTGCGGCAGTCCCGTTGTGTCTGTATTAATTTAAAACCAAGTGATATGATCTCTGCGTGAGATTTAATGAATATTGTTGCATTTTTGTTGGGTGATTTGGCATTATTTTGCTGTTTCGCAGCCTTTTTTCTCATTAGGTCATATGATGTCTATCGCCGTTGTACGATGACATTGCTTGTTAGTCATCGGTTGCGGTGTGTTTATGGTTAATAAATTCAGATATCTATCTTAAGGAGACTGACTTGTGGCTATGAAAAAAACCATCATTTTTGGCGCCGTAGCGCTGCTGTGCGGCGGCGCTGTATCCGCTGCCGATTGGCCCAGCGGGTATTCGAAATGTGCCGACGAGGGCGGCACTTGTAAGGCGGGAGCGAGCAGCAGGCAGGTATCCTATGGCATCAAGGACAAGTGGGTGATAGCCACCCTGTCGGGCGACGTCCTGTGTGCCACGGCTACCTTCGGCAGCGATCCTTATCCGGGACTGGCCAAGAAGTGCGCAGTCGGTCCGCTGGCCACGCCGACACCGACACCGACACCAACGCCGACACCAACGCCAACGCCAACGCCGACACCGACACCGACACCGACACCAGCCGACGCCACATTCGAAGCTGCGCCGACCACGGGCTGGGCGGGGCAGAACGGCGGCACCACGGGTGGCGCGGCGGCGCCCGCCACGGCCATCTACAAGGTCAGCTCGGCATCGCAATTGATGGCCGCGATCTCGGCCCAGGGCGACAATCCGAAGATCATCAAGCTGTATGGCACGATCGATCCTACGAGCGCGGACAACGGTGGCCCCTACACCAGCACCACCGACCAGGCCGCACGCTTGCAGATCAAATTGGGCAGCAACACCACGCTGATCGGCATGGGCGGCGATACCAAGCTGGTCAACGCCAACATCGTCATCAACGGCAAGCAAAACGTCATCGTCCGCAACATCAACATCATCAATCCATGCGATATCGCTCCGGTCTGGGATCCGAACGACGGCAGCGCCGGCAACTGGAATTCCGAATATGACGGCGTCACCATCCTGGCATCGAAGAACGTGTGGATCGATCACAATGTCTTCACCGACGCGCCGAAGACGGACGACCAGCTGCCCATCGAGAACGGCAAGATCAAGGAATGCCACGATGGCGCTTTGGACGTCAAGAATGGATCGGACTATGTGACGGTCTCCAACAACCGCTTCGAATTACATGAGAAAAATAATTTGATCGGCTCGTCGGATTCCAAGACCAGCGACGATGGCCATTTGACGGTCACCTTCAACAACAACCACTTCCTGAACGTGGCCGAGCGCGCGCCGCGCGTACGCTTCGGTAAGGTTCACATCTACAACAACTACTTTCAAGGCTCGCGTTCGCACCCGGTCTATCCGCATCAGTACAGCATCGGGGTGGCGTACAAGGCGAAGATCATTTCGCAGAACAACGCCTTTGACATAGCAGGCGCCACCAGCTGTTCCAACATCATGACCAATCCGGGTTCGTCGAGTAAGACCGGCGCGGTCACCGATGCGGGATCTCTGCTGAACGGCGGCGCGCTGACGGCGGGCGGGGCATGCAGCTTCAGTAGTGCGGTCGGCTGGAGCCTGCCTTATTCCGCGCCATTGCTGAACGCGTCGGCGGTCAAGGCCTCGGTCCTGAGCAATGCAGGGACCGGTAAGATCACGGTGAAGTAAAGCCGGCGCGCCGGCCTTGACGTACTCCGGGTCGTCCCGTGGGGATGGCCTGGATATGCTCAGCCGGTAATCCCGGCCAGCAGCTTGCGCACGGCGCCGTGCGCCATGACGATCTCGGTGCCGTCGTGCAGCAAAGCGTTGTACTTGGCGCGGAACTCGGCGTCGCCGTTCTCGGACGGGCCGATCAGCGCTTCGATCGCCTTGCGGTAGGCGCTGGCTTCGGCGACGGTGACCGGTTCCGGCTCATCGAGCCGTTCATCCATTTGCGCCATCAACCCCGACAGCTTTTGCAGCCAGGCGAAATGCGGATGATTGGTCACCAACTGCAAAAGCTCCAGCGGACTGCCGACCGCGCCAAAATACTGCGTCTCCACATGAATCAACTGCTTGTGCAAGTCGCGCAAGGCGCGCGCCAGCGCCGTCAGCTTGGCGTTGTTGGCCAGTTCGTTTTCCGGTAATGCCATGAGTTACTCCCGAGTTTAGCTTGAAGCGTCAGTGTACCCACCAGCAGTGCGATTGGCTATGCGCTAAAAGTCCAGTACCGCTGTTTACAGCCTGATAATCCTTTCAACCATACTCAGTTTTATAATCATCCATCGTCTCTTAAAAAGGAGTTCGAGATGAAACCGTTAGATTGGGTACTCTACTTGCTGCTAGGGATCGCAGCCGTTGTCGGCATAAGCGTTTCCATCTGGTCAGTGCTGGACACTCGGAAGAAATATCCATCCAAGCCCAAAGACGAGAACACCCAGCTTAAGCGCTGAGGGCTTTCAGCCGGTCGAGCTCGGCCAGGAAGCGCTCGCTGGCGATGGCGGGTGGCCACGGCTCCCACGCGGTACCGCCGTAGATGGCTTGCAGCGGATCGTCGTTCAGCGGCGGCACGGTGATCTTCAGCGTGTGCAGTACTTCCTTCGCCGACCATCCCACCACATGCACCGCTTCGCTGGCCGCTGCCAGCCGGTCGGCCAGCTTGTGGGCGGCGTGTTCCTTCGGCGTCCAGTGATGCAAGCCGTAGCGCAGGAACACCGCGCGCTCCAGCCGCACCGTCAGCGCCTTGAAGCCCTCACCCAAAAACGGCTTCAGCGGCGAGACGCAATCGAATCCCAGCAAGCCTTCCTCCGCATCGTGCAGCAGTTCGCGCAGCGCGGCCAGCGGCGGCAACGCCAGCCCGACCGCCGCGCAGGCGGCCGCGCGCAAATGCATCACCGTCAGCGAGTGCTGCGCCACCGACAACGGCAGCGGCCACGCCGAATGCCCACCCCAGCGATAAGTGCGCGCCAGGCCCAGCGCCAAGTCGCTGTCTTCCCAGTCGAACGGGGTGGGGTCGAGCAGGTCCAGCCGGCGCTCCGACGGCATGCGGACCCAGGCGCGGGTTTCATGATGATCGCGACCCATGCGGTCTTCCTTATCTGTGGCTCAGGCTACATCCTACACCCACGGCGGCGAATTATTTTTCGGCAATGAACAGTGATTTTGAAATACACTGGAACGCTGTTCAACCCTCGACGAATGAGCTATGGCGACCAGACCTTCATATATCTACCAGGGCGGCTCGGTGATGATGCACTCACCGCTGCAATTGAAAAACTCCGAGATGTACGGCTTCTTCGTCAAGGGCGACCTGGCCAAGCTCCAGGCCACGCTGGACGACACGCTGAACCAGGTGGCCGGCCAGCGCATGCGCTTCAGCGCGATTTCGCCGTACGTGCTGCTGACGTTCACGCGCGTCAACCACGCCGATTCGGCGGCCCCGGTCGACCATGCCAAGGGCTGGATCACCGAGATCGACATCGTCACCTGGATCATGGTCGGCGCCATGGACGACGAAGGCAAGCTGGCCCACATCTACTACTATCCCGCGCACATCTTCGTCGACGACGCGATGGCGCTGATTAACGGCCGCGAGCTGTTCGGCTATCCCAAGTATCTGTGCGAGTACGAGATCCCGGCGGCCGGCACCGAACCGCTGCGCTGCTCGGTCGCGGCCAAGGGCTTCCAGCCGTTTGCGCCGGAAACCAAAATCGCCATGCACCCGCTGCTGGAAGTGAACGCGACCCGCAAGACCGGCATCGAAAAACCCATCACCAGCGTGCTCGATCTGATCGAACAGGCGATAGAACTGTTCCTGTCCATCCCCGACTTCTTCAACCTGGACCTGGCGGGCTGGGACGACATCATCTCGCTGTTGCGCAATCCGCGCATCGACCAGATATTCCTCAAGCAGTTCCCGGACAGCGCCGGCCTGAAAGCCGTGTACCAGGCCATCCTGGCGGCGCCGGCCACCATCGACAAGATCCACGGCGGCAAACTGCTGGGCTACGAATACGAGTGCGTGCTGCACGCCTTCGACAGCTTCCCACTGCACGAGACACTGGGCCTGCAACTGGGCGCGCAGACTGCCATCCTGCCGTACAACCTGAACTTCGATTTCACCGCGCAGCCGGGCGAGGAGCTGATCGACAATTCCTCGATCGCGCCGCAGAAGATCGCCATCCTCGGCGGCGGCGTCGGCTCGATGACGGCGGCCTACTACCTGAGCGACCTGCCGGGCTGGCAGAACAACTACGACATCACCGTCTACCAGCAAGGCTGGCGCCTGGGCGGCAAGGGAGCCAGCGGACGCAATGCGCAGTACGGCCAGCGTATCGAAGAACACGGCCTGCACATCTGGTTCGGCTTCTATTCCAACGCGTTCAAGATGATCAAGGCCGCCTACACCAGCCTCGATCGCCCGGCCGGCGCACCGCTGGCGACCTGGCGCGACGCCTTCAAACAGCAAGATTATGTGGCGCTGTCGGAGCAGGTCGGCGACCAGTGGCACAACTGGTCCATCGTGTTCCCGACGCTGCCGGGCGAGCCGGGCGAGGGCAATGAGCAGATCACGCTGTGGCAGCTGGCGGTGGCGATGATGGGCTGGATCGACAAATGGATCAAGAGCCTGGACAACCTGACCCGCGAACTGGAACTGCCGCCGCATGAGCACCACACCGGCATGCTGCCGGACTGGCTGTTCCACCTGGCCGAAGGCGTGACGTCGTCGGCGCACGAACTGCTGGAGGATATGTCGTTGCTGGGGAGTGCCTTGTACGGAATGGCAGTCAACCTGTCGGCCGACGCGGTGCAGCACACGGCGGGCGAGCACCGGGCGTTGGCCGGTGCGCTGGAGGGCGTGCGCCAGCGGCTGCACTCGCGCTACCGCAAGCTGATAGACCGCGCCGACGGCGACGCCAGCGATGACGTCCGTCGCCTGTTCATCTGCCTGGACCTGGGTGTGACCGTGATGAAGGGCGTGTTTGAAGACGGCGTGATACGCAACGGCTTCGACGTCATCAACGACGTCGATTTCCGCCAGTGGCTGCGCAACCATGGCGGCGACGAAGAGCTGTGCGTGGATTCGGCGCCGGTGCGCGGCTTCTACGACCTGGTGTTCGCCTTCGAGGGCGGCGATTTTGGCAAGCCGAATATCGAAGCCGGCACGCTGCTGCGGGCGATGGCGCGCATCGGCCTGGCCTACAAGGGCGGCATCATGTTCAAGATGCAGGCGGGGATGGGCGATACGGTGTTCACGCCGCTGTACCAGGCCTTGCTGGCGCGCGGCGTCAAGTTCAAGTTCTTCCACAAGGTCGAGGAGCTGGTGCCGGACGGCCGCCAGATCGGCAGCATCCGCATGACACAGCAGGTGGCGCTGAAGGGCGCGGCCTACGATCCGTTGGTGGACGTGAAGGACCTGGCCTGCTGGCCCAGCACCCCGAATTACGACCAGATCGATGAGGCGCAAGCCGCGCTGCTCCAGGCGCACAACGTCAACCTGGAGTCCTACTGGAGCGACTGGCCCAAGCTGTATCACCAGCAGTTCGACAAGGAACTGCCGGTGCTGACGCTCAAGCGCGGCGTCGATTTCGACCAGGTGGTGTTCGGCATCTCGGTCGCTTCGCTCAAGCCTCTGTGCCCGCAACTGATGGCGCAAAGCCCGGCGCTGAACACCACCTACGAACAGGTGCAGACGGTGGCCACGCAGGCCTATCAGGTCTGGCTGGACAAGGACTTGAGGCAGATGGGCTGGGACTATCAGCCCGATGGCCAGCAGCCGGTGCTGAGCGGATTCAGCGAACCTTACGATACCTGGGCGCCGATGGACCAGCTGCTATGCCGCGAAGCTTGGCCGGCGCCGCTGGACCCGCGCAATGTGTCCTACTTCTGCAGTGCGCTGCCGGTGGCGAGCTATCCGCCGGTGAGCGACAGCGGCTTCCCGGCCCGCATGGCGGCGCTGGCGAAGGAGGGTGCGGTCGAGCAGCTGAGCAAGAGGATCGCCTCGCTGTGGTCGGCGGCCGGACCGGCCGGCGCCTTCCCGTGGCAATGGCTGGTGGACGGCAGCGAAGCGACCGGCGTGGCGCGCTTCGACGCCCAGTACTGGCGCGCCAACGTCGATCCGTCCGAGCGCTACGTGATGTCGGTGGTGAACAGCACCAAGTACCGCTTGCAGACCGACCAATCCGGCTTCTCCAACCTGTACCTGACGGGCGACTGGATCAAGACCGGCTTGAACGCCGGCTGCGTGGAGGCGGCGGTGATGGCCGGCATGCAGACCTCGCGCGCGATGAGCGGCCACCCGGCCGTGATCGAAGGCGAAACCGACTTCTGACGCGGTAGATGGTGGCGGCTAGCGGCGGCGGGCCAGCGTCAGCCCGTCGCCCAGCGGCAGCAGCGACAGGTCGACGCGTTCGTCGCGGTGCAGCTTGATGTTCAGCGCTTGCAGCGCGGCGGTGTCGTCGCTGTCGGCGCGTTCGGTGACGCGGCCGCTCCACAGCGTATTGTCGATCACGATCAGGCCGCCGGGCCGCACCAGCTGCAAACAGCGCTCGTAGTAGCCGTCGTAATTGACCTTGTCCGCATCGATGAAGGCGAAGTCGTACCGGCCTGCCTCGCCGGCCGCCAGGCGCGCATCCAGCGTGGCCAGCGCGGGGCCCAACTGCAAATCGATTTTATCGGCGATGCCGGCCTGCGCCCAGAATGGCTTGCCGATGCGGGTGTACTCGTCGCTGATATCGCAGGCCAGGATGCGGCCGTCAGCCGGCAGCGCCAGCGCCACGGACAGCGCGCTGTAACCGGTGAACACACCGATCTCGATGGTGTTGCGGGCGCCGGTCAGCTTGACCAGCATCGCCATGAACTGACCCTGCTCGGGCGCGATCTGCATGGTGGCGCGTTCGTGGCCACGGGTCGCATCGCGCAGCGCGGCCTGTGCCGGATGCTCGCGCAGCGAATGCGCCAGCACATAATCGTACAGTGGGTCGGTGAGGTTGAGCGTGCGGTTGGACATGCGGCATCTCCTTGGTTGGATGCCGCCAGTGTAGCAGTGTCACCGCTGCTTGCGCGCGCGGGTCAGGTGGTCGATTCCTGCCGCGACATGGTCACGTCGTTGCTGGCGGCGCGGCGCAGGTCGTTGCAGGCCTGGTCCAGCGCGGCGGCCACGCCCGGCAGGCGGCGGGTGACTTCGGCCAGGTCGCCGGCGGCGGCAGCGGCCTCCATCTCGTGGCACAGCGTGTGCAGGTGGGTCGAGCTCAGATAGCCGGCGCTGCCCTTGAGCGCGTGGATCGCCGCCGCAGCAGCATGGGCGTTGGCGGCCGTCACGGCGGCGCGTGCGTTCTCCAGTCGGCGCGGCGCTTCGTCGAGGAAGGCCTGGGTGATGCGTTGCATGTGCGAGTGCGACAGCCCGGCCAGCGGCATGATCTGCACCGTGGCCGGATCGATGCGCTTCTCGATCGCCGGCTCCACGCCGAACTGCTCGTCCAGCGACTGCGCGCGGTTGGCGGACAGGCGCGCGGCGTCGGTAGGCCGCAGCGGCCGGCCGCGGCTCAGGTGCTGGGCGATGGTCTTCTCGATCTGGTCGTACAGCAGGCGCTCGTCGACCGGCTTGCTGAGGAAACCGTCCATGCCCACCGCCAGATAGCGCGCGCGGTCATGATCGCTGGCGTTGGCGGTCAGCGCGATGATCGGGATGCCGGGATCGAGCACGCGGTAGTCTTCGCTGCCGCCGCTGCGGATCAGGCGCGCGGCCTGTTCGCCGTCCATCATCGGCATGCGGCCGTCCATCAGCACCAGGTCGTAGGCGGCGGTGCTGAGCGCATGCAGCGCCTGCAAGCCGTTCTCCACCACGCGGATATCGTGGCCCATATTCTCCAGCAGCGTGCTGACGATGATCTGGTTGGTGCGCACATCCTCGGCGCACAGCACGCGCAGGCGGTAGGCGTGATGTTCCTTGCGCGGCAGGCTGGAAGGATCGATGACCGGCGCCGCACCCAGCGCCAGCGGCAGCGTGAAGCTGAACGTGGAGCCGACACCGACCCGGCTTTCGGCCGCGATCGAACCGCCCATCAGTTCAACCAGTTCCTTGCAGATCGCCAGACCTAGGCCGGTGCCGCCGTAGCGGCGCGTGGTCGAGTGGTCGGCCTGCTCGAACTTCTGGAACAGGCGTGGCAGCGTCTCGGCAGGGATGCCGGGGCCGGTGTCGGCGATGTCGAAGCTGACGCTGGTGCGGCCGTCGACGGTCAACATGGCTTGGGCATCCAGCCGCACTTCGCCGCGGTCGGTGAACTTGATGGCGTTGCCCAGCAGGTTAAGCAGGATCTGGCGCAGACGGGTCGGATCGCCGCGCACGTAGCGTGGCAGGTCCAGCGCCAGGTCGCAGCGCAGCAGCAGGCTCTTGGCGTCGGCCTGGCCTTGCAGGATGCCGATGGCGTCGTCGACCAGCGCGATCAGGTCGAAGTCCACCGTTTCGATCGACAGGCGGCCGGCGTCGATCTTGGAGAAATCAAGAATGTCGTTGAGGATGGCCAGCAGCGATTCGCTGTTCTGCAAACCGATGCGCAGGTACTCCTCGGTGCGGCCGCGCACCGACTGGTCGCGCATGGCGAACTTGATCATGCCGATCACGCCGGCCAGCGGCGTGCGGATGTCGTGGCTCATCGCCGACAGGAAGTCGATGCGGTGGCGGCTGACCACTTCAGCGTGTTCCTTGGCTTCGGTCAGCTGGGCGGTGCGCTCCTGCACGCGCTGCTCCAGCGTGTTGCGCAGCAGGCGGATCTGGTCGGCCAGCGCGAACGCCAGCAGCACGCCGTCCAGCGTGCCGCCCAGCAGCGTGAACAGCTGGGCGTTGGTGATCATGGCCGGTATCAGGCCCAGGTTGGCCGGCAGGATGAACAGCCCCGGCACCATCAGCGCGACGAAGCCGAGCACGAAGAAGCGCGCCGGATAGTAGCCGCGCCGCCACACCACGATGCCGCTGGTGAGCGCCATCGTCATCCAGATCGTGATGACGATGGTGGCGATGGTGTGCGCGTAGCTCAGGTAGAAGAAGCAGCTCGGCAGCGTCACCAGCGGCAGCACGATGTTGATGCGGCTGAGCCGGTGCAGCAGCGGCGAATGCTCTTTCAGCCGCAGGAAGTTGGTGTAGAACATGGTGCTCAGCACCGGCAACAGGAAGAAGGGCACGTAGTGCCATTGCAGGTTGTGCCAGCCGAACAGGTCGGCCGTCATGTGGAAGGTCATGCCCCAGGCGATGGCGTAGCACAGCACGTACAGCGAGTAGTACAGCGAGGAGTTGTCGCGGGTGATCGAGTAGATGAAGAAGTTAAACACCGTCAACGCCAGCAGGGCGCCGATGGAGCCGATGATGAGCACGTTCTCGCGCGCCACCAGCTGCTGGTAGGCCGTGCGCGGCAACACCGACATGACCGGCGTGCGGGCATAGTAGGGGCTGGCGAAGCGTATCAGCACCTGGTAGCGCTGGCCGGGTTGCAGATCGATGTCTTTGCCGTAGTGCAGCAGATAGGAATGCGGCTGGCGGTAGCCGGTCAGCATCTGGCGCGCGCTGCCGTCGGGGCCGAACACCTGGATGTCGACCATGTCGATCAGCGTGTCGTTGGGATCGATGACCCAGGCAGGCTGGTGACTGTCGTTGCGCAGCTCGGCGTAGAGCCAGTAGCCGCCGCCCAGCAGGTTGACCTTGGAGGCGGGATTGAGCCCGGCCAGCAGCTTGGGCAGGCCGGCGGCATCGACCGGGAAGGGCTGGCCTTCGTCCAGGTATAGCTTGCCTGTCGTCATCAAATCGATACTTGCGGTATTAACGCTGATCGCAGCCGGCGGACGCTCAGCAGCCGTGGCTGTGGTCGGGGTCAACGCCAGTTGCCACCATGCCAGCATCGCCAGCAGCACGAGGAACACGCCACGTGGTAGACCGTCAGACATCTTGCATGCTGTACTCATTAGTGTTCCGAAGGCCGCAGGTCTCAATAAGTTGGGTTTTTTCCATTTTAAACGAGAACTTATTGTTTTATTCAAAAATTGACCTGTGGCACAGACCGATGCTTGGCGATGGCCAGTCGAGGCAGGTAAGATGGCGCTTTTGCACCATAGGAATGCGACCGTGCTTATCTCTCCAGAACAATTCATCGGCTTTCTCAGCGCCGCCTTGCTAATTACGATTTCGCCGGGTCCGGATAATTTGATGGTGCTCAGCGTTGGTATGTCGCGCGGACGGCGCCAGGGCATGGTGTTCGGCCTGGGCTGTGCTCTGGGTTGCCTGAGCCACACGTTGCTGGCGACTCTGGGCGTGAGCGCGTTGATCAAGGCTTCGCCGATGGCGTTTGGCGCGCTCAAGTTGCTGGGCGGTGGGTATCTGATCTGGCTGGGTATCGGCGCGCTGCGCAGTCGCGGCGGCGCCCGAGTCGAGGGCGGCGGGGTGCCGGACGAGAGTCTGGGCAAGTTGTTTGGCAAGGGCTTGTTTGCCAACGCCGTCAATCCCAAGGTGGTGTTGTTCTTCCTGTCCTTCCTGCCGCAGTTCGTGGTGGCGGAGCGGGGCGACGTCAGCTGGCAGACCGCTCAGCTGGGTTTGCTGTTCACGGCGCAGGGCGTGGTCTTGTTCGGTTTGCTGGGCTATTTCTCCGGCGCGGTGGGGGCGTGGATCAACCGCCACCCGGGCGCGGGCATGTGGATGGACCGCGTGGCCGGTGCGATTTTCGTCGGCCTGGGGCTGAAATTGATAATTTCTCGATAAAAGAGCAAAAAAAGTCTATTCGCAGCGCCGATGTCATCAGGGCGTAATGTTGCACTGCAATACTGGCTTTGCTCTTTCAAGTCTCTCCCGATTTGAAAACTTTTGGCCCGCGCCTCTTTGTGCTGCGGGCTTTTTTTTGCCCGTCGCAAATTGAAGCCAGGATTGCAGCTGTAACTTTTCCATGTCACTATCGGCCGGACAACTATCTGGAGTTCACGATGAGTACATACATCCCCGCTTTGATTTGGGCACTTTCGGCCGTGGCTTGCCTGGTCATTGCCAAGCGCCGGTTTGTAAAAACAACTGGTTTCAGAGCAGCTTTGGTGGCTGTACTAGGCCCAATTGCGATTCCCTTTGTGCTGGCTGCAAAGCCAGCGACATATAAGGAAGCTTAGACGCATAGTCAACTGTTGAATCGACACCTCGAATCCACAGAATTCAGCGGCATCACTGGACACAATTGCCGGTTTGCGTACGGCCAAGACTGGCCGTTGATTGGCCTAGGAAAAAATCGAAACACTGAAACGTTTGGAGCAAAGATTTTGAATGAGATAATTGTTTTGAGAATTTCTGATAATGTTTGTGTGGATTTAGATGGCGTGAAGCTGCGTTCGACAAATGAGGTTGCGGAAGCGCTAGAAAAAGTGAATGCGGAAAATCCCGATGCGGTCGTTTCCATAGAAGCAGATGATTCCATTCATTACGAGGCTATCGGCAAGGCTATTTACGGAAGCCATCGAGCTGGTTTTTCGGGTGAACGATTGCGCATCCTGGTCAATGGGAAGCTTTTGGAAGTCTGACTTCAACAAGTTTGCTGCTACCGGCCAATAGCCGACATTCACACTCCACTCAACGAAAAGGAGTAGCGTCGTTCGATGAGATTTTTTAGGGGGGCGGCGGTCAGTGAGAACAGGTGGCGTTACTAGCAATTCCTACGCGTTTGGTGCGATCAATTATTTGGCACGACATTGGCCCAAGCCATTTGTTGTCAAAGGCGGCGCTGGCGTCATCAAGGCCACCTGGCTCACAAAGGTAAACAATGTCCCTTTCAAAATTCTTTCTCGTCGTTGCGATCGTCTTGACGCCGATTTTCGGCTTTGAACAATTCGCCAGGTATCAATTAAGGGAGCGGATCAGAGGGATCGAACAAGTGCTGAAGGTCGCGGCGGTCACCGGCAGGGATAGGTCTGCGGTGGCGGCGGATCTGGATAGAGCGGGCGTCGCGTCTATGTATTCGGACAAGACGCACGCTATCTATGGGCGGATTATTGTCGGAAGATTTATGTTTATCTACGACACCGAGCTTTCGTTCGTGATTCACTTCGGCGCGGACGATCACGTGACGTCAACCGAGTCGGGCGTGTTTCACGAGGGGCTGTGAAGTCGTCTATAAGGACGAAATGATCCACCCAGCGGCGCAGGTGAGTATTCTCATCACCGCCGCCACCAATTCTCATGAGCTGCCGCCACTCAATCTCGTGGGGTGCCGCCACCGATTCTCATAGGTCGCCGCCGGCTATTCTCATGATGTGCCGCCACCCGTTCTCGCAGAGCGCCGCCAGGCGCCTGTTCGCAGGCGACCCCACAACTGGACGTACGCACTTGGTCTTCCTTGGCGTACGTGACAATTCGTGTATTTGTCGCATGGGCCGGATGTTATCCTGACCGGCTTCGGCCGAGTGCGGCGAGAAGCCGCCCTTCAAAATTAATAACGATGACACAGAAGAATATCAAGTTTGCTATTTTAAGCATCATGGTCGCTGGAAGCGTGGGCTTGCCCGTTCTCGTGGTTGGCGGCGAAGTAACGCAATTGCCCGGTAAGCCGCAGGGGAGAAACTGCGAGCTGGTTACGCCCCCAATAGATGCCGGGGAAGAAGCGGGGCACGGCTATCTAGTTCTGGTTTCGCCGCGGGCGAAAGACATAGATAGCAACTACTCCGGTTGCCAAGCGGTCTTTTGGACAACAGCCATGGGGCCAGCTCAGATTGCCTGGCTGGTCGAAGTGGTCAACGGGGACCCAGTGCGCCGATGGTCCTCTGACCCAGCGATGCGGGAAATTTCTAAATGCGTTTACGGACACGGCGTGTTGATGAAAGGATCTCCCGATGTGTGCCCAGTCCCGCCGGAACTTCTGATGCCGTCTCAAGCTCCCGGGTGCTTTACTTCACCAAGCCCAACAGGGCGCTGCGATTATGATGTTAAGTAAGATGTTATCGACATTTTTTTTCCGAACTCGGCCGAGTTCGGCCAGAAGCCGACGGTGGTGGCTATGAGCAATGAGGTATTAAATTGATTAACTTGGACAGGTTGGAAGAACTGGCGACTGATATGTCGATACCCCCTGATGTGCGGCGCATCAGCTCAGCATTGGCCGCTGCGATTACTGATTGGCCGACTTATAATTTGGTCTCAGTCGAGCCTTTCCTGCTGGAGTTAAAACAGGATTTCGGTGAGCTCTCGAAGGTCAACCTCTGCCGCAAGATGAAAGCCCTTTCAGTGCACGCGGATGCTTGGAAGCTCACCTCGCTATCCGAGTTATTAGAAGCATGGGATGGTACTGATGAACAGGTCCAGCTCGACGAGTTGGTTCAACGGATTGCGGTGTATCGGCAGTAGTCGGCCAGATGCGGACCTTGACGCAGAATATTTCAACGTGTAATTAATATATGAATAATTCGCAAAATTTCCCAGGATGGAGTTCACCTCGGCGGCTCTCAGAGCTTAGCGAGTTCTATGAGGCTGTAAAAGCGAACCCCACATCGGTCGACGATGCGGAATTTATCCGGAAGATTACTGGAACTTTTTGGCCTACAAACTGCTCGGCTTTTGTCGAGCAATCATTTGCGATTATTGCGCCGGGATGCTCGATGCGCCCACACCTGGTACGGCAGCTCATCGCTCATCCAATTGAAGCGATGATTGCAGGCGGACTGTTAGATGAGAACGATGTTATCGCGCAAGGACTAGCATATGCCAATAACGTACAACCTTATGTCGAGCCTACGCCCGATGGTAGGCGATGGCTGTTGGAGCAGTGGCCAAGGCTTGAGGATGTTGCGGTCGAAGTATATCGTCAGAAGTACCATGAGTCTTTAAATTGAAGATGCATGCGGCTGACGGCCAGAAGCGACACTGATAGAAAACTAGAAAAAGAGAGGGATTGATTTGATCTCGTTATTGTTCGCATTTGCAGCCGGGTACGCACTAGGTATGTTCGTCACCGGAAAATGGCGTCCTTTCGTGCTTTGCTTACCCGTAAGCGCATTGGTCTATTTAGTCACTAAAGTTGTTCTGACAGTCTTCACGTCTGAAGGAATCCAGCTTCCCGACCTCATGATGTTTGTTATCGTAAGTTTGATGCAGACTCCATTTTTGATGTTCGGGACATACTGGGCTCGACGCAAGCAAAAGCGCAATGGTTATGAAGCATGACCGGACCGATTCCGGCCACAAGCAATGGGATGGACTCCTCCTCACCTGTCGGCGTCTGAGCGCCTAAACTGGAGTTTCGACACAACCAGTTGAGAGAAGGAGTCCACCATGAAGATTATCCGCGTCGGCGTCGATCTCGCCAAGAGCGTCTTTCAAGTGCACGGGGTTGATCGTTGCGAAAAGGTTGTATGGCGCAAGAAGCTGTGCCGGGCAGAATGGCTGCCGGCATTACTGGAGAAAACAGAACCTGGCTGCGAGATTGGCATGGAAGCTTGCGGGGGCGCGCATCATTGGGCTCGGCAATTGCAAAAACGCGGCTTCACGGTGAAGCTTATCGCGCCGCAGTTCGTCAAGCCGTACGTGAAAAGCAACAAGAACGACGCAAACGATGCGGAGGCGATTTGCGAGGCGATGAGCCGGCCGAGTATGCGTTTCGTTGCGGTCAAATCAGTCGAACAGCAGGACCTGCAGGCGATACACCGGATCAGAGCGGAGCTCGTAAGTCAGCGCTCCGCCAAGGGCAACCAGATCCGGGGGCTGTGCAGCGAGTATGGCCTTGTGGCGCCAAGGGAAATGATTCAATTGCGGGCAGCCATTCCATTGTGGCTGGAGAACATGGAGAACGGATTGACGCAACGTTTCCGTCGCATGCTGCGCGGCTTATGGCTTGATCTGCTGAACCTGGAACTGCGAGTCAAGGAACTGAATCAGGAAATAGAAATCGCGGCATCGACTGATCCGGTCGCCACGCGGTTGCAACAGCTGCGCGGCGTCGGGCCGATCATCGCCACAGCGATTGTGGCCAACGTCGGCGACGCGAAGCAGTTCAGCAGTGGTAGGCAGATGGCGGCGTCGCTGGGGCTGACGCCAAGGCAGAATAGCTCAGGCGGTAAGGAGCGATTGCTGGGCATTACGAAACGTGGCGATGCACAACTGCGAACGTTGTTGATTCACGGGGCACGTTCAGTATTACGAACGGCGGCCAGCAAGAATGATCGGATGAGTCGCTGGGTGACGCACATCGCCGAGACGCGGCACCATAACATCGCGGCGGTCGCACTGGCCAACAAGACGGCGCGCATCGCCTGGGCGATGATGACCAAGGGCACTGATTACGAGCCCGGAGCAGTAGCAACTGCAGTTTAAACAGTAGAGTCGTTAGTACGTAAAAAGGAGCATTCAACCACGATTGCGAAACATGCCGATGATGGCCAACAGGTCGAACCGGCGCTGGCAGAACCCGAGAATGTCTGTGGCCTTTAAGCCCGTACAAGCGATAGGGAGCCGGCGCGCGAATAGCCCATTATGGTCCTTGCCCGATGACGGGCAAAGCAGTTAGAGACCGAATATACGTGAGCAGTCGTACCTAAAAGTCAAAGACGGAATGTTTGCAAACGAGGAGGAGTCCATATACGGTCGTCAGCGCCTGTTCCGGAAGTGTTTGGAAAGTGAATATGAATGAGAATGATATGGCACAGGCGCTTCAAGAATTCGTGGGCGCGTTCGAGGTGGTCTTCCGATATGACTGGGACTATACAAAGGCCATGATTGGTGATGAAAGCGATGGAGCAAACTTCATCGAGCCTCAGCTTGACGATGAGACTGAAGACTGGGGCGCGCGTGGGGCCCTTCTGGAGAAATACAGAAAGCTGATGACTGTGATGAAAGCGAACTCCCTAGAACCAAAGTTCCCGTTTCCGCTGGAGCACCTGCCGTCCTTTAAAGCCAGAGTGTGGTAGTGGCAGGCGAATTCAGAAGAGAGACCCAAACCGGCCAGGACCGGACAAATTCACTGGACTTTTTCTTTCGCCATTTTTTGAATCACCAAGCTCATGTCTAACCAAACGCTAATCGCTCGTATTGAAGCAAGTCTTGCACTACTTCAGGCACATCAAGGCGATTCGCGGGCACTTGCCGAATCGATTCGAGGAAACGGCAAAGCACTTGAAGGCATGCCATACCCTCTGATTAAAGAAATGGAGGATTTGGCTATGGACCTCGATATCGCTCAGTGGCACGATGAAGATGGGTTTGCTCCGGAGATTGGGCCAATTCTGGTCCGAGTTCAAAGCTGGCTGGCGAAATTACCCCGCGATGTCTAATCCCGGTCAGCAGCTGTCTTTCCACCTAACGCACACAAATCTATCACCGGCTAATCTGCTTATGAATCAACCGAGCATCGATGAATTGCCAGAACTCTGGGAGCGTGATGGATCACTTCGTGACGTCTATCTCGTCGGTATCGACTTTGACGGATGGGAACGGTTCATTCGATACGCGTCTGCACACCAACTTACTTATAAAGCTGATGGCGAAGGCGCAGTCTTCCCAGGGTTGGGCGAAGCGTTTCGACGCGTTGACACTAGCCATTGCCTTTCGATCTGGATCGGTGATGTATCTGTAAATTGCCATTTCTTCCAAGCTGACGAAATTGAGCTCGACGTTGATCCGGGCGAAATCATTGCAGAGGCCGAACATATGGCGCTATTGGAGTTTGTTGCAGGGGCATCGAATGCTGTTGGTGTCAGCGCGACCATTACCCCAGAAGGCTCCCAGGGCGCGCCATTTTTGACGTTTGACATACAGGAACAGACCTGGAAAATCCACAGGTAAGTGCAAGCGGCCGAAGCAGACCCATTCCTTGAATAGAGTGCTCAATTGCCCATGAATTTAATTCTTGAAAAGACTGACCAGGTTCGCTTCTTTACAGACATGAAGGAAGTATTTGCGGCAGCGGAAATCGCACCTCAGGATTACGATTGGTACGTCAGCGACATCGAAACCAACTTCACGCCCGAAGGATTTGACGTAGGCGACCAATGGATTCGAGGTGAAGAACTGGCGTCTCTCATCCACAAGCAGGAAATTCAATTCATTTGGGCCGTGTTTAGCGCTGTTCCTAAAGGAACTCGCCCTACAGTATCGGAGCCGCCATACGTCGACGGGAACCCAGATTATTGGGACGGTAAAGACCCCGCACCTCAATTAGAAGGTGCACTATTTGAAATCGCTTGCTGGGACAGTAGTGCGACAATACTTATCAATCTTCCGGAACGCGCACAGCGTGCGTTTATAGCTAAATACTCGGACACACAGCCTCTCACTAAAGCGGCGCGAGTGTAGGCTGTTAAAGCGAACTTCCGTAACGGGGCGGAAACGGACGTTTCTTTTGATGTAAGATGCGATGGCGATTCGGAGCTACTACATATTATTTAGCCACTACAGGCTAGTGATTTACCAGCTTGTAGTTTGTGCCGTCATAGACATCGCTAGTCAGCTGACCATCATGCTTTCTAACTCGCACGTTAAAGAGGCGCGGCCCTGTTTCTGGAGTGCCTCCACAGTTTTTCGTGTGACGTTCGCGCCCTACAATTTCAAAGTATAACGGTTTCTCGATTATGTCGGCCAAGCCGCATTCATCGTTCAGCGTCGTTAGGTGGTATTTGTGTATGGCATCGATGGCAAGTTTGATTGCTTCATCTTTGGTCTTTATTTGACCGGCGAGCGCCAACGTCGATGCAAGAAACAGCAGGGCAGGCAAGCATCGAAATAGTTTCATGATGTTGTCTAATGATTTGGATCGGTAGCATATTCACGCCTGGCGATAGCCTCGGCGAATCTTATGTGCAGGCCGACAAAATGGGCGACGTGAGCAGGCTGCTGCTTGGTCCGATGTTTGTGCGCATGCGTTTGCGCAAGCGCGTGTCCGTGTTTTGACATGAGCGATCTCCGATCCGGCCGAAGTGGCCAGATTTAGCATCGCATCAATTTCAGCGTTTATCGTTGAATTCGCTCAGTAGTTATGTGGGGCGGCGAAATCACTTTGTTTCAAATAAAAAAAGCGCATGGCCGTTGCCGGCACATGCGCTCTTCATGGCTGCGGCACAGTGGCCGCACCGGGATCAGCTCGTTTTCTTGCGGCGGGCTGCATAGCCTAGCAAGCCCAAGCCGCCCAGCAACATGCCGTAGGTTGCCGGCTCAGGCACGGCTTCCAGTGGTGTAACGTTCAGGCTGCCGCCGTAGGCGCCTCCGCTGGTGCCGTCAACGCTGCCGGTGATTTCCAGATAGTACTGCCCCTGGCTCAGGTTGTTCGCATGGAACCTGAAGTAGTTCGGCAGCAGTTGCGAGGCGCTGAGGGACGACAGAATCACGATATTGTTATTGATATCGATAGTGAAGTTCACCAGTTTTACCGATGCCAGCGTCAGCGATTGAGTCGAGGTGAAATCCGACGAGACCGAGCCTCCCGTCTCGAACGGTGAACCGACGCCGAATCCAATGATGTCGTCGAAGGTGCCGTGCTGGTCGCTGTTGATGAAATTATTGCCAAAACTTATAGTGAAGCCGCCGAACGGGTCGCTGATCTGTTGACTGAATGGCGAACCGATGACGTTTGCGCCAATGGCGGAGTGCGCCATCAGTCCGGAGCAGGCAAGCAACGCGGAAAATATAACTGCCTTGTTGAAGACTTTCATACTTGTTCCAGTCATAAGTGAGGGCCGCAGGGAGGTGCATCTTGTTGTCGATATTTCATCAAAAAGAATAGCACAATAAGTCCTGCCGGAATTGTCTATTTGACTGTATTGTTCCTATTTGGCCACCAGCGTGAAGCGCAGTTCCAGTTGGTCTTGCACGGCCAACGCACCGGCCATCACCGAAAACGGCGTGATGCCGAAATCACTTTGTTTCAGATTCACGCTGCCGGTGACGGTCATGACGCCGGCCGTCTCGCGGATCTCCGCAGGGATCGCCATGATGCGCGTGACGCCGTGCAGCGTGATCGCCACCTGCAGCGGCTGGCCGGTGGCGCCGCGCTCGGCGTGCACAGTGACCAGCGGATAGCGCTCCGCGTCCAGCACCCTGGTCAGCATATTGTTCCGGGTGCCGTCGATAGCGTCGGCGGAGGGCTGCTTTTCAAGGCCGGCGGCGATGCGCAGTTCGGCTTCATCAACCGTGAGCTGGTCGAGACGGAACTGGAAATCGGCGCGGTTCTGCGTTGGCGATACGGTGCCGCTGACGTGGCGGCTGGCGACCAGGTGATCGTGGCCCAGCCGCGCCAACAAGCCGCCGCGCCGTACAGTGACGGCGATCAGCGATTGGGCGCTGTCGATGGTTAGCGCGCTCGCAGCCTGCGGCGGATACACGATAGGGGCGGCAGGAGCCGCCGGCGCAACGGCCGGCGGCGGGTTGCCGGGCATTTGCGTGCAAGCGACCATGCTCACGCACAGCATGCTGATTTTTAGATAATTATATAATTTTTTCATTCCGCACCATGGTCATTTGGCCGTCATATTGCCCGATTATGATGCGTCTCGCTGGTCCCAGCGTGCTCCAGTTGGTCTCGTGCCCAAGCCGGTGCGGGAATTCACAAAGCATGACTCAGCAGGCTGGCCGGTGGCCTGAAACACCGGCACCATCACAGCGATTCGACTTCATTCCCGCCTCGATTCCCACCTTAATCAATCCCTAAGCCTATGCCGGCCGATAGCTGGCAAAGTAACACCTGTAGCGCGAGGTTTAAGCCCCGCGCCCGGCTGCCGGACTCCATCAAGCCCGGCACAAATTCCGCCCAGGCGGCACCATCGCCGCCGGGCAAACAGACATCCCCACGCTTTCGAGCGTTTTCGTAACCAGCATCATCTCACGATGACGCTGGTTTTTTTTTGCCTGTTAGCCGTGCTTGGCCAGCCAGCTGTCGATTTCCGGCAGGCGGGTGGTGCGCAGCTTCACGCGGTACTGGATCGAGGCGATGGCGGTCTTGGTGTCGCCCTGTGCTTCGGCCGACAGGTACTGCTTGGCGTAGGCGCGCAGCTTGTCTATCATCGCCAGGTCGGCAGAACGTCCGCCCAGACCCGGGAAGTAGCGGCTGCGCGAACTGCCATCGACCTTTTTCTCCAGCTGGGTGTAGTGGCTGATGGCGAAATCGTAGGCCATGTCCGGGTGATGACCGGCCACGTGGTTCAGGATAGCCGCGCCTTCGGTAGCGCCGCCTTCGTCGGTCAGCGCCAGGTCCAGCGCGCGCTGCGCCAACGCCTTGTCCTTGGTGGTGCCCAGCAGGTCATACAGCTCGCTCTTGATCATGGATGATTTCTCTTCCTGGGCTGCGGCGTGCAGCTGGTCCCAGGTCGCTGCATCGGCATTGGTGGCGATCACGCCCAGGATAGGGCGGCGCAGCGCGGCCGGCATCGCATCCTTGTCGGTGGCCGAGGCGGCATAACGGCGGCGCGCTTCCGCCACCACGCCTTCGTCGCCGACTGCGCCCAGCACGTGGATCAGCGTCTCGCGCAGGTTGGCGACCGGCGCTGCTTCATCCGCAGCCTTGGTCCAGCCTATGCGCGCCAGCACCGGCGCCAGGCGCTTGCGCGCGTAGCGGTCCAGCGCCGCTTGCTGTTCCGGCTTGCCTTCGTAGCTGTCGTGCAGCGCGACCAGCGAATCGGCGATCTGGTCCCACACTTGCGGCGCGGCGTCCACCGGTGCCTTGCTGGCCAGGTCCAGGAAGCTGGAGGCCGGCATCAAGCCCGCCATCCCCAGCGACCAGCTGTCCGACAGCAGGCCCAGTTGATCGATGGTGGCCAGGCTGGCGAAGCTGTCGGTCAGCGCGGCAAACGCCTTCGGCGCGTACAGTGTGCGGTAGTAGCCGCTCTGGCCCGCATTGACCAGCACCGTGCCGCAGCCCGGCAGCGTCATGCCGGCCTTGCCGTTGACGATGGCGCGCACCGGAGCGCCGCCGACGGTCTGGGCGATCACCGGCACGCGCCAGCTCAGTGGCTTCTTGTTGGTCTGGTCTTTGCTGAACTCACCCTGCGTCAGCGCGATGGTGGTCTGGCCGTTTTTGCAGACGGCATCGGCCACGCGTATCATCGGCACGCCCGGCTTGAGCGTGAAGTCGTGCGCGATCGCGGTCACCGGCTTGTGCGCGGCCTTTTCCACTTCGCGCCACAGGTCGTCGGACACCGTGTTGCTATAAGCATGCTTGGCCATGTAGCTGCGCACGCCGGCGCGCCAGGCGTCGTCGCCCACGTAGTTTTCCAGCATGCGGATGACCGACTCGCCTTTTTGATAGGTGATGCTGTCGAAGGCCTGGCTGGCCTGTTCCACGGTGCTGATGTGCTGCACCACCGGGTGGGTGGTGGCCAGCGCATCGCGGTTCATGGCCTGCTCGCGGGTGCCGATGGCGCGCAGCTCCCATTTCCATTCAGGATGCAGGCGGGTGGTGGTCCGTGATTCCATCCACGAGGCGAAGCCTTCGTTCAGCCACAGGTCGTCCCACCAGGCCATCGTCACCAGGTCGCCGAACCACTGGTGCGCCATTTCGTGCGCGGCCACCAGGAACGAGGTTTCCTTGTCCGACTGCGTGGCGACGCGCGGATCGAGCAGGATCGCGGATTCGAAGGTGAAGATCGCGCCCCAGTTTTCCATCGCGCTGAAGAACTGGCTGCGGCCCGGCGCGGCGATGTTGTCCAGCTTGGGCAGCGGGTACTTCACGCCGAAGTAGTCGTTGTATTCCTTCAGCACGGCGACCGACGAATCGAGCGCGAACTGGGCCTGGCCTATCGATCCCTTTTGCGTGACGACGCCCAACTCGGTACCGCCTTCGACCGCGGTGGCGCGTTCGAACTCGCCCAGGCCGAAGAACAGCAGGTAGGTCGACATCTTTGGCGAGGTGGCGAAGCGCACCAGGTCGCGGCCGTCGGCCAGCTTGCTGGTGGAGGTGATCGGCATGTTCGACACGGCCATCTGGCCGGCCGGCACGGTCGCTTCCAGCGCGAAGGTGGCTTTGTAGAACGGCTCGTCCCACGACGGGATCACGCGGCGTGCTTCGGAGTTTTCAAACTGGGTGTACAGGGCGCGCTTCTTGTCGCCGCCGTTCTGATAGTCCAGCGAGAACATGCCGGTTGCCTGGGTGCCGATCACGCCGGTGTAGTCCAGCTTGAGCTGGTAGCTGCCCACTGCCAGCGGCTGGGCGAACTCGAAGGTGGCGGTCTGCTTGTCGTTGTCGACGCTGATCTTGCTGGCGGCCAGCGCCGGCTTGCCGGGACCGGCGCTGATCGCGGCGGTGCTGAATTTCAGGTCGGCGGCGTTGAGGGTGATGCTATTGCTGGCTTGTTTGATGTCGAGCGCGATGGTGACGCTGGCGCTGAAGCTGCTGTTGACGGCGTCCGGCGTCAGCGATACCGCGTAGTGGGTCGGCACGGCGTTGCGGGGAAGCTGCGTGGTGATCTTGTTGACGGCGTTGGCGGCCTTGGCGGCCGGCGCGGCGGCCACGGTCAGTGGAGCGAGGCCGGAAGTAAGGCCGAGCAGCGCCATCACGGCGAGCGAAATCAGACTACGTTGCATGCAAAATCCTTCAGTTGGGTGAGCCGACAGGCGTACGATATAAACCGTTATTGGCTTCGTGGGCCAACGAGCAATCTAAGGCCAACTGGTTACAATGTCAATCTACCCACCACGTGAAGAGGAATTGGATATGAAGTTCTATACGTCGCCGCGCACGCCCAATCCGCGCCGGGTTGCCATGTTCATGGCTGAGAAGGGCCTGACCGGTATCGAGCAGGTGTCGATCGACCTGGCTGGCGGCGCCCACCGCAGTGCCGAGTACCTGGAAAAGAATCCGTTTGGCCGGTTGCCGGCGCTGGAGCTGGACGACGGCCGCATCCTGTGCGAAACCCGCGCCATCTGCACCTGGCTGGAAGGTTTTGCGCCGGAGCCTAACCTGATGGGGGACGGTTTCGATGAGCGCGCCTTTATCGAGATGACCGACCGTCGCGTTGAGCTGCACCTGTTCATGGGTATCGCCAACTGCGTGCGCCATACGCATCCTGGCCTGGCGATGCTGGAGCAGCCGCAGTTCGCCGACTTCGGCGCATCGCAAGGGGAGAAGATGCGCGAGACGGCGCGTTGGCTGGATGGCGTGTTGGCCACGCAGCCGTTCGTGGCCGGGCAGCGCTTCACCATTGCCGATATCACTGCGTTCTGCGCGCTGGAGTTCGGACGCGGCTTGATGAAGTTCCGGCCGGGCGCGGAAGGCATGGAGCATTTACAGGCCTGGCGCGACCGCATTGCGGAGCGCCCTAGCGCTTCGGCGCCGTACTAGAAGTTGGCGCGTCATTCCCGCGCAGGCGGGAATCCATGCTGAGCTGAGACGCCCGCTGCGTATGGATTCCCGCTTTCGCGGGAATGACAGACGTCAGGCCACCCGCTTGTACCACGGCTGTTGTGGGAACACCGGCTTATAATGGACGGCCATCGGGTCGTCCAGTTCCAGCGGACGGTCCAGCACCAGCAAGCCGGATTGCGCCAGGCTGTCGTCGAACAGTCGCAGCACGCGCTGGCGCAGCGCCGGGCCGAAGTCGGGCAGGGTGCGCCGCCCAAATATCATCTGGAATTCATTGAACGAGGCGTCCGTCACCAGGTTGTACTGCGCCCAGGTGATGCGGCTGCGCAGTTGCGGTAGCAGAGCAGCGTGCAGCCCGTCGCCGCTGACTTCGAAATAATCGAGCAGCTTGCCCAAGCCACCGCTGCGCACGTAGTTCGCCTGCAGCTCGCCCAAGCGCGCCATCGGCAGGCTTGCCGCCTGCGCTTCCGCCAGCAACGCGTCGCTGGAGACGGTGGCGTAGATTTCGGTGCGTGCGCCCAGTTGTTCCTGCTCCAGCAGAATGGCCAGCGTCCACGCCTGTTGGGCGCCGGCGCAATCGGCCAGCCACACGCGCGGCAGCGCGGCGCCGTGCAGGCATACGCCTAGCGACATCCGCAGCAGCGACACTTCCGACGCATCGTCAAACATCGACGCCGGTTCCACTGACAGTTCACGCAGCAGAGCGTTCCAGGCATGTGGATCGTGCAGCACGCGCGCTTGCAGTTCCGAGATGGTGGCCAGCGACAGCTGCTTCATCGCCGCCTGCACGCGGCGCGTGACGACGTCGCGCTGGTAGCCGCGATAGTCGTAGCCGTAGACCTGGAACGCGGCCTCCAGCAGTAGCTCCAGCTCCAGCTCCTCGACCGTGGACGGCGAGTGGCGGCGCGGACCATCCGCAGGGCCGGCGACCGGCTTGGGCGGCGTCATGCTGGCCGTGCTGGCCGTACCGCCCGAGTCGGCGGGCCGCAACGCCGCCCGCAGCGTCGCCAATAACGAGTTCATCACCGCCATCAGTGCAGCCACACCCGCATCAGCGACAGCAGTTGCGCCACGTCCACCGGCTTGGTGATGTAGTCCGACGCGCCGGCCGCGATACATTTATCGCGGTCGCCCTTCATCGCTTTCGCCGTCAGCGTAATGATCGGCAGCGACTTGAATTTGGGGATGCGGCGGATGGCGCGCATGGTGTCGTAGCCGTCCATCTCCGGCATCATGATGTCCATCAGGACGATCTCGATGGTCGGATCCTTTTCCAGCACCTCGATGCCATCGCGGCCATTTTCGGCGAACGACACCTGCATCTGCTGGCGCTCCAGCAGCGACGACAGCGCGAAGATGTTGCGCAGGTCATCGTCGACGATCAGCACCTTGCGGCCGGCCAGGCCGCCGTCGGCCGCGTGGATCTCTTCCAGCATGCGGCGCTGAGCTTCCGGCAGGCTGGCCTGCGAGCGGTGCAGGAACAGCGCTGTTTCATCCAGCAGGCGCTCCGGCGAGCGGGCGTCCTTGATGACGATGGTCTTGGCGTAGCGCTTCAGCTTTGCCACTTCCTTGCGGTTCAACTCCTTGGCGGTGTTGATCACGATCGGCAGGTCGCGCAGCGATTCGTCCTTGCCGATGATGTCTAGCAGGTCGAAGCCGCTGATGTCGGGCAGCGTCAGGTCCAGCACCATGCAGTCGAAGCGCGCTTCGCGCAGCGCGTCCAGTGCCGCCTGGCCGGTGTCGACGGCGACGATGTGCAGGTCGGCGTCGCCGATCAGGGCGACGATGGCGTCGCGTTGCATTTGTTCGTCGTCCACCACCAGCAGGCTGCGTTTACCACCCAGCAGGAACTTCTGGATGCGCGTGAACTCTTCCTGCAAGGCGGCCTTGCTGACCGGCTTGTTCAGGTAGGAGATCGCACCCAGGCGCAGCGCCCGTTCGCGCTCGCGCAGGCTGGACATCACATGCACCGGAATGTGGCGCGTGCTTGGATCGCGTTTCAGGCGGTCCAGCACCGTGAAGCCGTCGATGTCCGGCAGGTCGAGATCGAGCAGGATGGCGGATGGCAGATAGTCGCGCGCCAGGCTCAAGGCCGAATCGCCTTGCAGCGTCACGATGCCCTTGAAGTTCTTCTCGCGCGCGAAGTCCAGCACGATCTTGGAGAAGCGCTCGTCGTCCTCGATGATCAGCACCGACGGATCGCCCGGCGCCACCAGGCCCCGGTCGTCGCTGCTGCCATATTGCTCCATGTCGGCCTCGATGTCGGTGATGGCGCTCAGGCTGTCGTGCTCCGGTTGCGACAGTTCGCTGTAGTGCGGCGCGGTGTAGACCACCTGCGGGGCCGGTGTCGGCAGGCGCACCTGCGGCTGGCGACCCATGTCGTAGTTGATGAAGCCGGCCCGGTTATACGGCAGGAACAGCGTGAAGGTGGAACCGTTGCCGACCGCCGATTCGACGCGGATCTCGCCGCCCAGCAGGCGCGCCAGCTCGCGCGAGATCGACAGGCCCAGGCCCGTGCCGCCGTATTTGCGGGCGGTGGAGCCGTCGGCCTGCTGGAACGCTTCGAAGATCAGTTGCAGCTTGTCGGCGGCGATGCCGACGCCGGTGTCGCAGACGGCAAAGGACAGCACCGCGTCGGCGTGCAGCAGGTTGGGGTGGTCGCTGGAGAAGCCGCTGTTCACCAGGCTAATGGCCAGCGATACCTGGCCGTGCGTGGTGAACTTGAACGCGTTCGACAGCAGGTTTTTCAGCACCTGCTGCAGGCGCGTGGTGTCGGTCATCATCGCGGTCGGCAGGTTTTCCTTCAGCTCCACCGAGAAGCCCAGATGCTTGGCCTCGGCCATGTGGCGGAAGGTGCGGTCGACGTAGTTGCGCAGGTTCTGGAAGCGATATTCGGACACGTCCAGCGTCACGGTACCGGATTCGATCTTCGACAGATCCAGGATGTCGTTAATCAGCGTGAGCAAGTCGGAGCCGGAGCCGTGGATGGTCTTGGCGAATTCCACCTGCTTGCCGGACAGGTTGCCGTCCGGGTTGTCGCCCAGCTGCTGCGCCAGGATCAGCAGCGAATTCAGAGGCGTACGCAGCTCGTGCGACATATTCGCCAGGAACTCGGACTTGTACTTGGAGGACAGCGCCAGCTGGGTGGCTTTCTCTTCCAGCGCCAGCTTGGCTTGCTCCACCTCGCGGTTCTTGCGTTCCACCTCGATGTTCTGCTCGGACAGCAGGCGGGCTTTTTCGGCCAGTTCCTGGTTGGTCTGTTGCAGTTCCTGCGCCAGCGATTGCGACTGCGTCAGCAGCGATTCGGTACGGCTGTTCGCCTCGATGGTGTTCAGCACCACGCCGATCGATTCCATCAGCTGGTCGAGGAAGGACAGGTGGGTTTCGGTGAAGCGGTCCAGCGAGGCGATCTCGATCACCGCCTTGACCTGCTGCTCGAACAGAATCGGCAGCACGACGATGTTGGTCGGCGGCGCCGCGCCCAGGCCGGACGAAACGACGATGTAATCGCGCGGCACGTCGGTCAGCCAGATGCGCACCTTCTCCACCGCGCACTGGCCCACCAGGCCTTCGCCCGGCAGGAAGGAGGTCGGCAGCTTGCGACTGGAGCGGTAGCCGTAGCTGGCGATCATGCGCAGGCGGGCGTCGGATTCCTGCGAATCCATCATGTAGAACACGCCGTGGTGCGCCGACACCAACGGCGCCAGCTCGGACAGAATCAGCTTGGTCACGGCCTGCAAGTCGCGCTGGCCTTGCAGCAGTCGCGTGAAACGCGCCAGGTTGGTCTTCAGCCAATCCTGCTGCGCGTTCTTCAGCGTGGTGTCCTTCAGGTTGCGGATCATCTCGTTGATGTTGTCCTTCAGGTAGGACACCTCGCCGCGCGCTTCCACCTGAATGGAGCGGGACAAGTCGCCGCGCGTCACGGCGGTCGCCACCTCGGCGATCGCTCGCACCTGGTTGGTCAGGTTTGCCGCCAGCTGGTTGACGTTCTCGGTCAAGTCTTTCCATGTGCCGGCCACGCCGGAGACGTTGGCCTGGCCGCCCAGCTTACCCTCGGTACCCACCTCGCGCGCCACTCGCGTCACCTCGGATGCGAAGGAGGACAATTGGTCCACCATCACGTTGATGGTGTCTTTCAGTTCCAGGATCTCGCCCTTCACGTCCACGGTGATCTTCTTCGACAAGTCGCCGCGCGCCACGGCGGTGGTCACCGCCGCGATGTTACGCACCTGGCCCGTCAAGTTGGACGCCATGAAGTTCACGTTATCGGTCAAGTCCTTCCATGTACCGCCGACGCCCGGCACGTATGCCTGGCCGCCCAGCTTACCCTCGGTGCCCACCTCGCGCGCCACCCGCGTCACCTCGGATGCGAAGGAGGACAGTTGGTCCACCATCACGTTGATGGTGTTTTTCAGTTCGAGAATCTCGCCCTTGACGTCCACCGTGATCTTCTTCGACAGGTCGCCGTTGGCCACGGCGGTGGTCACGTCGGCGATGTTGCGCACCTGGCCGGTCAGGTTACCCGCCATCGAGTTCACGCCGTCGGTCAAGTCCTTCCATGTGCCGGCCACGCCGGGCACGTTGGCCTGGCCGCCCAGCTTACCCTCGGTACCCACCTCGCGCGCCACCCGCGTCACCTCGGATGCGAAGGAGTTCAGTTGATCCACCATCACGTTGATGGTGTTTTTCAGTTCGAGAATCTCGCCCTTCACGTCCACGGTGATCTTCTTCGACAAGTCGCCGTTGGCCACGGCGGTGGTCACGTCGGCGATGTTACGAACCTGGCCCGTCAGGTTACCCGCCATCGAGTTCACCGAGTCGGTCAAGTCCTTCCATGTACCGGCCACGCCTTTCACCTGCGCCTGGCCGCCCAGCTTACCCTCGGTACCCACTTCTCGCGCCACCCGCGTCACCTCGGATGCGAAGGAGGACAGTTGGTCCACCATCACGTTGATGGTGTTTTTCAGTTCGAGAATCTCGCCCTTCACGTCCACCGTGATCTTCTTGGACAAGTCGCCGTTCGCCACGGCGGTGGTCACCGCCGCGATGTTACGCACCTGGCCCGTCAAGTTGGACGCCATGAAGTTCACGTTGTCGGTCAAGTCTTTCCATGTGCCGCCGACGCCCGGCACGTAGGCCTGGCCGCCCAGCTTACCCTCGGTACCTACTTCTCGCGCCACCCGCGTCACTTCCGACGCGAAGGAACGCAGCTGGTCCACCATCACGTTGATGGTGTCCTTCAGTTGCAGGATCTCGCCGCGCACGTCCACCGTGATTTTCTTGGACAAGTCGCCGTTCGCCACCGCGGTGGTCACCTCGGCGATGTTACGCACCTGGGAGGTCAGGTTACCCGCCATCGAGTTCACCGAGTCGGTCAAGTCCTTCCATGTGCCGGCCACGCCTTTCACCTGCGCCTGGCCGCCCAGCTTACCCTCGGTACCCACCTCGCGCGCCACCCGCGTCACCTCGGAGGAGAACGACGACAGCTGTTCCACCATCGTGTTGGCGGTGGTTGCCGCGCGCAGGTACTGGCCTTTCAGCGGCACGCCGTCGAC
This sequence comes from Duganella sp. S19_KUP01_CR8, assembly GCF_036688705.1. Taxonomy (NCBI): domain Bacteria; kingdom Pseudomonadati; phylum Pseudomonadota; class Betaproteobacteria; order Burkholderiales; family Oxalobacteraceae; genus Duganella; species Duganella sp. S19_KUP01_CR8. Next base: position 18,620 of record NZ_JAQQPR010000003.1, on the reverse strand, counting down.
CTCCAGCGCCATGGTCTGCGACAGGTCGCCCTTCGCCACGGCGCCGATCACGCGCGCCATCTCGGTGGTCGGGCGCACCAGATCGTCGATCAGCGCGTTGACAGCGCTGACAATGGTGGCCCAGCCGCCGGACATATTGGGAACCTGCGCGCGCTGCGTCAGCCGGCCTTCGCGGCCCACCACACGGCTCACGTCCGTCACCACCTGCACCATTTTTTCCTTGGTCTCGATGATTTCGTTCAGGGTGTCGGCGATCTTGCCCGCCATGCCGGTCCAGTCGGACGGCATGCGCGCCGTGAAATCGCCTTTTTTCAGCGCCATCAGGGTCGACAGCAGTCGCTTGGCGTCGATCTGCTCGCCCATGTCGGTCATATCGTTCATCGGCTTATTCCTCGTCGTTTAGGAGGGAGTGGGATTTGGTGGTGGACGCTGTTGGTTTGGCGCCGGTGTGTTCAATCAGTTCCGCGGCGGTCAGCGGCGGGAAATACAGTTCGCCTTGGCAGCTGTCGCAACCCAGCGCGCGCAGCACGTCGAGCTGCGCTTTCTGGTCGACGCCCATCGCCACGACCCGCATGGCCAGCGCGCGCGCCAGGTGGATGACGGCGGCGACGATGTCGGTGCCGCCTTCGTCGTTGCCGATCGCGTGGATGAAGCTGCGGTCTATCTTCAGCGCGTTGAGCTGCCAGCGCTTGCAGGCCGCCAGCGAAGAGCGCGCGCTGCCAAAGTCGTCCAGCGCGGCGCGTACGCCGCCGGACTGTAATTGCCGCAGCAACTGGGTCAGCGGCTCGGCCGGACCTTGCAGCAGCTTTTCGTTCAATTCCACGCCGATGCTGCCCGGCGCCAGATGCTGTTTGCGCATCGCCGGCAGCAGCGTTTGCAGCAGGTCGGTATTGAGCTGTGGCGTGGCCAGGTTGATCCATATGCACAGCGGCGCGCTGCCGCGTGGACGGGAGCCGGCCGCGGCGACCTTCTGCCACAGGGCCGCTTGCGCACAGGCCTGTCCGATCACCCAGACGTCGACGCGGTCCAGCAGTCCGCGATCCTGCACGTGCGGCAGGAATTGCACCGCTTCCAGTTCGCCCTTGTCGGGATGGCGCCAATACAGCTGGGCCTCGGCGCCGATGGTGCGGCCGCTGGCGATGTCGATCTGCGGCTGGTAGCGCAGTTCCAGCTCGCCGGCGGCCAGTCCTTTACGCAGTTCCAGCGCCCATTGGCCGCGTTCGCGCTCGCGCACGTTGAGCTCTTCGTGGAAGAACTGCACCGGGCCGGCGTCGTTCTGCTTGGCGTGGTACATGGCGGTGTCGGCGTTCTTCATCAACGTCTGCGCGTTGTTGCCGTCCTGTGGATAGATAGCGATGCCGATGCTGGCCGCCGTCTTCAGTCGGTGGCCGGCGATGTCGAAGGGCAGGGCGCACGCCAGTTCGATCTTGCGCGCCACGCGCGCGGCGTTGGCCGCCGCCGCCCGGCCTTCGATCAGCACCACGAACTCGTCGCCGCCCAGCCGCGCCACCACGTCGGCCACGCGCACCGCCGCCGTCAGCCGCGCCGAGACCTGGCGCAGCAGCTCGTCGCCCGCTTCGTGGCCGTAACTGTCGTTGATATGCTTGAATTTGTCGAGGTCGAGGAACAGCAGCGCGAAGCCGGTGCCGCTGCGGTCCGAGGTGGCCACCGCATGCTCCAGCTGCTGGATCAGCGCGCGGCGGTTGACCAGGTTGGTCAGCGCGTCGCGGGTGGACAGCTCGTGGGCGCGCAACTCGGCCTGCTTGCGGTCTTTGATTTCCTGTTCCAGCTCGGCGTTGATGCGCTCCAGGTCTTGCAGGCGCTGCACCCGCAGGTCCTGGTTCAGGCGCGCCAGCTGTTCGCTCTTTTTGCGCAGCTGGATATTCTTCTTCGTCATCTCGACGAATACCGCCACCTTGGCCTGCAGGATCTGCGGTATCACCGGAGTGAACAGGTAATCGGCCGCGCCTTTTTGATAGGCCTTGAGGCGGTTGATCTCGTCCGCATAGTGCGCGGTGATGAAGATGATCGGCACGCCCGCCGAACGCGGGTGGGAGTGGATGGCTTCGGCGGTTTCGAAGCCGTCCATGCCGGGCATGCTGACGTCGAGCAGGATCACGGCGAATTCGTGCCGCAGCACCTGGCGCAAGGCTTCCTTGCCGGAACCCGCCGTCAACAGCTCGTACACATGTTGGTCGGCGGCCTCGGACAGCAGGCTTTCCAGCGCATACAGGCTCGCCGGATCGTCATTTACGAGGAGGACTTTTGGGATAGGCACGGCTGGCTGAACGGTTGAGGTATCGGGCTGTCGCACTGTGTCTGGAAGGTAAAAGATACTCTTGTATGTCCGGGAGTCAAGCAAAATTGCGCTTAACCATACGATGGTTAAAACAGCATTTTATCAATATGACAATCGCCATGCAGAAATTTTTTACCAGCAAAAATATTATCGTAATTCAATATTCTGCCGCGCACGATTGCTGCCCTGCTGGCTGACCCAGATCGGCGCGCTCCACAGCATTTTTCCGTCGTCCTGGGTCACCCTGGCGTAATAAAAATGCTCGCCGGCGGCGGGTTTGACGACGCTGCGGGCTTTGTTGCTGAGCACGGCGACCGTGCCGTTTCGACCGGGCACCCCGTGGAAGATGGCGACGGCGGCGGCCCCGCGCCCGCTCGTGCTGGCGTAATTCGCCTGCAATGTCAGCTTGCCGCGATTGACGAAGCGTTCGCCCATCAGGTGGCCGTTGGCGGTCAGCATCAGCCTGGCGTTTTTATCCATCGTGGCAAATACGCGACGTTCGCGCAGCGCGGCGAGCAGGTTGGGGCCGTCCAGCGGCGTGTCGGGCGGCATCAGCACCCCGGTGCGGTTGCTGTAGGACGCGCCCCAGTTGGCGCAATGGTTGTCCTGGTCGCTGCTGAAGGCGACATGGTAGCCCGCCTCCAGCAGCTTGTTGCAGGCCGTTTCGTAGTTGCTCAGATGGGTTTCCGTCTCGTCGCTGCGGGTCGAGAAGGCGCTGCTGTTCATCACTTCGCACAACACCATGGCCTGGTCGCCGTCGGCGTTCCAGGCCAGCGGCTTGCCCAGGATGGCGAACTGGTCGCCCTGCGGATGGTTGAACTGGCCCATCCAGCCGCGTTCCCGCATCAATTTGTACAAAAAGGCGTAGTCGCCTTTTGGACTTTCCGTATCGGCGAGCAGCTCGCCGAGGGCGTTGCGTTCCCAGCCCAGCAGTTCCTCGCTGTTGACGATGTTGAGGTGGCCGCCGTGGTTGATGACGCCCCATTCCTGGCCGTAGATGGCGACAAAGCGCGGATGCGCCTGGTTCCACGCGGCGGCCGCTTGCAGTCCGCTCCGGTACAGCGCCCTGGCGGCGGCCGAATCGGCGGCATTGTTGGTGCCGTCCGAACCGTCGTACATATGGTTGTGTTCGGAAGTCATCAGGAAATCCAGGCCGTGCTGTTGGGCGTAGGCATAGGCGTCCGTGGGGCCGAGCGCGGCGCTCTGTGGCGCTTGCGCGCCGGTGCAATGGTCCAGCGCGCCGCCGCCATCGCTGTGATTGGTCTGGCTGTGCAGATTGCCGAGGTAGACCGCGTAGGGGAAGGTGTCCACCGCTGTCGGCGCCAGCAGGGATGCCATAGGCGCTGGGCTTTTGCCGACCATCACGTTCCAGCTTTGCTCGACAGTGGGGCCTGCGCCCGCGCTGGCGTCCAGGCGCAGGCGGTAGATGCCGTGGCGCAGCGTTGACGGCGCGCGCCAGCGCAGCGCCACATCGTGGGTGGGCTCGGCCATGGGATGCGCGCCGCGCCAGCTGCGCAAGGTGCGGCCGTCCGGCGCCAGCAGGGTCAGGCGCCAGTGCAGGGTGTCGCCCGGTTGCTGGTCCGGCGCGGAAAAGTGCAACGCCAAAGTGCGGGCGCCGTGTGTATCGGCGTGGAAAGGTGCTTCCAGCCAGGCTTCAAATTCGTGATGGTCAACAGTCGTCGCATGACCCGTTATCGGCATGCAGACGATGCTTGAGAAAAATACCGCTATCATGGATGGTGCGCGCATGATGAGTCTCCCGCAGTGCCGGAAAATTGCCAACCTCATCTTTAGAGCGCGCCTTATAGCATATGGTTCCCTTGAATTTTGCATGAAAAATTGGTGAATTCTCTCCAATTGTTTCACTGGTTCCCAAGCGGCATTAATAGTATGCTGCTGTGATGCAAAATTTTCCGCAAATTTATAGACCTAAAGTGATGGCGAATGCTCAAATCGGGTAACGCGACGGAAGCGGTCCGCAGTCCCCGCCTGTTGTTCTGGCTGGCTGGCGGCGCGTTGGCGTTGGCCGTCGGCGCGGCCCTGTATGGTACCGCTGCCAAGACCGTCGACGACGATGCCAACCAGCGCTTCGAGAACCTGGCGCGCAGCACGCAGTACGGAATTTCGGCCCGCATCAAATCGTATTCCGATCTGACGCACGGCCTGGTGGCGCTGTTCCAGACCAGCGATGATTTGACACGCCTGCAATTTCACCAGTACGTGGCCAGCCTGGAAATTCCGCGTCATTTCCCGGCCATCGAAGCGGTGACCTGGGCGCCGCTGGTTGCCGACGCGCAGCGCGACGCCTTCGTCGCCCGCGTGCGCGCGGACCGCAGCATGTCGCCGCAGGGCTATCCGAACTTCGACATCAAGCCGCCGGGCCGGCGCGCGCACTACGCCGTGCTGACCTATCTGGAGCCGGCGTCGATGATGGACGAGAAGATGGGCGTCGACGTGGTCGCCAATCCGCTGGTCGACAAACTGGTGGCGGCCTCGCGCGACAGCGGCCAGGTCAGCGCTTCCGGCCAGCCGATCGTGATCCAGCAACCGTCGCCGCACATCGGCCTGGGCATCCGCCTGCCGGTCTATCGCCGCGATATGCCGGTGGCCGATGTGGCGGGGCGGCGCGCCGCCTATCTGGGCTCGGTCGGCATTGGTTTCAGCGTGTCCAAGCTGGTGCAGGGCGCCATCGACGAGATGACGGTGCGCCAGGTGCACCTGATGCTGTATGCAGACGGCAGCAAGGAAATCGAGCAGCGCCGCCTGGTGATCGAGAAGACCGACCGCCTGCTGTTCAACGATAACGGCTCGTTGAAGGCGCCGCCCATTCCGATGGGCGCGCGCAGCGAGTATTTCGAGTCGGTGCTGCCGATCGATTTCAACGGCAGCTTGTGGAAGGCGCAGTTCCAGGTCAGGAAATCCGAGCTGCTGACGCGCTTCGATCTGTATTTCCCGTGGGTCGCCGGCCTGACCGGCCTTGCAGGCACCATGCTGCTGTACAGTTACTTCTTCGTGCTGTACTCCTCGCGCCGGCGCGCGCTGAAGCAGGGCGTGCTGCTCGACACGGTGCTCAACAACGTCGACGCCCACGTCTACATGAAGGACCAGAAGCGCCGCTACATCTACGTCAACGCCAAGATGGCCGACTCGATGGGATTGCCGGTGGAGCAGATCGTCGGCAAGCTCGATCGCGAACTGATGCCGACCGCCGTCGCCGACGCCGCATGGGCGCAGGAGCGGCCAGTGTTCGCCGATAACGTCAAGCGTTCCGGCGAGACCAAGTATGTCGGCCGGGACGGCGTGGTGCAGCATCTGTGGACCGTCAAGGTGCCGGTGGAGATAGACCGCGCCGTCACGGCCGTCATCGGCCTGTCGACCGACGTCACCGAGCTGCATCAATTGAAGGAGGAAGCCGACACCGCCAACCAGGCCAAGAGCGATTTCCTGTCCAATATGAGCCACGAGATCCGCACGCCGATGAACAGTATCATCGGCATGGCCCACCTGGCGCTGAAATCGGTCACGCATCCGAAGCAGCGCGACTACCTGCAAAAGATCTACCATTCGGGCCAGCACCTGCTGGGCATCATCAACGACATCCTGGACTTCTCCAAGATCGAAGCGGGCAAGATGGACCTGGAGGTGCTGGACTTTTCGCTTGATTCGCTGCTGTCCAATATGTCCAGCCAGCTGGGCGAGAGCGCGGCTGCCAAGGGACTGGAGCTGGTGTACGAGATCTGGCCGGGACTGTCGCAGCAGCTGCGCGGCGATCCGTTGCGGCTGGAGCAGGTGCTGCTGAACTTCACCAGCAACGCCATCAAGTTCTCGGAAAACGGCAAGGTGTATGTGCGCGCGCGGCCGCTGGAGGAGCGCGACGGCCATATCCTGGTGCGCTTCGAAGTGGAGGACCACGGCATCGGCATGTCGCCGGACCAGCTGGAGCAGCTGTTCCAGTCCTTCCACCAGGCCGATACCTCGACCACGCGCCGCTACGGCGGCACCGGCCTGGGGCTGGTCATCAGCAAGCAGCTGGCGGAGCTGATGGGCGGCGGCGTCGGCGTCGACAGCCATCCCGGCGCCGGCAGCATCTTCTGGTTCACGGCGCGGCTGGCCAAGGGCGTCAGCATGCTGCAACCGAGCGACGAGTCGGTGCAGCCGGATGTGCTGGACAGCATACGCGGCGCCTCCATCCTGCTGGTCGAGGACAATATCTTCAGCCAGCAGGTGGGCCAGGAGCTGCTGGAGGATGCCGGCGCCACCGTCTGCGTGGCCAACAACGGCAAGGAGGCGATCGACCTGCTGCTCAAGGAACGCTTCGATTGCGTGCTGATGGACGTGCAGATGCCGGTGATGGACGGCTACGAGACCACGCGCCTGATCCGCGCCCATCCGAAATTGTCGGCCACGCTGATCATCGCGATGACCGCCAACGCCGGCCGCGACGACCAGGAGCGCTGCCTGGGCGCGGGCATGGATGAATTTGTCACCAAGCCGATCGCGCCCAATGTGCTGTTCAATATGCTGTCCAAGTGGATGAGCCAACGGGCGCGCACGGCCAGCTTCGCGCGGCCGCTGGCGCCGCCTCCGCCGTCGTACTTCACCATGGCCGATGGCGCGTCCGCGCCGCTGCAAGGACAGGTGCGGGCGATGGCGCCGGGTGTGGAGCAGCCTGCGGCGCGGGTTGAAGCGGCTGCGCCGTCGATACCGGCGAGCGCCGGGGCGCCGGCTCCTGCGCTCGATGAGGCGGAGCTGCTCGATGTCGCCGCACTGGCCCAGACCTTCGGCGGCAAGGCCGACAAGATGCGCAAATACGCTTTGCTGTTCCTGGACTCGGCCCGCGAAGGCTTGCGTGAAGTCGACGCGGCGCTGGCGCAGGAAGACCTGGCGCACCTGTCCGAACTGGGGCACCGCATCAAATCCTCGGCCCGCGCGGTGGGCGCTATGCGTTTCGGGAACCTGTGCCTGGCGCTGGAAAACGTGCGTCACGACGCCGATTGCGCCAACGCCCGGCAACTGGTGCAAAAACTGCATGCCATGCTGGCGCTGCTGAACGAGCGCATGGAGCAGGAACTGCTGGCCTACGACCCCGGCTAGAGCGATAATACGGGCTCTATTCCCACGAAGAGCCCTATGCATTCGAGCATCACCCCCGGCCTGCTGATTTTGCACGGTAATCAAATGGAGCAGCTGCGCGCGGCGGTGTTCCAATGGCTGCGCAATCATCCGCTGGGGGCGCTCGAATCGGAAACCATCCTGGTGCAGTCGAACGGCGTGGCCGAATGGCTGAAGATCGCGCTGGCCGAGGAAATGCGGGTCTGCGCCGCCACGCGGGTGGCGCTGCCGGCGCGCTTTTTGTGGGAAACCTATCGCGGCATGCTGGGGCGCGAACGCGTGCCGGTGCGCTCCGCCTTCGACAAAGGCCCGCTGACCTGGCGCCTGATGCGCCTGCTGCCCACCTTGCTGGCCGATCCCGTGTTCACGCCGCTGCGCCATTTCCTGGCCGACGGCGAGGCCGAACGCCGGCTGCAACTGGCCGAGCGCCTGGCCGACTTGTTCGATCAATACCAGGTCTATCGCGCCGACTGGCTGGACGACTGGGCCCAGGGGCGCGACCAGCTGCGCAACGCCCGCAACGAAGCGCATCCGCTGCCGGAAGACCAGCGCTGGCAAGGCCAGTTGTGGCGGGCGGTGATCGCCGACGTCGAACCGCATGAGCGGGAGCTGGGCCGCGCCACCGTTCACACCGAATTCGTGCGCGCCAGCGCCGCCGGCGAGGAGCCGCTGGGCCGCCTGCCGCGCCGCATCGTGATCTTCGGCGTCTCGGCTCTGCCGTATCAAAGCTTGCAGGCCCTCGCTTCGCTGTCGCGCTACACGCAGGTGCTGCTGGCGGTGCCCAATCCATGCCAGTTCTATTGGGGCGACATCATCGAAGGCCGCGAGCTGCTGCGCAGCGCACATCGCCGTCAGCAGCTGCGCAATGGCCAGGACCTGGGCGCGATTCCGCTGGAAGAGCTGCATGCGCACAGCCATCCGCTGCTGGCCAGCTGGGGGCGTCAGGGCCGTGACTTCATCCGCATGCTGGACGAATTCGACGAAGCCTCGGCCGCCGCAGCCGCTGAAAACGACGATGTTGCGCCACTGCGCATCGATTTGTTCAGCGATGGCGAGGGAGCGGGGCGAGATAGCCCGTTGCTTTCGCAGGTGCAGGCCGCCATCCGCGATCTGCTGCCGCTGTCCGAACATCCGCAGATCCCGCCGCCGGACGACGATCGCTCCATCGAATTCCACGTCACCCACAGCGTGCAGCGCGAGGTGGAGGTGCTGCACGACCAGCTGCTGGCCATGTTCGCCGACGGCAGCGGCCTGCGTCCGCGCGACGTGGTGGTGATGGTGCCGGACATCGACACCTTCACAGCCGCCATCCACGCGGTGTTCGCGCAGCACCGCCGCAGCGATCCGCGCTACATTCCGTTTGAAATCGGCGACGTCAACGACCGCAGCGTCAATCCGCTGCTGGTGGCGCTGGAATGGCTGCTGCGATTGCCGCAGCAGCGCTGCCGCCAGAGCGAGGTGCGCGACCTGCTGGACGTGCCGGCGCTGGCCGCGCGTTTCGGTTTGAAAGAAGATGACCTGCCGACGCTGGGCTTGTGGATCGAAGGCGCCGGCGTGCGCTGGGGACTGGATACCGAACACCGCGCCGGCTTGGGTCTGGGCGCGGCGGGCGAGCAGAACTCCTGGTTGTTCGGCGTGCGCCGCATGCTGCTCGGCTACGCCAGCGGCGAGGATGCGGCTTTTGCCGGCATCGAGGCGTATGGCGAAGTGGGCGGCCTGGATGCGGCGCTGGCCGGATCGCTGGCGCAGATGGTCGAAGCACTGCTGCACTGGCGCGCCGTGCTGGCGCAATCGCATTCGCCGGCCGAGTGGGGCGTGCAGGCGCGCGCGCTGCTGGTGGCCTTCTTCAAAGCGGGCGAGGAGGGCGACCGCCTGACGCTGGCGCATCTGGACGATGCGCTCAACAACTGGCTGGAGACCTGCGAAGGCGCGCAGTACGATGAAGCCGTGCCGCTGGCCGTGCTGCGCGAAGCGTGGCTGGGCCTACTCGACGAGCCGACGCTGAATCACCAATTCGTCTCCGGCGGCGTGACTTTCTGTACGCTGATGCCGATGCGCGCGGTGCCGTTCCGCGTGGTCTGTCTGCTGGGCATGAACGACGGCGACTTCCCGCGCCGTGCGCCCAAGGCCGATTTCGACCTGCTGGCGCAGCCGGGCATGGCCCGTCCGGGCGACCGTTCGCGCCGCGACGACGACCGCTACCTGATGTTGGAAGCGCTGCTGGCCGCGCGCGACAAGCTGTACATCAGCTGGGTCGGACGCAATGTGCGCGACAACAGCGAGCAGCCGCCGTCGGTGCTGGTGTCGCAGCTGCGGGATTACCTGGTCAACGGCTGGCGGTTGGATCCTCACGCGCGCACCACGGAGCACGCCTTGCAGCCGTTCAGCCGCCGCTACTTCGAGGACGGCGGCCTGCTGACCTACGCGCGCGAATGGCGCGAGGCGCACGGCGAGGAGGCCGGCGATGCCGCCGTCACCGAGCTGCCGCCATACGAGATCGACGACAAGTACCGCCTCAAGCTGTCGACGCTGACCAATTTCATGCGCCAGCCGGTGCGCTTCTTTTTCCGCCAGCGCCTCGGCGTGATGTTCGGCGACGCCGCGCTGGTGGGCGAGGACGAGGAGCCGTTCTCGCTGAACGCGCTGGAACGCTATCTGCTCGAAGACACCATGCTGGACGACGGCGCCGAGGCGGAAGAGCTCCACCAGGTCTACGACAAGATGACCGAACGCGCCGAACGCCTGGCCCGCGAAGGCGTGCTGCCGATAGGGCTGATCGGCCAGCAGTACCAACACCAGCTGGTGCAGGCGCTGGTGCCGGTGCGCTGCGCCTGGCTGACGCTGCGCGAGCGCTACGAGCTGCCGGCGGCGAAGGTGGCGCTGAGCCTCCAGCTGGCCGGCGTGCAGGTTGACGACTGGATCGACCAGCTGCGCAGCAACGGCAGCGAAACCGTATGGCTGGCGCAGATGTCGTCCAAGGTCACGGACAAGCAGGGCAAGCCGCGCGGCGACAAATTGATCGCCATGTGGCTGCGCCAGTTGGCGGTGGCGGCGGCCGGCATGCCGGTCGCGGGCTTCCTGGTGGCGCGCGACGCCATCGTCACCATGAAACCGCTGGCGCAGGCCGAAGCGCTGGAAGCCTTGCGGGAGCTGGTCTGCCTGTGGCGCGACGGCATGAACCGCCCCTTGCCGACCGCCTGCAAGACCGCCCTGGCGCTGGCGCAGGAAGGCGATCCGCGCGATGTGTACGACGGCGGTTTCGAGATCTCCGGCGAGAGCGACGACCTGTGCCTGGCCCGCCTGTGGCCGGACTTTGCGGCGCTCAGCGCCGAACCGGATTTTGCCGACGTCTCGCAAGCGCTTTACGGACCGCTGGCCGACTGGCTTGAACAATCCATCACGATAGACGTCATTGATGACCAAAGCGGCAAGGACGCAGCATGAGCACAAACGCCGCTAATTCGCTGGAACCCCTGAGCTTCCCGCTGCACGGCTCACGCCTGATCGAGGCCAGCGCCGGCACCGGTAAAACCTGGACCATCGCCGCGCTGTACGTGCGGCTGGTGCTGGGCCACGGCGGCGACAACGCCTATCGCCGGCCCTTGCTGCCGGCCGATATCCTGGTGATGACCTTCACCCGCGCCGCTACGCGCGAGCTGTCGAACCGCGTGCGTGAACGGCTGGTGGAGGCGGCGGCCTACTTCCGAGGTTACTCGGCGATGGGCCTGGGCGCCGGCAGCGGCGTGGTGCGCGACGATTATCTGGACGCCATCCTCGAATCCTACCCAAGCCACGGCGAGCAGCAGCAAGCCGCGCACCGCCTGATGCTGGCGGCGGAGACGATGGACGAGGCGGCGATCTTCACCATCGACGCCTGGTGCCAGCGCATGCTGCGCGAGCACGCCTTCGACAGCGGCAGCCTGTTTGACGAGGAACTGGTCAGCGACGAGCAAGCCTTGTTCGAAGACGCAGCGCATGACTACTGGCGGCAGCAGGTTTATCCGCTCAACGCCGTATCGCTGGATGCGCTGCTGTCATGCTGGGGCGACGTGGGCGCGTTGAAGAAGTCGATACGGGAGCTGGTCAAGCGCGCCGACATCATCGGAGACCACAGCGTGTCGGGCGCCACCGCCGGATCGCTGGCCGAGCTGATCGCCGCCGTCCAGCGCGAGCAGCAGGTGCAGCTGGCGGCCCTGAAGGCCGGTTGGGTGGATCGCGCCAACCGCATGGAACAATGGATCGCCACGGAGCGGGTGCTGTCGCCCAAATGCTTCAACGGCAACAAGATGCGGGCCGATTCGCTGGTGGCGTGGTTCAACGGCCTGCGCGCCTGGGCGCAAGATCCCGCCATGGTCATGCCCGACATCTCGGACACCGCCTGGAAGCGCCTGACACCGCACGGCCTTGAAGACGCTTTTTCAAAAGGCTACAGCACCACGATCCCCGACGACTTCGACGCCATCGAACCGCTGAAGCGGGCGCTGGACGACATCGAACCGCTGTCGCACGCGTTGTACCGCCATGCGGCGGGCGCCGTCGCCGGCCGCATGGCCGAGCTGAAAAAGCGCAGCCGCCAGTTCGGCTTCGCCGACATGCTGGACCGCCTGAACGCCGCGCTGCAAGGCGAGAACGCCGCCGCACTGCGCAAGCGCATCACCGACCAGTATCCGGTGGCGATGGTCGACGAATTCCAGGACACGGCGCCCAACCAGTACCAGATCTTCAACCTGCTGTACCGCGTGGCGGACAACGATGCCGAGACAGGCCTGTTCCTGATCGGCGATCCGAAACAGTCGATCTACGGCTTCCGTGGAGCCGACATCCACAGCTACCTGTCCGCGCGCATGGCCACCACCGGCCGCCACTACCAGCTGGGCACCAACTACCGTTCGACCAAGCCGGTGGTGGACGCCGTCAATCACCTGTTCATGTACGCCGAAGGCCAGCCTGCGGAAGGCGGCTTCGGACGCGGCGCCTTCCGCTTCCGCGATCCCGGCACGCGCGTGAATCCGCTGCCGTTCGAAGCGGTCGGCGCCAAGGGACGCGGCGAGCGCATGGTCAACGCGGCGGGCGACGTGCCGGCGCTGGTCATCGCATGCAGCGCCACGCAGGATCTGAAAGCGGACAGCTACCGCGAGTTCTTTGCCTGGCACTGCGCCGAGCATATTGTCGCGCAGCTCAACGACGAGAACGCGGGCTTCGCAGGCCCGAAAGGCTTCGTGCGCCTGCAACCGGCCGACATCGCCGTGCTGGTGCGCGACCGCAAGGAGGCTGCGGCCATACGCCGCGCGCTGCAACGGCGCCAGGTCGCCAGCGTGTATTTGTCGGACAAGGATTCCGTTACCGACAGCGAGGAAGCGGCCGATGTGCTGCGCTGGTTGTCGGCCGTCGCGAGTCCACTGGACGGCGGCCTGGCGCGCGCAGCCTTCGCCACCCGCACCACCGGCCTGCCGCTGGCGGAACTGGCGCAGCTGTCGTCGGACGAACTGGCGTGGGAAGCGCGCGTCGAACAATTGAAAGCGCTGCACATCGTATGGCAGCGGCAGGGCGTGCTGGCGATGCTGCGCCGCTTCATCCACGAGCTGAAATTGCCGGCGACTTTGCTCCAGCAGCCGGGCGGCGAGCGGCGCTTGACCAACTTGCTGCACCTCGCTGAGCTGCTGCAATCGGCCAGCCGTCAGCTCGATGGCGAGCAGGCGTTGATACGCTGGCTCGCCGAGCAGATCGAAGGCGGCGAGGGCGCCGGCGACGAACGCGTGCTGCGCCTGGAAAGCGATGCGGAGCTGGTGAAGGTCGTCACCGTCCACAAATCGAAGGGCCTGGAGTATCCGCTGGTGTACCTGCCGTTCGCCGTCACGGCGCGCAAGGTGGAGCGGCGCAACCGCAGCTTCTTCGAATTCAGCGACGAGGAGGGCGTGCGCCAGATCGACATGGCGCTGACCGACACCGCGATGGAACTGGTCGAACGCGCGCGCCTGCAGGAGGACTTGCGCCTGTTGTACGTGGCGCTGACGCGTGCGCGCCACTTCCTGTGGCTGGGCGTGACGGCGCTGGCCGCGCGCAAGGCGGGCGACAACACGCTGCACGAATCGGCGCTGGGTTATCTGCTGACCGGCGGTGAAGCGCTGCCGTCGGACCTGATGATGGAACGCTGGGGCCACGCTTGCAAAGGCTGCGACGGCATCAGCATCGAGACGCTGGAGATGGCGATGCAGCAGTTCACGCGCCTGAGCCGCATCGAACAACGCCCGCCGTTGCTGGAACCGCAGCTTTACACCGGCCGCTTCGAGCGCGATTGGTCGGTGGGTAGTTTCAGTTCGCTGGCGCGGCGCACCGGCCCGACCGGCACCATCGGCAGCGGCGCATCGTCCTTGCCGGTGCCGCGCGACGGCTTGCAGGAGAACCTGCTGGAAGGCGCCGGCATGCCGTCGATCGCGCTGTCGAACCGCGTGGAAGACGCGCCGTGGCATCGCTTCCCGCGCGGCTCGGTGCCGGGTAACTTCCTGCACGAGCAGCTGGAGTGGATGGGGCAGGAGGGCTTTGCCGTCGTCGATCACGAAAACTTCGAATCGCGCCTGACGCGGCGGGTGGAGCGTGCCGGTTGGGGCAATCGCCTGGAGGATACGCTGGCGTGGCTGCGCGAGATCGCCGGCACCAGCTTGCCGTACCTGGGCGCGCCATTGAGCGCGATTGAATCGCCGCTGCCGGAGATGGAGTTCTGGTTCCCCAGCGAGCGCCTCAGCACCGGTGCGTTGGACAGCCTGTGCGCGACGCATCTGCTGGGTGGCGTGGCGCGGCCGGCGCTGCCGGAACGTCAGCTGCATGGCATGCTGAAAGGCTTCGCCGACCTGGTGTTCGAGCACGAAGGCCGGTTCTGGGTGCTGGACTATAAATCGAACGCGCTCGGCGCGGGCGACGCCGCCTATCACCAGCCGGCGCTGGTGGCGGCGATGGCCGAGCATCGCTACGACATCCAGGGCGCGATCTACATGCTGGCGCTGCATCGGCTGCTGCAAAGCCGCCTGGGCGACCAGTACGATCCGGCCGAGCACCTGGGCGGCGCGATTTTCCTGTTCCTGCGCGGTATTGCGAACCAGCAAACGCGCGGTTGTTACCTGATAGAACCCGATCCTGAGCTGCTGGCCGGGCTGGATCGGTTGCTGGATGAGTCCGGCGTAGCGCAAGCGGAGGCACCGCATGAGTATTGAAACGTCCGCCGCCCTGTTCGATCAGGTCGACGCCTTGACCGAGAACGGCCAGCTGCGCCGCCTGAGCGGGGCATTTGCGCGCTTCATTGCCTCGGTGGGCGCCAGCTCGCCGCAATTGATGGCGGTGTGCGTGCTGCTATCCGAACTTGAAGGACGCGGTCACAGTTGCCTGATGCTCGATGAGTTGCAGGATGACCTCTCCGTCCAACTGGGCTGGACCAGCGACGAATGGCGCGCGCTGCGTGATACGGCCGGCGCCTGGCCGAGGAACGCCGACGCCTGGCGCGCGCTGTTGGCTGGCTGCGACCAGGTCTTGCCGGTGGGCGACCTGGATTTCCAACAACCGCTGGTGCTGGACGGCGAACGCCTCTACCTGCGCCGCTATTGGCGCGACGAAACACTGGTCGCGGAAGCCGTGCGCGGCCGCGCGCTGGGCGGCCTGATCGCCCTCGATGCCGAGGCCGCCACCGCCGACGTGCGTCACTGGCTGGACATCCTGTTCCCGCACGCGCCGCGCGGCGGCGCCACCGACTGGCAGAAAATCGCCTGCGCGGTCGCCATGCGCGGCAAGCTGGGCATCATCACCGGCGGTCCCGGCACCGGCAAGACCTACACTGTGGCGCGCCTGCTGGCCTTGCTGTTCGCCACGGCCGGCGAGCGCCAGTCCGGCTTGCGGGTGGCGCTGGCCGCACCGACCGGCAAGGCCGCCGCCCGGCTCAAGCAATCGATCGATTCGGCGCTGGACGACCTGGCGGAAAAGGTCGGCCCGGCGCTGCGGCTGCGCGAACTGGCGGCCCGCATGGGCGCGGCGCGCACGTTGCACAGCCTGCTCGGAGCGCGGCCCGACACGCGCGCCTTCCAGCACAACGCCGGCAATCAGCTGGAGGTCGACGTGTTGATCGTCGACGAGGCGTCGATGATCCACCTGGAAATGATGGCGGCGCTGCTGGCGGCGCTGCCGCCGACGGCGACCTTGATCCTGCTGGGCGACAAGGACCAGCTGGCGTCGGTGGAGGCGGGCGCCGTGCTGGGCGACCTGTGCCACGACGCCGAGGCCGGAGCCTACGATGCGGAAACGCTGTCGTATGTGCAAGCCAGCACCGGCCAGCAGATTCCCGACAGCTACGCCGGCGATGGCGGACCCATCGCCCAGCAGACCGTGATGCTGCGTGAGAGCCGCCGCTTCGGCGGGCCGATCGGCCAGTTGGCGCTGGCCGTCAACGCCGGGGACGCCGCCACCTCGGTCCAGGTGTTGCGCAACAGCGAGGATGGCAAGGTGGCCTGGATCGATCCGGCGCAGCCGTCCGAGTTGCTGCAATTGGCGCTGGCAGGCCGGGCCGGCGCTGCCGGCGGCTACCAGGCTTACCTGAAAATGATCAAGGCCGGCGGCCCGGACGGCGACGACCTCGGCTATCTGGCCTGGGTGAAGTCGGTGCTGACCAGCTTTGAAACCTTCCGCATCCTGTGCGCGGTGCGCGACGGCGAGTGGGGTGTGGCCGGCTTGAACGACGTGATCGAACAGCGCTTGCAAGCGGCCGGCCTGCTGCGCCGGAGCGGCGAGTGGTATGTCGGCCGGCCGGTCATGGTCACCCGCAACGATTACGGCACCGGCGTGTTCAACGGCGATATCGGCCTGACCTTGCCGGACCCGGCGCGTCCCGGCGCCTTGCGCGTCTACTTCTCGGACGGTGAACAGGTGCGCAGCGTGCTGGCGACGCGGCTCAGGAATGTCGAGACCGCGTTCGCGATGACGGTGCATAAGTCGCAGGGTTCGGAGTTCCAGCATACGGTGCTGGTGCTGCCGAAGGACGGCGGCGGCATGCTGGCGCGCGAGCTGATTTATACCGGCATCACGCGCGCGCGCGACTACTTCACGCTGCTGACGCCGAACGGCCAGGTGCTGCTCGACGCCATCGCCCAGCGCACCCAGCGCGCCAGCGGCTTGCGGGGCTTGCTGGGAAACTAGCCTACAGTCCGCGCCGTTGTAGTAGCGGCGCTGCAGCGTATCATTCGACCCCATTACATCAATCACCGAGGAGAACCACCATGACATCCAAACTAGACGGCAAAGTCGCGCTGATCACCGGATCGGGACGCGGCATCGGCCGCGCGATCGCTCTCAAACTGGCCGGCGAAGGCGCGCGCATCGTTGTCAACGATCTCGACGAGGTGCCGGCGCAGGAGACGGTCGCGGCGATCCGCGCGGCGGGCGGCCAGGCGGTCGCCTGTGTCGGCAGCGTGGTCGCGGCCGACTTTGCCGAGCGCTTCATCGGCACCGCCGTCAGCGAATTCAACGGGCTCGACATCATTGTCAACAACGCCGGTTACACCTGGGACAACGTGATCCAGAAAATGGGCGACGACCAGTGGCAGGCGATGATGGACGTGCACCTGACGGCGCCGTTCCGCATCCTGCGCGCGGCGCAGCCGGTGATACGCGGCTACAGCAAGGCCGAAGCCGAGGCCGGCCGCCGCGTGGTGCGCAAGGTGGTGAACATCTCGTCGGTGGCCGGCCTGTTCGGCAACCCGGGCCAGGCCAACTATGCGGCGGCCAAGGCCGGCATCGTCGGCATGACGCAGACGCTGGCCAAGGAATGGGGACGCATGAGCGTGACGGTCAACTGCGTGGCCTTCGGCTTCATCAAGACGCGCCTGACGTCGAGCACCGCCGAGGCCGCCACCGCCAATATCGACGGCCGCGACATCAAGGTCGGCCTCAACGCCGACCTGCTCGATACGCTGGAGCGCAGCATTCCGCTGGGCCGCGGCGGCTCGCCCGAGGAGGCTGCCGGCGCAGTGTACATGCTGTGCATTCCCGAGTCCGATTACGTCAGCGGCCAGACGCTGATGTGCACCGGCGGCTTGACGGGGTTCTGACATGGCGGCGCTGGCCGCCGCCGGCGTTTATGCCGCGCGGCGGTGGCGCTTGGCCGTTTTGGCGGCTTTCTTGTGGCGGGTGACCGAGGCCTTCATGACTTTCGGCTCGCCGTCCGGGCCGGCAACGAAGCGGCGGATGTTGAACGCGTCCATCAGACGGGCCGAGTTGGCCTTGGCATTGAGCAGCACCAGGGTGGCGTTCTTGCCGGCCGACTTGAAGCGCATGATCAGGCAGCGGCCGGCTTCCTCGGTGTAGCCGGTCTTCGACAGGCCGACATCCCAGCCCTTGGCGCCGACCAGGCGGTTGGTGTTGTGGTACTCCACCTGGCGACCCTTGATGTTGATGATGTCCTTGGTGTCGGTGGTGATGCGGCGGATGTCCGGATAGGCGGAGGCGGCGGTTGCCATCTTGACCAGGTCGGTCGCGGTCGAGCGGTTGTTCGGCGACAGGCCGGTCGGTTCTTCGATCACGGTCTGGGTCAGGCCCAGCGCCTTGATCTTGGCGTTGACCGCCAGTTTGAACGCGTCAGGGCCGCCTGGATAGGTGCGGGCCAGCGACGCGGCGGCGCGGTTATCTGATGACATCAATGCAAGTTGCAGCGCATCGCGGCGGGCCAGTTCGGCGCCGACCGGCACCCGCGAGGTGCTGTGCTTGAGCATATCCACGTCGGTTTTATCGATGCTGATGGGGGCATCCATGTCCGCCTTGGAATCGAGCACCACCATCGCGGTCATCAGCTTGGTCAGCGAGGCGATCGGTACTTGAACGTTGGAATTTTTTTCGAGCAGCACTTTGCCGGTGCCGTCTTCGACGACCAGCACCGACTGCGAGCCGAGCGGCACCGCGAGCGCAGCCGCAGTAAACGAACTCAGCAATACAGCAACAATTTTCTTGAGCATGTTAGGTATTCTTGGGAGTGAGGAGTGTATCGGGCGTCAGAAGTTGACGCGGCGCAAAACTAGTCTAGCTATGCGGCAATATTTCCTGAGGATAGAAGATAACATTAAAGTGGTTTCTCGTCTATTGAATGTAACTCCACGATTCTATTTATTTCAATCCGGGGTCAGGTCCCCCATTTGAGCATGAGTTCGGCTAGTCAAGCCGAACTCATGCTCAAATGGGG